>CP146203.1:962602-1283469 GCA_039995105.1 Jonesiaceae bacterium BS-20
AACGACTCCCGTGGTCCAATGCCGTCCGCAGAGAGGTTGGACTCCCAGCCCGCAAACACCAAATCCGGCGCTAACTCGAGGGTGCTTTCCATGGACGGCAGCTGATCGGACAGTGGGTTGGTGACAGCGGGGACCTGGGCCCCGGCTTCCTCAAGCCAAGTAGGCAGCGGGCCATCGGAAAAAGTGGTTGCAACAATCCGCTCGCCCAAGCCCAGCGCCAACATTGCCTCTGTAGTTGAGGACTTCGCCGTCACCACGGCCTTAGGGGGCTGCGTGAACGTAACCTCGGTTCCGCAGTTATCAATCGTCAGCGGGTACTCGGTTCGATTCCCGTCCGCCGGCTGGCCAGGAGTCTGCGTAGTGACAGAGGGGGCTGGTGCTTCAGTCTCACCTGAGGCACTAGGGGTACCAGGAGCCGGCGACGTTGCGCACCCGGCAAGGACTAGAGCGCTCGCGGTCAGGAGCGCTGCCCATGCAGCAACACCGGTGCGTCGCTTGTCCCGAGCGGTTGAATGAGCAGGGGAGACAGAAGTAGCACCGGACAGGGCCGAACTATTAGAAAACACGCTTGGACGTGAGAATACCGAAAACCGGTTGCGCACCGCAGAACTCCAGACAGGATTTGGAAAAGATGGCATGGTCAAAGCTGCGCAAAACCCTTACGCGGAGATCAGCGAGCTAAATCCGGCTCGCGTCACCTAACCAAATCCGGTCGGTGCATCTACAACAGTTTACAGCGTGATAGCGGTTCCCGATGTTCATTGCGGCTCCCGGTACCAACAGTGGCGCTCATTGTCATTGACTGTGTTCAGCTTCAATTGCGGAGACTAACGGCAATCATGGTTCTCAATTTTCTGCAGCTACCCGGGCCAACTAGGCGCCCCGGGTTAGATCTCTTGGGACAGTTCCGCATCGCGTGCAATCACGGCCGCAACCGCAGAACTTACCGATGCCAGAAAGGCTTTTTCCTCGAGCGCAAGCAGCCCAGCAATCGTAGTGCCGCCGGGGGAGCACACCGAGTCAATGAGATCCCATGGGGACTGCTCAGACTGCTGCACGAGTGCGCCACTGCCCATGACCGCCTGAGCCGCGCACTTGGTAGCCAAAGCCTTGGGCATACCCGCGGCCACAGCGCCGCGTGCTAGGGCATCGATAAACAGGAACGCAAAGGCAGGGGAACTCCCAGCAATAGCGGTGAACGCGGAGAACTGCTCCTGCGGAATCTGGACGACTTCACCCACCGCTTCAAAAATAGCCGTGACCGTATCCACGTCCGGCTGGGAGGTGGCATCATTTGCGCAGACCGCGCTCATACCCTGGCGAATACGGGAGTTCACGTTTGGCATGACCCGGGCAATGCGGGTTTGGGGGCTAAGCATTTCCTCGAGGTCTTCTAGGGACAGACCCGCAGCGATTGAGACCACGAGTGGCCCAGCGGCCAGTACCAGATTACGGATCTCACCGGTGACCTTTGGCAGGACCTGTGGCTTTACCGCAAGGATGAGAATATCGGCCTCACCGGCAACTTGAGCATTGGTATCAAGCGCCCGCACACCCAAACGCTGGGCAAACTCATCGCGCTTGGTCTTGGTGGCTGAACTCACCACAATGTCTTGTGCGGCCACAAGATTTGATTCAATCAGACCGCCAATAATTGCGCTGGCCATGTTTCCAATACCAATGAACCCGACAACAGCCATAATCATGCCCCTTTTTGCGCTAAAAATAATCCGTTACCAGATACGGTACCTGTATGAACGAAACTTTTTCAGACTCATCCACGTCCAATCTTAAGAACCCGGCTCCCTTTCATGCGGTGGTCACGGGAGCGAGTTCCGGTATCGGGGCGGCAACCGTCAAAGAGCTGACCAAGTGGGGCTGGAAGGTCACCGCCGTTGCCCGGCGCGCGGACCGCCTTGAGGCACTTGCGCAGGAGACCGGATGCCAGGTTGTTACTGCGGATATTACCGATGCCGGTGACCGTGCACGCCTGGCTCAAGTTATTGCCAACTCGGGTCCGCTACACGCTTTGGTCAACAATGCTGGGGGAGCGTTAGGCACGGATAAGGTCGAGGCCGGCGACATCGATCAATGGCGCGCCATGTATGAGGTCAACGTGCTTGGCACCTTGGCCGTCACCCAAGCGCTTCTGCCGGCACTGAGGGCCGGAGGCCGCGGCGATATCGTTCTGCTGACCTCAACCGCCGCCCATGACACGTATCCAGGCGGGGGTGGCTACGTCGCTGCCAAGCATGCGGAGCGCACGATCGCTAACACCCTGCGCCTTGAGCTGGTAGGTGAGCCCATCCGCGTGATCGAGATTGCGCCCGGAATGGTGCACACCGAGGAGTTTTCCCTCAACCGCTTAGGCGGAAACCAACAAGCTGCCGATGCCGTCTATCAGGGGGTCGATCACCCTCTCGTTGCGGCCGATGTTGCGGATGCAATCGTGTGGACGCTCACGCGCCCCCACCACGTCAATATTGACTCGATGATCATTAGGCCGCGTGCCCAAGCATCCAACACCCTGGTAGCGAGGAAGCAGCAGTGACCACCGGGTCAACCGACCTAGCGCAGATGCTCGCAACGCTTGAAGCCACCGCGCGCCCAGATACCTACGTGTACACGGTTGTTGAGCCGGACCATCCTGTCTTAGTTGTTGCCCAAGTGACCGTGCAAGAGGAACGCGGGCTGACCGCTGTTATTCGGAAACAGGACGCCCAAACACACAACCTCGATTACGAGTTTGAATGTGCCTGGCTCACCCTGACAGTTCACTCGTCGCTTGAGGCCGTGGGGCTGACCGCCGCATTCTCAGCCGCACTGGGTAACGCAGGCATTAGTTGTAATGTGATCGCCGGTTTCTACCACGACCACCTCTTAGTTCCGGTAGCGGACAAGGACCGGGCGCTCGCGGTCCTTGCCGAGCTACGTATTAGCTCAACCGTCTGAGCGGCTAGGAGACTAGCGGTAGACCCAGTGCACTCAACATGACAGTGCGCGCCAAATAATGTCATGAAAGTGACGTCATGCAGGTAGGCAAGTAGCGGTCATCAAGTGCAAACGATGGCCGCTACTGTCATGTTCAAGGATTCTATTTCTCACTGACTAACCCACAGATCTGCGCGGCGCAGTATGTTCCTTGTCCTTACGGTTCCAAGCCACGGCTACTCCTGCTACGAGCAGCGCGGTGACACCCGAGGCAACCGTGAATACCGTTAGCCAGTTTGTGCCTTCAACCGGCGGTGTCAGGGAACTGTCGAGCATACCAACAAGGTTGTGCCCCGGGCCTGCGTTGGCATCCGCCAAGGCAATTCGATGCTGGAGTGCCTCTTGAAATACAGAAACTGGAACAGGTTGGCTCAGAAAGGTTCTGGCGTTGGCGCTCAATGGGCTGACCATAGTGCCGTCAAGGGCGTAGTACTCGTTTGCCTGCGGATAGTAGACCAGATGCTGCTCCTCGGTTATTCCATGGAGGCGTACGGCTAGGTCGGCGTCCAGATCCGCATTGGCCAAGCTCACGTGACCATCGTAGGCGGCGACCTGCGCGGTCCCAATTGGCTCACCTTTGGAATAGAGAGGCAGGGCCCATTGGTTTGCCGCAACGAGGATCTGTTCACTGCTTTGGCCCAACTGAAACTCATCGGTAAAGAGATTGACAGCGATGATCTTGGAAGTTGTGACGTTTGCAGACGCGGGGACTACCGGGACCAGGGTTCCGGTGGCATCTTCAAGTTCTACTGCGTGAACTTCACTCACCAGCCGATCGTCAACAAAGGCGCGAACTTCGCTAGGCACGGGCTGAGGCGCCTCAACCGCCAAACTAGATGTCTGAGCGAACCCACTGATCAGGAATGCGAGCACTGCGATCCACGCTGATCGTCTCATGGGTGCACTCCAATGGTAGGCATCGGTATTGTTTGGCTTTGGCTTGAGCTGGACAAGTCACAATCTCAAATCAGTATGTCAGTTCAGGCCTAATTTTGATCAATTTGAGTATCCGGTAATGATTCGACTTACAAAAATCTTTAGTCAAGTTATCTAGGCTCTTTATCGAAAGTGTACTTTCCGCGTGTTAGATATCTTTTCATGATCAACTCGAAAATACTAATTAGGGCTACCCAATTTTAGTTTGGTCGGATAATCTAATCCCGGAGTCAAAGGGGGTCCAAAATGTATACGAGGGTGTGTCATATTTAGGAAAAAATGATTGCTGGAATGGTTGCGGGAGTGTTTGCCATTGGAGGACTTAGTGCCCCAGCTGTACATGCCGCTACTGATACTCACAAGAACGGCACGTCAGTTGCCGTTACAGTCACAACATCAAATACAAACAAGACTATTAGGGTTAAAGATGACCTTGAGGACAGTCGATGGGTGCAAGCACAGTATCTACGAGGTTCAACTGGTAACACCGTCTACTACTTGAGCAACAAAGAGTGGAGTCGGAACAGCTGTTTCGGCGAACACGACTACTGCGATTTCTTCGATCAAGGCGTGTTTCTCCGGTACAGCTCTCGCGAGGATGCTCTGTTCTGACTGGAAGGCTGCCTAAACAAGCAATTAGGGAGGGACGGGAATCCTGTCCCACTCTTTGATTACCAAATTGGAGTAATGAATGGAAGCCGCACTTACAATAATCGACCTCTCAGCAGCCTTCGGTAAGAGAGTCGTTTATTCTGGCGTCAATCTCACTATCGCCCCGGGTGAGTCAGTATCAGTTATGGGGAAATCAGGCGTTGGAAAAACCACGCTGCTCAATGCTGTTTTGGGATTAGATAATCCAACTTCAGGGACCATTGCTATAGCTGGTGAGCAGTACAATCCTCGCTCTGCAAATTCTCGCGCAAAAGTGCGCCGCAAGCATATAGGTTCTGTGTTCCAACACGGTGAGTTACTGCCACAACTGACAGCACTTGAGAATGTTGCATTACCCATGCTTAATCTAGGTAACTCTAGAACTGACAGTTTTCAGGCCGCCACCGATTTACTTGATCAGTTAGAAGTACAGTCGACCAATATTGCCTCGAATCGGTTATCCGGTGGAGAGCGCCAGCGCGTTGCTCTTGCCCGTGCTCTGGTACACAAACCCGCTTTGATCGTTGCGGATGAACCTACCGGTAGTTTGGACCAGACCACCCGTGATCTGGTAGCAGATCTCTTGTTCTCAGTAGTTACAGATACCGGCGCAGCACTGCTAGTAGTCACCCACGATCCTGTTATAGCGCAACGCGCTGGCAAACGTGTTTCTTTGACGGCTCAGGGACTTGTTTCGGAGGCAGTAGGTGCCTACTGAAATCAAAAAGAAGCTGGCAAAAGGTTCACTGCCCTGGGTCTCCAAAATGCTTCTCACCATTGCAGTAATGGTTATTGGCTTGGTGGGTTCGGGGGTGGGAGTGACTATTGCGTCCTACTCAGGTGGATTAGAGCGGATGCAAAGTCAAGCAGTCAATGTTGTCGAAGATATTGCTGATGCCACAATGTTGTGGCATACATCGTGGGAAACCGTGGATCTTTCACAGTTCGGTGTTCAATACTTTGTACCGCTAAGTGAAGATGCGCCGCTCCCTGCGGGACTGACCTCGTGGCCCAAACCCGGGACCATGATGCTGTCACCTTCGCTAGCAGGGGACTCATCTGCGCAAAAAAACCTAGAAAGATTCGGAGAGTTTGCTGGAGTGATTCCAGCTGAAGTGCTCACCAGCCCCAATGGGAAGGCACTATTTGTCTTTCCCGACCAGGAAAGGATCGATACCGAAAAATTCCTACCTGCCAACGGCTTCAATGGTATGTATGTCCCATTCTCTGAGGCACTAAGTTACCAACCGATGTGGATGTTCCTAGCGGCTTTGATCATTCTTGGGGGCTCTGGTGCGTTTGCCTTATTGATCTCCGCATCCAAATTTGCTGATTCGAAATACCGCATTAACCAAAAGATCCTCTTCCTTATTGGAACCCCGCGAGTCGACCGGATGAAGCTAGCTTTCCGCCGAGTCGCCGCACCTTTTGGGATAGGAGCGCTTCTTGCAGTTGCTGCCACCGCCACTACCGCTTTTATACCCGTAACTATCCCGATGACCGGATATCTCATATCGCAAGAAGACGTGCGCTCGAGTTTCCTCAATATCAGTCTCTATTTAGCGTTGGCACTAGTGCTTTCGCTTGTGGTGTTGCTATTTGAATCAGTCCGGACACGAACGGTGCGGCGTAAGTCATCACGATTCTCTAATGCAGGCGCAAATCCTATTTTGGCGCTTGGCTTCTTGATCGCTTTGAATGCAATGTACTTTGGTTTTAAGTACTTGATGGATCACCGAATGTATGAAGTGATAACTCCGCTCTTCGTTATTTCCGTGGCTGTACTTTTGCTACTCCTTCCCGCGTTCATGACGTTTGCTGCAAAGTATGTAGGAACTGCAACAAGTTGGATTGGCCACCGGTTGGGAAAGCCACAGTGGATCGTTGGCGGACGGCAACTGCAATCTAGCCCGGTCGAATCGACTCGAACGATGGCAGCGTTGACCTTGACCCTCGTGTTCATTACACAAATTCAACTATGGAGAAACACGGTCTCGGCTAACAGAGACGCGCTCGATGAGTACTATGCATTTAAAGATCATCTGATGGTCTCAAGTTCTGTCGAACCCGCACATGCTCAACTGGGCGATGAACTATCTAAAATTAATATTCCATGGGCTTCTGTCATCATCGATGTGGACCGTAACTATGCCAAAGTTCATGCACCAGACGCTGTCCTTGCGGAACTTGGTCTTACTAAGACAGATCAGAATAATCCCATCTCCGTTGATCAAATTGAACTGAGCTATTTCCGAGAACTGCTCCAGGGTGAAGCAGTTCCCTCGGTGTTCGGTACCAGCAATTTTGAGCTGCCAAATGATGATGAACCATCCATCTTTGTTGCTTTTTCAAAGGAGAGCGAGGTGATTGATTCAGCTGAGGTACTTGCCCTTGCCACAACACTTCAGGCACCGCGAATTGATATCGATCCCTATGGTGAGTCATGGGCTGGCGGGTCTGCAACATCCACAAAACAAGCTATTTGGGTGAGTCTCTTTGGATCGTTCGGGGCGGCACTCTTGCTAACTTCCGTCCTGTTGTCAGCTGCTTCTGCTGCCCTAAGGAACAATGAAGATATTGGCCCACTGTCAGCAATTGCTTCACCACCCAAAGTAGCCTCCCAAGCCGCAGCCATCAGGATCACAATTCCCGCGATAGTCGGGCTCGCAATAACCTTGCCAGTCGTCATTGTCACCGGTATGCCACATATAGATGTACGGGCGGGGCAAACCTTGCCTTGGGTCTTGATAATCACAACCGTAGTGCTTGCCAGCGTTGCTCAACTGTTCATCGTGCGATATATCGGTACCCAAAGCCGCCTTGCACTCACAAGATGGCGCCCAGGAAACGCTGAACTCGCAGACCACCTCTAACCTAGCTCAGTAAACGCAGATCAGAACTGCCAAAAACTACACTTATTTATCGGGGTCAAGCACTACGATTATTAGCAATACTGGGGTGGGGCAAATTTCTTAGGCAGTCGTTTTCTGTTGCAAAAAAGCTCGATGTAGTCAGCCAATGCGAAGCACACTCTGGTGCGGCTGGGTAAGACTTGGCGGTAGCCCATTTTGATAGGGAACCAACCAGTTCCATCTACTTTGAAACTGAGAGTGATGGGCAAAGTGCTTTAGACATGACTGAAGGGTATGACATCACTACCAAGTTGATGTCATACCCTTCAGCTTTTGATGGGGTAGTGCTCGTTGGATAAAAACTACCCCACCCTAAATACAAGCGGAAAAATCCTATCCGGTGTTCTGCAGTCCGGCTGCCACTCCTGAAACTGAAAGGAGCAGCAGGCGTTGTACTTCTGGGTCGGTCTCTGCCTCTTGCGGTGCGTTGCGCAGTGCGCGCAGGGCCCGCAGTTGGATCAGCGAGAGTGCGTCAACGTATGGGCTACGTAGCTTGACCGCACGCTGCAGCACTGGCTTGTTAGATAGCAAGTCGGAGCCGCCAACAATCTTGATAACCCATTCTTGGGTTAGGGCAAGCTCGTCCAGGACCAAATCTGCTAGGTGCGGCTGGTCCCCAAGGGCAAGGTATTCCCTGGCGATGCGTGGGTCGGTCTTGGCCAGACTCATACCAACGTTGTCGATCATGGTCCTAAACAGTGGCCATTCACGGTACGCCTCTTGCAAGGTGTCAAGGTTGCCAACGGTCTGTAGCGCGGTGCCAAGACCAAACCAACCGGCGAGGTTGATGCGGGCCTGAGTCCAAGCAAAGACCCAAGGAATCGCACGGAGGTCTTCCAATGACTCTACGGAAAGGCCGCGGCGTGCAGGGCGTGAGCCCAATGCCAGCAGTCCAATTTCTTCCATTGGAGTCACGGTGGCAAACCATGGTGCAAACCCGTCGGCCTTGACCAAATCAAAGAAACGGGTCTTGGACGCACTCTCCATTACCTTGGCAATGTCCGCGTACTTGCGGGCTGCACCAAAGTTGCGTTCCTCGTTTGATGGGGCTGAGGCCGTCAAGATTGCGGCGGTTACCTGGTCTACGTGACGCAGAGCGATCTCAGGGTCGCCATAGCGCGCGAAGATGACCTCGCCCTGCTCGGTGAGCTTGAAGCGTCCATCGACCGAGTGTGGCGGCTGAGCCAAGATGGCGGAGTTAGCTGGTCCACCACCGCGGCCAAGTGCGCCACCGCGACCGTGGAACAGGGTCAGCTCAATGTCTGCTTCCTGCGCCCAGGCAGAGATAAGCTCTTGCGCCTCATACAGTGCAAGGGTTGCCGCAACAGGGCCAACATCCTTGGAGGAGTCAGAGTAACCCAGCATGACCTCGACCTGGCGGCCGGTGGCCTCCAAGCGTGCGGCGTACTCAGGGTGAGTTGCGATCTCGGCAAGAATGCCGGGAGCTGCCTGGAGGTCATCGAAGGTCTCAAACAGTGGCACAACGTCGAGCACTGGAAGCGTGCCCTGCTCGCCAACCGCGTAGCGTGCAAGACGGTACACGCTGGCAAGGTCGTGCGCGCTGCGGGTGAAGGAAACAATGTAACGGCCTGCAGCCCGCGCGCCAAAGCGCTCTTGGATGTAAGCGACGGTACGGAAAAGCTCGAGAACTTCCTCGTCCTTTTCGTCTAACTCTTCACCGGCATCGAGCTTGGCAAGCACGCGTGCGTGAACCTCGGAGTGCTGGCGTACTTCGAGTTCGGCTAGGTGGAAACCATAGGTTTGCACCTGCCAGATCAGGTGTTGCAGGTTGCCGTATGCCTGGCGCTTGGCGCCGCTGGCAACGAGGGATTCCTGCACAATCTGAAGATCGGCTAGCAAGTGCTCAGGGTCGCGGTAGGCCAGGTCGGCGTTACGTACCTTGGTTGCCTTGATGCGACGCGTCACCAAGTGCATGACGTGGCGGTGCACCTCGTGGGGGGTGCGCTCGGCAATATCATTTGCGGCTACTGGGTCAGCGCTGCGGAGCTTGGTCCAAAGTGCCTTGAGCTCTGCCGATGCCGGAGTGGTTGCGCCATCAAGGGTCAAGCCCCGGCTTACCTTGTCCGAGGCCTTTTCAAGGCCCGCAAGGATGTGCTCGGAGGCGATCCCAGCTGCGGTGCGGGTTACCTGCGGAGTGACGAACGGGTTACCGTCGCGGTCTCCGCCAACCCATGATCCAACGCGCAAGAATGGCGTGATCAAAGGCTTCTCACGGCCTGCTTCATCGCCCTGAAGAGCATTGTTGATGCGGCCGTACATCTGTGGCAGCGCTTCAAACAGGGTCTTGTCAAAGACCGACATGATGGTGCGGACTTCTGCCTCGGGTGTTGGCTTAGACATCCGCAGGGGAGCGGTGCGCCACAGGGTGTCAATTTCTTCAATCAACTGAGCCTTGAGGCGCAGCCCCTCGGAGGAACCGGACTCAACAGCTTCAAACTCTTCATAGACATCACCAACGCGACGGATCGCCGAGGAAACTGCACGGCGGCGCGCCTCAGTTGGGTGTGCGGTAAATACCGGGTGGAACCGCAGGCCGTCAAGACGCTTGCGGGCCGCCTCTTCACCAACTTCGGTGACTAGATCGGCATAGGCCTCGGCCGTCGCGTTGGGCTTCTTAGCCGGCGTAGCTTGATTATCACGCTGACGCAGAATACGAACACGGTGGTGTTCTTCTGCAAAGTTAACTAGGTGGAAGTAGCAGGTGAAGGCGCGGGCAACCTCGATTGAACGCTCGGTTGTAAATGATTCAACAACCTGGATTGCGGTATCAAACGCAATCTGCGAAGAGTCAATGTAAGCAGAAATTGAAGCGGCACGTAACCGTTCAACGTCTTCAAAGAGACCCGGTGAGTCACTTTCGCGCAAGACTTGACCGAGCAGTTCGCCTAGCAGCCGTACGTCAGCACGCATCTGAGCAGGCATCTCAAATTCGGTTACGCTGCGGCCTGTCAGATTTGGGGCGTTGGAGTTGATGCTTGTGGACATGTACTCCATGGTAATGCTTTGCCGATCGATGCAAGTTACGTGTCCATAGTGAGGAGGATCAAAGTTATTGCCGCGCAAATACGGTGATCTTCAAGCGGAGCTGCGCGGACCGACGTCAAGAGAGAACTTCGATTCCTAAGGCGGTAATTTATCCCGTAATCAAGCGCCCCGGTTACGGGAACGCTCTAAACGGGCTCTAGGTAGTTCCGGATAAAGGTATTTCTACGTGCAGCCCGTGTGGGCAGTGATGCCCAAGCGTCTTCGATGCCCGAGAGCACCTGGCCGCCAAGAAAAATCTCGTTAAGGAGTTCGGCGGTTTCGTTTATGTCAATGTTGCTACGGACTGAACCATCGGCAATACCTGCCTCTAGCAGTTCTTTGATTACCTCGTACCATTCCAAATAGGGCGGAACCGCGTCTTGCTCAAGGTCAGTGCCGGGTTGGGTGGAAAGTTTGATGCCGCCTTGCACAATTGGGTCGGAAGCGATGAGTTCCGCAAGTGCAAGGTTGAGGCTGAGCATGCCCTCAATGGCTGATGCAACATTTGAGAACGCGCTTTCAAGAGCCCCTTCCATGCGCTGCTTTTGTGATTCAAGCACAGCGCGGGCAATGTCCTGTTTATTGCCAAATTGAAAGTACATCGACCCTGGGCTGATCCCAGCCTCTTCGGAGATATCTTTCAGGCGGGCCTCTGCGTAGGACATTTTTGAGAAGACAACGCCGGCGGCCAAGATTACTGCCGCACGAGTTTCAACCGATCGCTGCTGCATAGGGCGGGTTGCAGAAGGCAAAGTCTTCTCCTAAAAAATCGCGTGGTGCTCAAAGTGCAATCAATGCAATCTGAGTCAGCCAGACATGTGGACCATTACTAAGTGTTACTGCTTATTATGCGGTGTTTGGCTCTCTCAGGGCTTCATGAAAACTAAGATTGCAAATGCCTGCACAGCCGTCACATAAAGCCCCAATAATGCGCAAGCTAGCGAGTTGACTCTTAGCTAACGGAAGGAGTGTAGATATCAGTACTGCCGGATTTTCCGTGTTTCTATCTCGAGAGTTCAACAAGCGAAGCTGAAGGGCGAACTTATTGTAAATTGAGGACCTAGGTCCCGCTCTAATTGAGTATGTTGACTTAGTGTACTTCTTGCAAGTGCATATTAGACGTTTCACTTCTAATGGCGGGACAGTCCTGTCCGCTCAAGCTGACCGCGCGGAAAATTGATCCTAGCGGTCCAGTTAGCTTGAGCAGAATGATCAACTCAAGGAGTAATTTTGGGATTTCTTAAGCGAAGAGTCGCTCGGATGGGTATTGCTATTGCAATGGCCGTTTCGTTTGCAGGAGGCGGTGTTGCTGCAGCTGTTCCAGCTTCGGCCGTCCCTTCGTGTGCATCTGGTTACGTCTGCCTTTTCAATAGGCCATTAGGGTCAGATGGTCTACGTGTCGCGTATCAATATGGTCTCTCGAATTATGTTGGAAAAACCTATTACAAATCGATGGTTTCTCTAAACGATAGTGTAGATGCCGTTCACTACAACTGGAGATTCAGTAGAATTGATTTTTGGACTGGCTCACAATACCAAGGCGTTCTCATCACGAGATACAAGCCGGGCGAACAAGGATTCCGCAACTGGTCAACATTCAATCGTAATGTTGCGAGTTCGCATAGAGAGTTGGATTACTTGGGCTGGATGTAGTGGATTCGTTTTATCGACAAGAAGTGCGTATTTTTCGTTTGCTTCACTGGAGAGCATTCGTTCATGACATCGAGCGATGCAATTTGCCGAGGTTCAGGCGCTAAGCGCTTTGACTGCTCTGGGGACCAAAAGCAGTTCGTAATTTCTGCTTTTGTTGTGTCTTGCTAGCTCCAAGATATCTGATTTCCACAACGCGCTTTCTGATAATTCACCCACGTGACCACGCCTTATGTTAAGTGCGAAATGAGCTTAGGACTATCGTCCCGATGCAAGCAAATGATGGGATCTATTCTTTTGACATGAAGGTCACGCAAAGGAAGCGACCTTCGCGTAGCGGAAAGAACCGCTCACTCGCACTGCACGCGAAATTCTTAACATAAAAGACTTTCAGATCGTGAGGCGAGAATTGAAAAATTTGGAGGAATTGATGAGACTCATGAAACGTTCGGCGGCTCGAGTTGGAATTGCTGCTGCAATGGCAGCTTCGATCGTAGGGGTGGGAGTGGTTGCTGCTGTGCCCGCTTCAGCTGCCCCGTCATGTTCATCTGGATATGTCTGTCTCTTCAACAGAACGGACGGGTCAGACGGCATCCGAGTTGCCTATCAGTATGGACTCTCGAATTATGCAGGTAAAACCTTCTATAATTCATCAGAGCCACTTGACAACAATGTCGATGCGGTTCATTACAACTGGAACAATAGTCGTATCCAGTTCTTTACCGGCGCCAACTACAAAGACCGTCTTATTACGACTTACAAGCCGGGCGAACAGGGTTTTCGCAACTGGTCAAGTGGGAACAAGAATGTAGCTAGCTCACACAAGGAACTCAGCAACTAGAGTTTTCTGTAAACTTGGGACAGGTGGTCCGCTCCTTCGCGTGAGCGGCTCACCTGTCCTGTTTCTGGCGGTCTGTGCAGAGCATGTGTAATTATTTGACGACTTGCACGTCGCCACCCGCGATAAATTCGCGCATTGTTAACGTGGTTGATTCCACGAAATTTGCTGTCCCAAACCAAGGATTTCCATTGAAGAGAATGATTAAGCGTCGCCAACTAGCAATAGGCGGCGCACTAGCTATTGCTTCCTTGCTCGCTGGATGTGGTGTTGACTCGGGTGCAAAGGAGGACGATCTTTCGTCAGAGTCATTTGATCCGACGCAATTGCTACCTTCAACACTATTTCCGGGCACTTACGCGTTGCCGCTGGATGGGATAGTAGCGCCAGCAACAGAAGACGATCACGTTCGTGAAAGAGCGATTGCGCAACACGTTGCAAAGTGCATGGCCGAGGAAGGATTCGAATTCTCCAGCAATAACACTTACACCCAAACCGCTACTAAGAGTTACTATTACGGGATTACAAGTGTCCAAGAAGCTGCAGTCTATGGCTACCGCAGACCCGTTGAACTTGGAGTGGATAATCGAGATGACGAAACTCCAGAAGAAGATGGCAGTGGTGTGCCATCCGAAGAAGCGATGAATGGCGACTCAGAAGAGTTTGTTCTAGCCCTCAACGGTGATCAAGATGATTGGGTTCAGGTCAAAGATGAAACTAGTGGTGCCGTTGTTGCAAATTACGATCCAAATGCCTGTTGGGGAAAGGCGATGGATGAACTTCAACCTAAGTGGGGGCAACGATACGCCTTAGAATCCATCGCATACCAGATAGCAGGGGATACCTACTTGGAATCGCTAAACTCTCAAGTAGTTATTGATGGCTTTGCTGCCTGGAGCACCTGTATGGACACCAAAGGCTTTGATTTTGCAAATCCCGACGCAGCTTACCTGTCGGTTTGGGTGGGAGAAGTACCGGGCCAAGAGGAAATCAAGACAGCGGTTGCAGATGCTGAATGTAAGGAGTCGACCGGTCTCAACAAGATATGGTCTGGGGAGATAGCGCGCCTGCAAACTGCGGCGCTCAATAAGTATCCCGGTTTTGTGGAGCAGTGGAATGAGATCTTGCAGGCTGATCTTGATGCCGCGCGCGCGGCCAACTGAGTACCCGGACCACATCATTAATTAGCACTTAAGGATTTCCCACTTGAAGAAGACATCAAAGCGGCACGTTGTCGCGCTAGGAAGCTTGATCGCAATTTCGGCACTTTTGGTTGGGTGCGGGGCTGAGCCAGTTGCTTTGGACAAAGGCAACTCTGCAGAGTCATTTGATTCCACGCAGTTACCACCGTCGTCGCTCTTTCAAGGCACCTATGCTCTTCCCCTTGATGTAGTAATATCGCCGACGACAGAACAAGTACAGACGCGCGGTAGGGCTCTGTCACAGCACATTTCAAAGTGCATGGCTGAAAAAGGATTTGAGTACACCAGCAACAATGGTTATTCCCAAACAAAAAGTTACATCTACGGAATTACCAGTGCCTCTGAAGCTTCGGTGTATGGGTACAGGAATCCGGTGGAACCCGGCACCGAACAACTGGAAACTGAAGTTGACCGCCCCGAAGAAGAGGGAGCGAGTGGGCTTGAACCAGCTGCGGAGGGTTCTGGGTTGAGTGCAGAATATTATTTGGCTCTGAACGGCAATCAAGACGAGTGGATTCCAGTTGAGGATGAAACGACCGGAGCTGTAGTTGCCAACTATGAACCTGATTCCTGCTGGGGCAAGGCCATGGATGAACTCCAGCCCAGGTGGGGACAGCGGTACTCGTTAGAATCCGTTGCCTACGAGATTGCCGGGGATGCTAGCCTTCGGGCCCTCAATTCCCAGAGTGTCCAGGATGGTTTTGCTGATTGGAGCGCCTGCATGGATGGTAGGGGGTTTGATTATGCGGAACCAAGTGCTGCCTACCTATCTGAGTGGCCAGGTGACACGCCTGGAATTGATGAGATCAAAACGGCCGTAGCTGACGCGGAATGCAAGGAATCTACCGGGCTCAACAAGATTTGGTCAGCTGAAAATGCGCGGTTCCAGACTGAGGCACTCAACGAATATCCAGGTTTTGTGGAGCAGTGGAACGAGATCTTGCAAGCCGAACTAGATGCCGCGCGCGGTGTCAAATGAGAGGTAAGACTCCCATTATTTTTGGGGTAAGTGTCCTAGTTGCGGTTGGGGTTGGATGGGCCGGCGGTGCGTTGATGCAAAGCCCAAGTGAAGCCCAACTCCCCGTTGCGCAGGTGCCGGTGGTGACGGCGGCGGTTGAAGAACGTGCGCTGTCCGCGACGGTTAGCACCATGGGGGAGTTAAAGGTTGCCGGGATTATTGAGGTCATGCCTAGTGCACCGCAGGATCGGGCAGGGGTAATTTCTGCTACTCCGTTGACCAAAGGATCATCCGTTGCTTGGTGCAGTCCGCTCATTGAAGTTTCTGGCCGCCCATTGCTTGCACTTGAAGGTGCTGTCCCGGCATACCGCGATCTCCAGGAAGGTGATAGCGGTCCCGATGTGAAACAACTACAGGATGCCCTGCGCTCGTGTGGGTTCTACTCGGGTGCATCCGATGGAGTATTTGGTGCCAATACTGCTAAGGCCGTCCGGCAGATGTACAAGGGTAATTCCTATAAGGTGCCCACCGCCACTGTTGAGGTGATCGCAAGTGAAGGAGCGAGAAAGCCTGCAAGCGAGGGAAGCGATGGCACCGGTTCGGGTTCAAGGGGCTCCGGTGAAGGTGGCACACTTCCGGGCGATGGTACTCCAACTACTCGTGAAGTAGTTGCTGTTCCGGCAAGTGAACTGGGCTTCTTGGCCGCGGGTGGCACCGTTTCTGAGGTCCTGAGTGTGGGTACACCGATTGGTGAAGACCCGGGTTTGAGGATCACTACGAAGGGGTTCCGAGTTGATGCTCGGATTAATCCTTTGGACCGTCTGGATCTGGAAGCGGGCATGCCCGCAACAATCTCTATTGCGAATCAGAATATTGCCGTTGTCTTGCCGGAACTTCCAGATACCGCAAGCAAGGACTCGGGTGGCACCGGGGAAATGTATTATCCGGTCAGCTTTTCTATCACCGAGGATATTGACCCGGCGTTGGTAGGGTCCGCAGTCCAAGTCTCCGTCGTTGTAGGTGCTGATACCGTGCACCCGCTCGTGGTGCCGGTGACCGCTATCTACACGGATGCTGGATCAGGCAATTACGTATTGCGTTCCACCCCGGATGCGGAGGCAGCTTCTGAAAAGGTCTCCGTCATCCTTGGGGAGTCCCGGGGCGGGTACGCTGCGATCACCGTCCAAGGCGGCGGGTTGGCCGTTGGTGATGAGGTTGTGCTCGGTGGATGAGTTCACAAACCCCCAGCCCCGTAATGTCTTGGAACTGCATGGGGTCACCCGGCACTTTGAAGAGGGCAGGGTTAAAGCTGTTAGAGGTGTTGACCTCACCGTTCAATCCGGGGACTATTGCGCAATCATGGGGCGGTCTGGCTCGGGTAAGTCAACGCTGCTGAACATTCTTGGGCTCATTGACCGGCCCACCGAAGGCACCTATCTGGTTGAGGGCAACGATATTGCCACCATGCGTGCGGCACACGTGGACTCACTGCGAGCGGAAACTTTTGGGTTTGTATTCCAAGCGTTTCACCTAGTGCCGTACCTAACCACCCGGGAGAACGTGGAACTTGGACTAACCTACCGGGCACCCACGCGGGCCGCGCGTGCCAAGATGATTTCCACCGCCTTGGAGCAGGTTGGAGTTGACCACCGAGCCTCGATGGAGGTCAGCAACCTTTCCGGAGGTGAGCGACAACGCGTCGCAATCGCGCGTGCGCTGGTGCGCAATCCTGCAGTTTTGTTGGCAGACGAACCAACAGGAAACCTGGACGAGGAAAACGCGGCCGCGATCTTGGAACTCTTTGACCAAATCAACCAAGCTGGCACTACGTTGCTGGTGGTCACCCACGACGTTGAAACCGCTGAACGTGCGAGCCGGCAACTGATCATGAGCGACGGCCTGTTGAGTAACCGGGAGCTGGTCAAATGAGCCAAAATACCCTGACTCAAAAAGCCCTGCGCCCCAGTGGCTGGCTTATCCTCGAGCAAAGCATCAAATCTATTGTGCGCCGCCCTGGCCGTGCCTTAGCCACCGCGACCGGCATTGCTTTGGGTATAGCCGTGCTGATTACCTCAATGGGCTTTGCCAGCACCGTAAACTCCGAGGTCAACGCATCCTTTGATGCCACCTCGGCCACCCAGATTCGAGTGAAAGAAGCGGATAATCTTGCCACAGACGGATTGTTTGCCCCCTTCTTGGAAGGGTCAACGTTCGATCATACTGTGGGGGAACTGGAAGGTGTTGTAGCGGCGGGCCTGATCTGGCAGGTACTGCCGGAGGTACGAGTCCGCCTGAACCCAGCCGCACCCGAGTATGGTTTTCCACTTTTGGTTGCATCGCCCGGTATCTTAGACGCTGCCCAAGCAACCTTAAAGTCAGGCCGCTTCTATGACGAACGACCACTAGACATCCGCACCCCACAGGTGGTTCTGGGTCCCAGAGCCGCCTCCGAGCTTGGCCTCGAACGCGTTGCCCCTGGTATGAGCATCGAAGTGGATAACCGGCTCATGGTCGTAGCTGGGATTCTGGACTCCCCAGGCACAGCCCCGGAACTGAGCCCCGCAATCCTAATCTCTGCAACGACGGCTAACCAACTTGGTGGCACGTATGCCGATCGAAATCTAGAAGGCGCAATCGTCCGGTCTGAACTAGGCGCCGCCCAAGCGGTAAGCCGTGCACTGCCATTAGCCATCAGGCCAGACAACCCAGAACGCGTGGGACTCATGGTCCCGCCAGACATTACGACGCTGCGGGACACCGTCCAAGGATCCCTCAATGGTTTGGCGATTGGTGTTGCCGGATTCTCCGTTATTGTAGGCGCCGTGGGAATCATGAACTCCATGCTCATCTCCGTCGCACAGCGCTCCGGTGAGATCGGTCTACGCCGCGCACTCGGCGCCACAAGACGCTGGATCTTGGTCCAGTTCCTCGCCGAAGGCCTGATTCTTGGATTTGTTGGGGCGGTCTTTGGTGCCGCCATTGCGATCCTTGCTCTCCTGGGCGTCTCCGCATATAACGGGTGGTCCCCGGTTTTGGACCCCGCGTTACCGCTAGCGGCACCACTCGTGGGAGCCATTGTTGGACTCCTGGCGGCAGCCTACCCAGCCAGCCGAGCAGCGCGCTTGGAACCAGCGATGACCCTTAAGCAGTAAAGAAAAGGAGAAAAATCTCTCAACACGCGGCTTAGATTTCCGTTGCGGGGCCATGGGGCCTAGGATGGGTAAATCGGCTTTGACCCGGCCATCACCGGCGAGCCTTCGGAAGAACGAGCCTAGTCACGCGCCGCGGTGTCCGTAAGGACCCGCTCGTTGCAGGTGCGCGCAGTACAGCTCTAGTAGAACCGAACGGGATAGCCCGTTACAGCTATTTAAGAGGTTGATGTGTTGTTGCCTGCGTAATACCCCGATTACCGGGGCCCGGCCCACATGTCAGCAAGCGGGGTGGTACCGCGGCCAAACGCACCTGCGTTTTGAGCTCGTCCTCGCACAGAAGATACGTTGGTCCACCCTGGAGTTATAGACGCCATGAGTCTGACACCCAAAAACTCTTACCCATTGCACCGCGATGATACTGCCGTGCCCGCCTCACCGAACCTTCCTGCCCTTGAGGAAGAAGTACTTGAGTACTGGAGACAAGACAACACCTTCCAGGCGTCAATTGACAACCGTGAAGCCGGCGAGAACGGATCCAACGAGTTTGTCTTCTACGACGGCCCTCCCTTTGCTAACGGTCTGCCGCACTACGGCCACCTACTGACCGGTTACGCCAAGGACGTTGTGCCACGCTTTGAAACCATGCGCGGGCGCCGTGTTGAGCGCCGCTTTGGTTGGGACACCCACGGACTGCCAGCCGAGCTGGAAGCCGAGCGCGTCTTAGGAATCACCGACAAGTCCCAGATCGAAGAGATGGGCATTGGGGCATTCAACGAGGCATGCCGCACCTCAGTCCTTCAGTACACGGGCGAATGGCAGGAATATGTCACCCGCCAGGCCCGCTGGGTGGACTTTGACAACGACTACAAGACCCTTGACCCGACCTTCATGGAATCGGCTATCTGGGCGTTCAAGCAACTGTATGACAAGGGCTTGGCCTATGAGGGCTACCGCGTGCTGCCATACTGCTGGCGCGATGAAACCCCGCTGTCCAACCACGAGCTGGGTATGGATGATGACGTTTACCAGTCCCGCCAAGACCCAGCGCTGACCATCGGGCTGCGCCTTGAGACGGGCGAGCTCGCCCTGATCTGGACCACCACCCCGTGGACCATGCCGTCAAACCTCGCAATCGCCGTTGGCCCGGACGTTGAGTACGCCGTGGTCCAGCCCGGCCCAGACTCTGAGTTTGCGGGCGAGAAAATAGTCATTGGGGCATCGCGAGTCTCTGCTTATGCCAAGGAACTTGGTGAGGACCCGGTTGTTCTTGAAACGCTGACCGGTAAGGACCTCGTGGGCCGCCGCTACCAGGCTGCGTTCAACTACTTTGCGAACGACCCGGAGAACCCGGCCGCACACCAGATCATCTCCGCAGACTTTGTTACGTCTGATGACGGAACCGGTCTGGTCCACATGGCACCCGCCTTCGGTGAAGATGACATGATCGCCTGTGATGCCAACGGGATCAAGCCGGTCGTTCCCATCGATGACAAGGGCGAGTTCACCGCGCTAGTTCCGGACTACCAGGGACAACAGGTTTTCGATGCCAACCCTGCGATCATCCGTGACCTCAAGGATGGCACCGGCCCGCTTGCCGACATTGCGGCAGAAAAGCGCGCGCGGGTTATCCGCCACGAGACGTACCAGCACTCCTACCCGCACTGCTGGCGCTGCCGCAACCCGTTGATCTACAAGGCCGTGTCCTCGTGGTTCATCAAGGTGACCCAGTTCCGCGACCGCATGGTCGAGCTGAACGAGGAGATCACCTGGGTTCCCGGGCACATCAAGCAGGGCCAATTTGGTAAGTGGATCGCCAACGCCCGCGACTGGTCCATCTCCCGCAACCGCTACTTTGGTACGCCAATTCCGGTGTGGGTTTCAGACAACCCCGAGTACCCGCGCATTGACGTGTACGGCTCGTTTGCTGAGATCGAGGCGGACTTTGGCCGCCTGCCACTAAACGACCGCGGTGAGCCAGACCTGCACCGCCCGTACATTGACGAGCTAACCCGGCCTAACCCGGACGACCCAACGGGCAAGTCCACCATGGTCCGAATCTCTGACGTGCTCGACGTGTGGTTTGACTCCGGGGCAATGCCGTTTGCTCAGGTGCACTACCCGTTTGAAAACCAAGAGTGGTTTGAAGACCACCACCCGGGTGACTTCATTGTTGAGTACATTGGCCAAACCCGCGGCTGGTTCTACACCCTGCACGTGCTGGCCACGGCACTGTTTGACCGCCCGGCGTTCAAAACTGCAGTCTCCCACGGAATCGTTCTGGGCTCCGATGGCCGCAAGATGAGCAAGTCGCTGCGCAACTACCCGGACGTGTCCACGGTGCTGGACCGCGACGGTTCTGACGCTATGCGCTGGTTCCTCATGTCCAGCCCAATCCTGCGCGGTGGAAACCTCGTGGTGACGGAAGAAGGTATCCGTGACTCGGTCCGCCAGGTGCTCCTGCCGGTTTGGTCCACGTACTACTTCTTTACGTTGTATGCCTCGGCTGCCAACAAGGGTGAGGGATACCTGGCCCGTGCGGTCACCCCGGAAGAAGTTTCCGGCCTAGGAGACCTCGACCGCTACCTGCTGGCACGCACCCGCAACTTGGTTGCCAAGGTGACCGAGCAGATGGATGGCTTTGACATCTCGGGCGCCTGTGAGTCGGTCCGTGAGTACCTCGACGTATTGACCAACTGGTACGTGCGCACCCAGCGTGACCGCTTCTGGGAAGAGGACCGGGGCGCGTTCAACACCCTGTACACCGCGCTTGAGACGCTGACCCGCCTCATGGCTCCGCTAGCTCCTCTGTTGACCGAGGAAATTTGGCGCGGTCTGACTGGTGAGCGTTCAGTGCACCTTATGGACTGGCCTGACTTGGCCGGTCACTACGGTGACATCCTGGTGGCTGATGACGAGCTCGTGGCCAACATGGACTCTATTCGCGCGGCCGTTTCACTTTCGCTTTCCTTGCGCAAGGCCCACAAGCAGCGCGTGCGCCAGCCGTTGGCAAAGTTGACCCTGGTGGTTCCAGAACCGGGCACGCTTGCGCCTTACACGGGACTGCTCGAGACAGAACTGAATGTCAAGACGGTTGAACTGCTGGCACTGACCGATGAGGTCACCGCCCAGTTTGGCATTAGCCAAAACCTCGCGGTGAACGCTCGGGCGGCCGGTCCGCGCTTGGGCCGTGGCGTCCAGTTTGCTATCAAGGCCGCTAAGTCAGGTAACTGGGAAGAGGTGGACGGTGTTGTCACCGTGCACACCGACAACGGCCCGGTTGCTCTTGAACCAGCAGAGTATGAGCTGACCACGGTGGTTAAGGCCTCAGATGACCAAGATATTGCTGCGGCAGTCCTGGGCACCGGCGGTTTTGTAGTGCTGGACCTTCACCTGAGCGAGGACCTAATCGCTGAGGGGTATGCTCGGGACACCATCCGTGAGGTCCAAGACGCCCGTAAGGCTGCTGGCCTGATGGTTTCTGACCGCATTGACCTGGTACTCGATATCCCAACCGAGTTTGTTGCGGCCGCTCAGCAGTTCTCGGAGCTCATTGCAGCCGAGACGCTAGCCGTTTCGATCGCAGTTAACGCGGTGTCCGGTGAGCGTGCAGCGCATGTATCTAAGGCCAACTAGGTTTTAGTAAGGTCTCAAATAGGCATCAATTGGGCAGGACTGGCTGGCGACAAGCCCGCTGGTCCTGCCTTGCATTTCGGTCGCGACGTTCTTTGGCCGCGGTGCTTCAGGCAGTTACGTAGTCAAGTGGTTTCAATGAAGGGGATGCACAAATGAGCAGCCGTAAAAATGGTGTGCGCAAGCAGGACGCTGCAATCAGCGCGCAAGCACAGCAGGATTTGGCGCAGGTTTACGGGTCCATCATGGCCCGCAACCCAGAACACGATTTTGACCCCACATTAGACCGCGTGCGTGACGTGTGTGACCTGTTGGGTAACCCCCAGCAGGCTTACCGTTCCATCCACATCACGGGCACCAACGGCAAGACCTCAACCGCGCGCATGATCGAGTCCCTCGTGGGTCAGTATGGTCTGCGCACGGGCCGGTTTACGTCCCCGCACCTGAGCTCGGTGACCGAACGAATTGCGATCGATGGTGAGCCCATTAGCGCAGAACGGTTCGTTGAGGTGTACCGCGATATTGAGCCGTACATTGACATGGTTGATGCTAAATCCGTCGAGGTTGGCCAGCCACGTTTGAGCTTCTTTGAAGTGCTGACCGTCATGGCGTTCGCGGCGTTTGCTGATGCGCCCGTTGACGTGGCGATCATTGAGGTGGGCATGGGTGGGTCGTGGGACTCAACCAACGTCATTGATGCAGATATTTCGGTGATCACCCCGATATCGCTAGACCACCAGTCGTGGTTGGGCGACACCGTGCGCGATATCGCAATTGAAAAGTCCGGCATTATTAAGCAGGACAAGATTGCCATTACTTCCGTCCAAGATGACGAGGCGCTTGAAGCGCTTTCCGATGCCGCAGGCGAGAAACAGGCTCGGCTCATTGTTGAGGGGTGTGACATTGAGGTTGCCTCACGGCTGTTTGCGGTTGGCGGGCAACTCATCGGGCTGCGCACACCAGCGGCGCTGTATGACGAGATTTACCTGCCCCTGTTTGGTGAGCACCAAGCACAAAACGCGTTGTTGGCCTTGACCGCCGTTGAGATGCTGATTGCCGGGGGAGGTGCGCTGTCCGCAGAGATTGTTGAGCAGGGGTTTGCTGCGGTAACCTCACCGGGGCGCCTTGAGATTGTGCGTTCGAGCCCAACCATTATTGTTGATGCCGCACACAACGGCGCGGGTGCCCAGGCTCTTGCTAAGACGATTGAGGACGAGTTCCAGTTCGCCCGTTTGATTGGTGTCGTAGCGATCCTAGGTGACAAGGACGCAGAGACGGTTTTGAGTTTCCTGGAACCAATCTTGGCCGAGATTGTAGTCACGCAGTCTTCTTCGGTGCGTTCAACCGATGTGAGCGAACTCGAGGAACTAGCCATTGAGATCTTTGGCGAGGACCGGGTGTTTGCTGCGGATGAACTGTCTGACGCTATCGATATTGCCGCTACCCGTGCTGAAAGCGAAGACGAGATTGGGGTAGGCACGGGAACGGGAGTGCTGGTTGCTGGCTCCGTCATCCTTGCTGCCGAGGCAAGGACACTGCTTGGACGCGGTTAGTAGTGTCCTCGTAACCTTCCAAGTTTGCGTGCAAGGTGTTTGAATTGGAGTAACCGCAATACCTGCCCAGAAAGCCTTAAGGGAAACGAGGAATAGGCATGAAGAAGCTCATTAATGATCCAAACGATGTCTTACTTGAATCAGTTGAGGGGTTTGTTGCCGCCCACGGTGATTTAGTCACCGCCTCATATGACCCCTTATTTCTGACCGCAACCGGTGGACCGACGCACGGACGTGTGGCGATCGTGTCTGGTGGGGGATCCGGCCACGAGCCTCTGCACGGTGGGTTCGTTGGGCCGGGCATGCTAGATGCTGCGGTGCCAGGCGCGATGTTTACCTCGCCGACTCCGGACCAGGTTGAGGCGGCAATCAGGGCCGTTGATGGTGGGGCAGGGGTCCTTGCGATCGTCAAGAACTATACGGGCGATGTCATGAACTTTGAGATGGCACTCGAACTCCTTGACGATGACGCCATCGAAGTTAACTCGGTCCTTGTGAATGATGATGTTGCCGTCGAGGACTCAACATGGACCGCGGGGCGGCGCGGGGTAGCCGGAACCGTAGTTGTTGAGAAAATTGCCGGGGCAGCTGCTGCTCGCGGAGACAACCTAACTGCCGTGACTGAACTAGCTAATAGGGTCATCGCTAATGTTCGGACCATGGGAGTGGCCCTTGAGGCCTGCACAGTTCCGCACGTGGGGCGGCCAAGTTTTGATCTCGCCGAGGATGAGATCGAATTGGGCGTAGGGATTCACGGTGAGCCTGGGCGCGAACGTGCGCAAATGGCACCGGCGGACACCATTACTCAGATGCTCCTTGACCCGGTACTCGAGGACCTCAATCTAAAAACCGGAGAAAACGCCCTGCTGTTCGTGAACGGAATGGGCGCAACTCCGGCATCGGAACTTTATATTGTTTTCCGCCACGCCAAAAAAGTGTTGGCTAGTAGAGGAATCAACGTTTCCCGCTCACTCGTTGGAAACTACGTAACTTCCCTTGATATGCAAGGCGCTTCTATCACTGTTGCCCGCCTCGATGACGAGCTTACCGCGCTGTGGGACGCCCCCGTACACACCGCTGCGATTCGCTGGTAACCCCCAACATGAAGTAGAGTGGCGCAAGTAACAAACATTGGGTTTTGGGAAAAGGGTGTCGCAAAAAGTATTGCCGGTAAGCGCAGTGGAACAGCACAGAATTTCGGGAGCACACATGGCACTAAATGCCCAGTGGGCGGCGCTGTGGATAGCGCAAAGCGCGGCAGTCATAGCAGAAAATAAAGACCTGCTCATGACGCTTGACCGCGAAATTGGGGATGCTGACCATGGCGAAAACATGGACCGGGGTTTCAAAGCGGCCGCAGCGAAGGTTTCCGGGTCAGCATTTGATTCACCGAGTGCAGTGCTGAAATTAGTTGCAACCACGCTTATGTCAACCGTCGGTGGAGCATCTGGACCACTGTACGGAACGGCGTTCTTGCGCGCTGCCAAAGCGGTCAGTAACACGGAGTTAGACGGGGACGATGTCGTTGCCCTACTCAGTGCGGGCCTTGACGGAATCAAAGTTCGCGGTAAAGCCACCGCGGGCGAAAAGACCATGGTTGATGCTTGGCAACCCGCCGTTGAAGCGGCACGGGCCGCCCTTGAACAGGGGGCAGAACCGGTTGCAATACTGCAAGCTGCAGCTGTTGCTGCAGGGCAGGGGGCCGAGGCAACCATCGACTTGCGGGCCACCAAGGGCCGGGCAAGTTATTTGGGGGAACGCTCTATAGGACATAAGGACCCCGGGGCTGCTTCTAGCCACCTTATTCTTAAATCAGCAGTAACAGCAGCTATGGAAGGAGAGTCAAAATGACCAATCTAGTGTCATTAGTTCTGGTATCGCACTCAGAGCAGCTGGCTCAGGGAGCTGCAGAACTAGCGGGCCAAATGGCCCCCAAGGTAAGAATTGAATATGCGGGTGGACTTGAGGACGGTTCGTTAGGAACGTCCTTCGACGACATCAGCGCAGCCATTGAAGCAGCAGCAGGGTTTAGCGACACCGATGACGATGAAACCCAGTCATTACATGAAGTAGTGGTTATCTGTGATCTAGGCTCAGCAATTCTCAGCACCGAGAGTGTGCTGGAGTTCCTACCGGAAGAACTCGTTGGCAAGGTGACCCTTGCGGACGCCCCCTTCGTTGAAGGTGCGATCGCAGCGGCCGTGACCGCGAACTCGGGAGCCTCTGCTGCTGACGTGACCAAGGCCGGCGAAGATGCTGCCAATATTTTTGGCAACGTCGATAAAGCCAAGCAGGCACCCAAGCCCACGTTCGAACCAAGCTTGGAAACCAAGTCCAACGGCCCGGTGACCGCCCAGGTAACCGTAGCTAACGAGCTTGGTCTGCATGCCCGGCCGGCCGCAGTGCTAGCCCGATTGGTCGCCGAGTATAGTGCAGAAGTTGAGATCAATGGCATCAACGGTGCGAGCGTTCTTGAGATCATGAAGCTCGGGGCGGTAGGCGGCGACAACTTGAGCATCACCGCAAAGGGTGCCCAAGCAGCCGAGGTAGTAGCCGCAGTGGTAGACGCCATCACGCAAGGATTCGGTGAGCTGGCAACAGCACAGGTATCCTAACGGGGTGACTTCCCAAAACTCCACCCCACGCATCGTGGCTAAAAAAAGTGCCCGGATGCTGTTTTTGAGCACCACCCTGATCCTTGAGGCAATTGTGGTCCTATTTGGCACCGCCGTTGCAGTGAAGTTTGCGGAGGTTGACAAACTTGACGCACCAATTTCAACACTCTGGATCATGGGTGGGCTCTTAAGCGTCCTGATGATTATTTTCAGTCGTATGCAGGCCACCAGCTACGGACTCATTGCCGGCACTGCCGTGCAGATTCCGTTCGTGGCCATGGGCCGTTACGTAGACATGATGTACCTGGTAGCAGCCGTATTTGTTGGACTATGGATTGGTTCATGGTGGCTAGGCTCCAAGATTGACCGGGAACGGGCCCAGTATGACGCCCTGCACCCGGATGAAGCACCAAACGTATAGCTTGTGCGGCTACTGATTGGAACCAGCCGTTCCTATTTGAGGGAGGGTGACGCTGATGAGCACCGTTCCTGAACTTGAACGGCTCCGGGCCGATCACGGATTTCGTTGGAGTTTCTGGTTCTGGGCAGGGATAGGGGCAGCGTTGCCTCTTCTAAAGGCTGTCACCGTTGTCATTTGGTCCCTGATAGATCAGGGGCCAAATGGACTTGTCCAGGGACTCGGCTGGCTCCTTATATCGATCCCTCTCGAGATAGCGCCGCCGGCAGCTCTATTCCTATGCTTTGGCTTGTTCTACCGAACCAAGATCTATGCCATCCGGACGGGAAGGCAGCAGTCCAACCAAAAGAACTCAATCGTGGTTGCGGCCTTAATCATTGGAATGATTTCAAGTCTTTTTATGGGATTTTTCCACATACCGTAGTCGGCATACTGTTAGGCGGCATTGTGGTCGCGGTAATACCCATGGTGATTGCTCTGACCGGAGTGCAAAAAGAATGCAAGCGGCAGTTGACTGCTGCGACTTAGATGCGAATATGAGCTGCCTAAGAAGATTCAAGGGAAACAGTCGCGGCTCCAACCTCACGTCTGATTCCGGAGGATGTAGGGAAGCCGTGTGCTAAAGTCTCCAACTTGAGAGCCCTCATCCCTTCAAAAACGAGCGATGTCCGTCCTCTTTTAGGTACTGATCGATCGTGGCCGTGTGAATTGATTCGGGCCGACTTTTTTGCGCTTGATAGTGGCAGGGAATTAATCTGCAGAGTGGTGGCTTGGCGGAGCCAAATTGATGAAGAGACCGCATCGAAACTTGTGGTTTTGTGGTTTGACTCTCGTGCGGCGATTGTAGTGCAAATTCATACTCGACTTGATCAAGATCCCTATCGAGCGCTCACAGTTTCCGCCGCTCTTGGGTGTACCAGTGTTTTTGGACAGTCTTTATTTGAGAGAAGTTTGAGAGCATGGCAGGATCATCGAAGAGACGGTTTAGTCCGCAGTTTAAGGCAGAGGCAGTTGATCTTGTGGTGATGGGTGATTGAATGATCACGGAAGTCGTTTAAGAGCTTGGGATTTTGCCTGGTACGTTCGGGAACTGGGAGAGTAAGTATCGGCGGGAAAACGCTGTCGAGGAAGTAGAAGCACCGTTATCGGTTTCTGGCCGGGTGCGGCTCAGTGAACTCGAGGTTGAAGTGCGCCGGTTGCGGATGGAGAATGATTTCCTAAAAAAGCAGCGGCCTTCTTCGTACGTTAGCAGGACTGAACGAGAAATTAGCTCTGATTGAAGCGGAGAAGGACAATTTCCCAATTTTTTGGATGTGCCAAAAACTTGATCTTCCGCGGTCATCTTTTTATGCTTGGCGCGCTCGTGTTGACGTCACTACCGTCAGTGCTGCACGGCGCAAAGCCTTGGGTGACAAGATCAAACTGATCTTCACAGATCGTCATAAAGTCTATGGGGCCCGGCTTATCACAGCTGAATTCAACGCCGCAGGGCATGCCTGTTCAGTGGGCCTAGTGGCCTCAACCATGCGAGAACTGGACCTCGTGGCTATCCAACCTCGGGCGTGGAAACGCACCACCACCCAAGGCAACTGTGATCACGAGATTTTTGGCCTCATAGGCCGTAATTTTAGCCCTGATACGGGCCTACCCGGTGAGCTCCTGGATGGCGATATTACCTACCTTCGAACAGGCCGAGGATGGCTCTATTTGGCGACTGTGATTGATCTGGCCACCCGGATGGTTGTGGGTTGGCAACTAGCTGACATTCCAATACGGCTTCGCCGCTTGGTATTGGCACCAGTGCGTACTCCACTGATTATTGATGCTCTGAACATGGCGAGAACACACGGAAGAGTCGCCCCAGAAGCAATATTCCATTCGGACCGCGGCATCCAGTGCACATCAGATGATTTCCAAGATTACTGCAAGGAAATTGGATTCGTTCAATCCATGGGCCGCACGGGGTGTGCTGGGATAACTCCGTAGGCGAGAGTTTCTTCTCGTCGTTGAAGAACGAGATGTACCACCACCAAGTCTTTGTTACCCGGGCCAGAGCACGGTTTGCAGTGGCTGATTACATCGAGATTTTCTACAACAGAAAACGGATCCACTCTTCCTTGGGGCATCAAACACCTGCCCAGGTCTGGGTCGAAAAGACCCAAATTCAAGACCAGCAAGCAGCATAAGAAATCAAATCTAGAAAGATGAGTGTCCAAGAAGTTTGACACGCCTCAACTCTGTCCTCCTAGTCTGCTCGTAATCTGAATGAGATTCAACGTCAGGTTTCTGGATTTCTCATTCAAGTCATGTAGGTGATTGGACAAAGACTGAGGAGTCGTCCATAATTCCTATTGAGTAAGCAGTCCTAATTTTTCTGGGATTTGATTCCGTTGTGGATGCCTCCCGAAGAAAAAATGGGTGCCGTTTGCTTTTGTTTGTAGCAGAAGCAAGTGCTTTCGTTCCACTATTCAAAGGAGAGTCGATTTTATGAAGCGGATATTTGTGTACTTCGCACTGGTCATGCTTTCTGTGAGCGGAGTTGCAACTTCCGCAAGTGCGACTGGAACGCCACAGGGTGAGGGTGCAGAAGCCGAATTTAGGTTGCAGTTAGAGGAACACATCGCGAACGTAAACCCGCCTGGTCCGGAAACTGGCACTTTCGCTATCGGAGATACCTTGAAAGTGACATTGGACAATATTCAATACAACAGGCAGCACACTCAAGTTCTAGACTCGTGCCAAAACAATGGGAGCACTTGTACTCTGAGCAGGACTGTCTCTGTCGCAAGTACAACTAGTGGAGGATTCGGAGTAAGTGTAGGAAAAGTCAAATTAGACTTAGGGCTTTCGTACCAAAACACTTACTCCAGGACTGCATCTTGTACCTCTCCGAAACTGGGGTACGGTCAGACCTTCATTATGCGGCCGATTGGGAGCTTTGTGAATTATACGGTGACTAGGAGAAACATGATTGGTCAGATTACTGGAGTCCAGAAGGGTGCCGCTTTCTTCCCTACAGGAATTCGTTGCTCAGTTCGGTAAGAATCGATCTGTGACTATTTGGCGCTAACGCAAATCTTTGTGACGGTGCAGTGGTGAGTACTTGGAACTGTTCGACGGTCTCAATTCTCCCATTAGTTTGTATGGCTAATTTTTATGATTCGAACACCGCAAGGAGCAGGTTTAGGTCGTGGTGAGACTGCCAAGGAGTGGTTCTGCCCGGAGCTACATGAGGTCTACAAGAATTGCCCTACTGCTTGGGGGATTACTCGCGTTGTCATCCTGTGTGCTCCATAGCGAATCCAGGGTTGAACCAGGGGAAACGGTTAGGGATCCAGCCAATCTCTCGGAAGTTGGGAACCTAAAATACGACCTCTTCAGTTCTTCTCATCCAGAAAGTGATACCACTTTGGCCCAAGAGGTTTTTCGGGGGGATCAAATTTCATTTTGGAAACTAGAAGATCTTAATCTGGTCTGCCTTGGCGCAGTTGTCAATATTGGGGCCGAAGATCCTCCAAGTACTCAGGTCGATTTAGGTAGTGGTCAGACCTTGTTGTCCAAGTGCGTGAATGAGGATGTATACAGGATTGATGGAGTTTTGCTTGATGCTAGTGCGAATGAGCGTCGTGTGACGGCTTTCATGCGGACAAGTGGCAGTTCGATTGAAGCTCCAACTAATTTTGAGGAAGTTGCACCTGGGCTGTTTTTAGTCCGATTGTAATAAACGGCAGTTAATGGAGGCGCGATCGAATAGTTGATTTAGAAACCACTATTTGTTTTTTGGCAACAAATATATTCGAAGGAAGGAAGAAGGGAAAGATGGTATGAAAATGAGGAGTTTGATGGAAATGAAGTGGGAGCGAGGATCGCTCACTCTGTTTCTTGATGCTGGTAATTGGCCTTGGAGGTGACACCGCCGGGCCAGCTGCCGCAGCTGGAAGTAAGCCTGGATCCAGAGTATGCAATCCCGGAATGGTAATCAGTGCAAACAGTAACACCAGCAAACTAGGCAAGCCGCTTACGCTACCTTTTGCGGTGGGTCATATAGTTCTCGGTGCCTACCAGAAACTTGGGCAACCGCTTGCTATCACTCGTTCAAGCACAACGTCTCTGGTGAAACTTGGGCTGTCTCTACTTACGGGAAGCTGAGCGCAGCTGCCGCTGGCAATAGCAAATAGTAAATCTGTTTCTCGGAGCAGCTTTCGAGTATCGTATCGTTCCTTAACCATCGCCCTTGAATGGTGCGACTTGTGACAACTCGTACGATTCAATGGAGTTGTTGAAGAGTATCCACACGTGGCTTGATCGTCAGGCTAATTGTTGGTTTCATTTGTTGTTTGGAACTCTTGTTCGAAAAGGTTTGCTATGAAGTATATGGAGAAAATATTTCTTGCAGCCCTACTATTTGTGCTGTTGGGCAAGTAAATTATGACCAGCTGCATGCCAATGAGGCATCACGAAAGAGAAAGTTCTGACGTGCTACCAAGAAACTTGCGCAGTTTTCTTAATGTCAATTGCCACTGGCCCTGCTCGGCGCCTGCGGCTTAGCTAATTGCCAAGAACCCAGTAGCCTCACGGAAACTTAAGTTGAAGTTCTATTCGGCCAATATGTGGCAGATGCCGCAAAATGGTTTGCAAAGTACTTTCGTATCGAAGATCCGCCGGAGAAAGAATTTAATCGGTATATGTCTTCCGAGGAGCTGGATCAAGTTCGTCACCAGTGTGTGATGGGTAAGGGATTTCCATCGTCTGATGGAGTGAACTTCGATGTGCCGCCTGGGCAGACAGAGGGCTTATTTTTGGCCGAATATGAGTGAGTTCTCGAATATTTGCTTGACGAGAAGTACGTGGGTGAGTGGGCTGATGAGCAAATCAAATACAGTATCAGTGGCTCGTTGAGTGCTTAATTCCTTATTTGGAGGATCAAGGCTATTCCATCAATCATCCGCCGACGGAGGCTGCCTACTTAGAGAATTACAGTGCGGCTACGCAGTTTTTGCCTTTCTGAGTAGCGCAAATTGAGTTAGGGGGAAACAGCAATAACGTCGCGTGTGCGGAACTCGAACAAGAGTGCCTGCGGCAGGTTCCGCTGGCGATTGCCCTTGGTGACCAGACTGTTGAAGAGTGGAAGGCTATCCGTTCGTGACTAGGGCTAAGCCCCATCGTCGATGGGTATGGAAACTGCAATCCGCACAGGTGCCGCTCGCAGTAGGCACAGGAAGTGTAAAGGTAACGATGGCTGGTGTTCGGCCAACTGATGATTTTCACAATGCACTGACACTCATGTTTCAATCCAACTGCTAAAGCCGTGTGTGCGACAGGAATGCAGTTGCCGGGGTCTTGCAAGTTAGGGGTCAGGATTTGTTTCTGAGCGTCGTTGCTCGAAAGCGGTCCGATGAGTTGAGGCGTGTATTTCCTGTCGCTGAACTAAATGACATAATTATGGCAATTTCTAAATTCAGTAGTATAGAGCAAGTTGTGACTAAATTTACTGAAACCCTATTCGTATCTAGTACATGGGAAGAATCGCATTAACGGATTCAATCTACAAAGGAATGAGCACTGTGAATAATCAAAATGCTGTGTGGAGGAATCTAGTTGGGGTACTTCTTGCAGTCGGGGTGGTGCTTAGTTCGGCCCTTATTTCTGCGTCCGCAGCTTCAGCTACAGGTAGCAAGTCCGGATATATTGAGTGTCGTCCTACTTTTGTTGTTAGGTTGAGCAGCACGACGACAAATGCTGGAAAGCCCGCGGGGGTCCCAATGGCGGTGAGGCATAATGCGAGTGGTGCACCCATGCTGAGTTGGAGCACTTCAGGTGTGCGTGATTCTAGACACAACACTCCTGGAGGGAACTGGAACATTTCTACTACCGGTACGCTGGTCGTCTCAGGAGTAGGATGCGTGAAATGAGAGTCCGCCACAGTAGGGCTCGAATCGCCGTGCTTACACTGACGTTGTCTGTTGCTGTTTCAGGTTGCTCGCTTGAGAATATGGAGAGTGAGCATAAGGATGCGTTTGGTACCGAAGAAATTAGTTCACCAGAATATGATGAATCACTATCGTCGATGTGGGCTGAATTTTATGGAGTGTCTGACCCTCCAGAGGTAGAGTTTGTGCGATTTGTTGCTTCTGAAGAATTCGATGCAGTGCAGCGTCGATGTGTCATCGAACGAGGGTTCGCGGCACCGGATGGCGTAAATTTTGAGATTCCTGAGGGGAATGAAGAGAACTTTGGGCTAGCCAATTATGTGTGTGCGATGCAGTACAGGGTGCCCAAGCGATTGTTGGGAGAGTGGGGCAGGGGCCAAGTGGAGGCGCAGTATCGCTGGACAGTAGAGTTTGTAATTCCCTGTCTGGAAGAGCAAGGCTTTCCGATTCTGCCTCCGCCTACAGAGGCAGCATTCATTGACCTATGGGATACCCCAAAGGCTTACTTTCCCTTCGCCGAGGTTGAACTAGACATAGAAGGTCTGGAGTTCAATGTGGTTTGGGAAGCTCTGGAGCAAACGTGCCCGCAGCAAGTGCCGCTCACGATTGCTTGGGGTGAGCAGACAATCGATGGATGGATTGAAGCTAATCATTGATTGCTGAGTAAATGGTTGTCCAATACATTGAATCGGAGTAGGGCCAGACTTGCGGAAAACTTTGAGGCTTTGGAATAAGTCGTGTGCAATTAGGTGCCGCCCTGCCGCACGACTCTGCAGTCCAGGTCCTGATGTGTGCGAAATAGGTTACTGCTTTCTTTTTTATTAATTCAGCGAAGCTTAGAGATTGCGGGGTGATTGTGTTACCTAGTGATAGCGACGTTTGTCACGGTTATTAGTTTTCACGAAGGAGTGAGTTTTTTGGAGAAATCAAGTTCGTTCATGCGGCGCCTTGCAGCTGCGGTTCTAGCGGCCTCGCTGGCCTTAGGGGCAACTCTAGTGGCAGCCGGTCCAGCATCGGCTGCCGGGAGTAAGACTGGGTTCAGGGAATGCAATTCTGGTATGCGTATCAGCACGAGTAGTAGCACGTCGACGGCTGGTAAGCCCGGCAATGTTCCTTTCACAGTGGGGCATATGGTTCTCGGTGGTGATCAAGTTTCTTGGACAACTGCGGGCTATCACTCGTTCAAGCACAATCGTCCCGGTGGAACCTGGGCCGCTTCAACTAATGGGACTTTGCATGCAGCTGCAGCCGGCTGCACCAAATGACCTGATCGTCATATAGGTCAGGTTGAAGGAATTGGACACGGCAGGCGTTCTTTAGAATTTGATACTTGGGTGGCGTTCGTTGCTCGAACTGATGCCGCCCAAGTATCAACCTCGCCGTACTGATCTTGACTAGTTAACTAATCTAATTGCTGACTTCTGCAAGTTAAGCCTGGGTCCAAAGTGTTTATTGCATTGTTTCAGGCTCTTCTGAGGGGACTGGGCAATCGCTGCAAGAGATTCGAAGGCTACTCAGTGATGAAGAGTGAATTGAGAGAAGGATCTTAAATGCGACGTAGAAGTTTGCGAACATCCTTGATCACCATTGGCACTGCCGCAGTGTTTTTACTCGGCGCCTGTAGTACTGGGAGTTCTCAGGATTTAGGTGGTCCGCAGCTAACAGAAGTTGAGGGGCCCTCGGAGGAGTACATTGCGTGGGCCAAAGAATGGTACGGAGACTTCTATGGGCTCACAGACTTACCGGAGGTGGAGTTTGTGCGCTATGTGCCTTCGGAAGAACTTGATTTTGTGATTAGGCAGTGCGTCATTGATCAAGGGTTTCCAGCGCCTGACGGGGTTAACTTTGATGTGCCACAGGAGAATCAAGAGAACATGTATTTGGCCCAGTACATTTGCGCGAGGCAGTATGCGATCGATGAAAAGTACCTAGGTGAATGGACTGATGAGCAGACACGGTTGCAATACAAGTGGACCGTTGAATACCTAATACCATGCCTAGAAGTACGAGGACACTCTATTAGTGAGCCACCGTCTGAAACCGCCTTTATTGATAGCTGGAATAACGGCGGGGCTTTCTTTCCATTTCAGCAAGTAGCACTGGATGTACCCGGTCTGGAATTCAGTGTTGAGTGGGACAAACTAGCACGAGCCTGCCCGCAGCAGATTCCACTTTCAATCGCCTATGGTTACCAGACTATTGAACAGTGGAAGGCCATGCGCCAATGAGGCACCACGGAGGAGAGAGATCTGAAATGCGACCAAGAAACCTGCGCACATATTTGATACCTATTACCTTCTTGGCCTTACTCGGCGGCTGCGGTGTTAGTGATGTTGGAGACTTTGATGCTAAAGGCGAATCGGAAGTTGAGGGCCCGTCAGCAGAGTACATTGCGGGAATCGACGAGTGGTACACCGACTTTTATAGGCTCTCGGATCTGCCGGAGGTGGAGTTTATTCGCTATGTGCCTTCCGAAGAGATTGATTTTGTGAATAGGCAGTGTGTCATTGACCAGGGCTTTCCCGCACCTGACGGGGTCAACTTTGATGTGCCACAGGAGAATCTAGAAAATCTGTATCTAGCGCAGTACATTTGCGCGAGGCAGTATGCGATTGAAGGAAAATACTTAGGTGAGTGGACTGAGGACCAGACGCGGTTGGAGTATCAGTGGACCGCCGAATTCCTCATACCTTGCCTTGAAGAGCGAGGGCACCCTATTAGTGAGCCACCGACTGAGGCTGCCTTTGTTGATGGTTTCAACTCGAATGGTGGTTATTTCCCATTCCAACAAGTTGAGTTGGATATACCCGGTCTGGAATTTAACGTTGCGTGGGACAAACTGGAACAGGAGTGCCCGCAGCAGGTTCCGCTGGCGATCGCCTACGGCGACCAGACTATTGAAGAGTGGAAGGCAAGCCGCTAGTGACTAGGACTAAGCCCCGCCGTAGGTGGGTAGGAAAACTGCTTGCCGCACTGGTGCTGCTTGCGGTAGGTGCGGGTAGTGCGTGGGCGGTGATGACCGTCATGCGTCCAGCCGATGTATCCCTCGATGCATTAACCCACACCTACGTGTCGGTTCAACCGGGCGAGGTAGGGGAATCGCTACGTCTCAATGCGGTGGCGCAGTGGACCCCGGTTCCTGTTGGTGTGAACCGAGCGGCGGGTGTGCTGACCGAGGTGAAGCTTGATGCTGGTGCAAAGGTCGTTCCCGGCGACGTGTTGTACACCGTGGACTTGCGCCCAGTAGTGATCGCAAAAGGTCAGATCCCGGCGTTTCGGGACATAGATACGGATGCCTCAGGTAAAGATGTTGAGCAGGTCCAACAACTACTCAAGGACCTGAAGTTTTTCACCGGTGATGTGACCGGCAAGGTTGGTCCCAGTACAACGGGAGCAATCAAGCGGTGGCAAAAGTCATTGGGTGTAAAGGAAACAGGTGAAGTGCTAGCGGGGGATATTGTTTTTGTGCCTACTCTGCCCGCACACATGGCACTAGATACAACGATCCACCCCGGAGATGTCCTTGCGGGCGGTGAGAACGTGGTGCTGGTGCTTCCCCAGACACCCCAATTCCAAATTCCGGTAACGGATATCCAAGCGGGGAACATTCCCGCCGGCATACGGGTTGAACTCACCTCACCCGAGGGACAGACCTGGCAAGGTTTTGCTGGGGAGCAAACCGTTGATCAGGATACGGGGGCAGTAGCTATTGCACTCGCTGGTGAATCGGAGGCCCCCGTTTGCGGGGACGACTGCTCCCAGATTCCGATTACCGGTCAGACCTCCCTTGCCGTTCAATTAATCATGGCGGAAACGGTTGGTGGCCTGGTAGTTCCCTCAGCCGCACTGATCTCGCAGGCTGATGGCTCAACCGCCGTGATAGACCAAACCGGAAGCCGAATCCCGGTCGAAATTAAGGCATCGGCAAACGGCATGTCCATAGTGGACGGCGTTCAAGACGGCCTCAAGGTGCAGGTCCCGGCTAAGTCAGCTGAACCCAAATGAGAGCCGGCCCGCAATGACAACTACCCCAACCCTTGACAAGGAACAGCCGCCACCACGCCCAGGCTCGATTGCGCTTGAGGCTCGTGAGGTGGGGTTCTCCTACGTGCCCGGGACACCGGTGCTGGAGAGTTGGTCCGCGCAGTTTCCAAGTGGAACCATGACCGCACTGACCGGGCCGTCGGGACGCGGAAAATCTACGCTGCTTTATCTCCTTGGCTTGATGCTCGAACCAACCCGGGGACAGATCTTGATCGATGGAGAAGTGACCACAAAAATACGTGACGCCGAGCGTGCGCGGCTGCGTGCCCACAAATTTGGATTTGTGTTTCAGGACGCGGCCCTTGACGCCACGCGTACCGTCTTTGACAACGTCACCGAGGGAGCCCTGTACCGAGGGCTACCCAAAACACAGGTGGCACACCGGGCAATGGAATTACTGGACCGGTTTGAGGTGGATGTCCCACCCAACCGCAAGCCCGGACAGGTCTCCGGAGGACAAGCCCAACGCATTGCTCTGTGCCGGGCGCTGCTCAATGACCCGCAAATTCTCCTTGCAGATGAGCCAACCGGAAACCTCGATCCGGCAACCACGGCAGTGGTGGTCAAGGCGCTGCGAGAACACGCCCAAAGTGGAGCGGCGATTATTGTGGTGACCCACTCGCCCGAGGTTGCGGGACTGTGCGACAGGGAGATCAGGCTGTGATCCGCGCGGTCCTACGCGAGGCAATGGCATCAGCAAAGTCGCAGCCTGTGACCTCCGCGATCACCGTCCTCATGGTTGCCGGCATGATCTTCGCGGTCATGTTAACCACCGGACGTACGGTCGGTGCCGAACAAGAGGTACTCGGGACCATCGACTCGGTAGGCACCCGCACGATCTCGATCCGGGCGGAAGGCGACGCCGGCCTGACCAGCTCTGTGGTGAACCGGGTAGCTGGAATCGAAGGAATTGACTGGGCGGTAGGGTTTTCAATTGCCCAAGACGCAACTAACTCAGCCATACCCGGTGGCACAAAGGTGCCGGTCAGACTCATGTACGCCACGCATACCGACCTCCTTGGCATCCCACAGGATTCACCGGTCCCGGGCGAACTTGCCTGGGCTTCACCCCTTGCACTACAACAACTGGGACTGCCGGACGCCACGGGCGGCATTGTGCTCACCTCGGGACAAAACTACGGGGTAGTGGGGCAGCTCCAAGTGCCCGACTACTTAGCCGAGTTTGAACCCGCGGTGTTTGTACCCCGGGTGACCCAAACCAGCGACGAGCCAATCAGTGTCCTTCTTGTGGTTGCCTCAACCCCAGAACACGTAACCCCGGTCACTGGTGCTGTTCTGTCCGTGCTTGGGGTCGATGACGCGAGCAAGATTAAGGTCCAAACAAGTGCACAAATGGCCCAGCTCCGTGCCCTGATTGAAGGGCAGTTAGGGGCTTTCTCCCGCGGTTTGGTGCTCGCACTTATGGGGCTGACCGGAATCCTCACCGCAACGTTGCTTTACGGGCTGGTCATGCTGCGCCGCAAGGACTTTGGCCGCCGCCGGGCCCTTGGTGCCAGCCGCAGCCTGATAGTCGCCCTCCTGATGAGTCAAACTGCAATCTTGAGCGTGATTGGCGTAGGGATTGGAATAGCGCTATCCGCGGTGGTACTTGTTGCGGCCAGAGACCCTTGGCCCGGTGTGAGTTTCACGGCTGCGCTCGGGGTTTTAGCACTGGTAACCACATTGCTGGCAGCCGTAGTACCGGCTGTGATTGCGAGTTTCAGGGAGCCCATTAAGGAACTGCGAGTTCCGTGAATGATATTAGTTTGGCTACTGGTGGCCTTCGTAGTTGTTGTGTTCCTGATGATCTTTGTAAACAAGGAGTCTTAGTTGACCGCCCCAAACGTGGACAGCGCTGGCTTGCCAACAAGTCCAGTGCTTACCCAGAAAAGGGTCATACCAACTGGTAACAAAATGTTTGTTTCTGCTGACAGTATGCATATCTGCCTCAGTGAATAGCGATCTTCCACCCGCAAATTGCAGAAACTCTACTAATTAAGTAGCATTACTTGGTGGACGGAAGCCACTCGGGGCTGCCTATATGGAAAGGGAGAACAGAAAGTTGAAGCGAGGATTCGTGGCGTTGCTGCTTGCGACGGCAATGCTGTTTGCCGGTGGTGTAGCAGCACAGGCGGTACCTGGAAAGTGTGATCTTGGGTACTCCTGTCTGTGGATGGAAAGGACATACGAAGGTACGTCATATGGCACCGAGCGATCAAAAACCAAGGTAGCTGATTGGCTCTATAAACTTGGCAACTCTGCCGGTGCCAACGGGAGAGCGTGTGATCACACTCGCTTTTACGAGAGTTGGTCATATACGACCGGTAATCCCTCTGGAAAGTACTTCACGTTGTACAGTGAGCACCGGATTGGATCGAACTATCGTGATCCAAACCTCTCTAACGGTGCAGGTTTTGACGGTACCGGCATAAACTGGGCCAATCGTGTTGGTGCCGTCGCGCACATGAAATGCAGTTGATGACGAGTAAAGTTTCTGTGTTTGTTGGTTGCCTGCTAGGAATCTTCATTGGGATTAGCGGGTGTTCCTCGACCACATCTGATTCCCCTCAATCTGACCAGACACAGATTGAGGGGATCACGATTGTGCCAGAGCTTAATACCGCTACTGGAGTTCTCAAACTTCCGTTAGACCCATTTGGAGAGAGCGAGGAGGAAGAGGGAACCTTAAATACGGCTCATACGGTTGAGATGGCAAAATGCGCATCGGACCAGGGCGTGGAATATCTCGTTGAACCGGAATTTCCACCTTCGGTTCAACAGATCTATGCGCAGAGGAACTATTTTGGCCCTTGGACAGTCGAACAGGCGGAGCGTTGGGGGTTTGTCGAACCGATGAGTTTGAAAGACCTGATTGCCAATGGAATTTTGCCAGATGATACGCCCGCAACCGACACCTTCTTGCCTCCTGAGGCGGGTAAACGGACAGTGTTTGAACTGACAGAGGATGAAATCGAGGTTGTGCGCAACTGCAACGAAGAAGCGGGCAATCATTTTTCGGAACCGTTACGCCATGATGGGGGTTGGTGGCAGGAGTACGAACCGCTCGAATTTAACTACCAGCGAAACAAGGATGCCGTTGCATTAGTTGATGAACTGGGCGCATGTTTTAGCGAGAACGAGATGGTTTCGGAGTACCGCGAAGGAACTCCATGGTACCCGCAAGGAGCGCGTGGAGACCGGATAGATGAGGTGCAGATTCGAATGGCTCTTCAAGTTGTAGCATGCAAAGACTCGATTAATTTCACGCAGCGTATGGCAGAGGTAGAAGCGTCGGAACAGGTTCCACTCGTTGAAAAGTATGCGGCAGAGATGATTGCAAAGCGAGAACTGATAGATTCGGCAGTTGTTGCAGCTAAGAAGGTTATTTCGGAAAACCCTGAGTTCTTGTTGAAGGTAAACCCCGATCACAAGCCCTAAGAGATGGTAGAGAATTTTCCTAATGGGTGCTGCACCTGAGAACAAGAACAATATAGAAAACCCAAGAAAACGCTGGATAGCAATTTGGTTGATTGTATGCTCCGTAATACTCGTGCTGGTGTTCTTCTTGGGCACACTAGTGCGGTCTCCTTGGGATGGTGCGATTGAAAACTCGAAGACACCCCTAGTGGCAACTGCGGTTGTTCACGAACGTGAGTTTGAGCAGGCTGAAGAACTCGTTCGTGGACGCGTTGAACTGGGTACCGAGGTGCAAATAGTTCCCGATCCGGTAGTCCAAGAGCGTGCAGTGGTGACCGCATTGATGGTTGAACCGGGGCAGTCAGTTACATCAGGAGATCTCTTAGCAAAAATATCTGGCCAGCCGATGTTCCTGTTAACAATGGATTTTCCGTTGTACCGCACAATTACAGGTGGTGACCACGGGGATGATGTGTTTCAGATTCAGCAAGAGTTGAAGCGGCTGGGTTTGTATTCAGGGCCCGTCGATGGGGTCTATGGAATAGGTACTGCGGATGCAGTTGGACAGTTATATAGGCGCAACAAACTAGAAGTCCCAAGTGCGAGTATCGAGGCCTTGGAAGCGGTGCGTGGGGCCGAACAAGTATTAGCGGATCTTCAGAAAGAACAATCTGAAAATCTGCCCTCAAGTGAGTCGGCAGCCAAGAGTGCAAAAGGCACTCACAGCAACCGTAGTAATGCAGTTGAGTATGCGAAACGCGATTTGGAGCATGCGAAACTTCAAGCAATCACCCCACTACGGATGGAACATTTTTGGGCAACGTCTTCGTTGTATGCAACCGTAGTCAAAACTGCGGATGTGGGTTCGATTCTGATCGATGCTGAGCAACCTTTGGTAACGATTCGAGCGGGTGAAGTAAAACTGACTACTCGGGTTCCGGTGTCAATGACGGAATCCTACGGCCTGGGTGCACAAGCACGAGCTGTCATGGCCACAGATCCTGCCGTGACATGGGGGGTAGTGGTTGTTGATGTCGGTGAATTTGTGACCGAGTCTGATGAGTTTGATAGTCGACCCGGCAGGAATGTGACCTTTCAGTTCGAGCAGATTGAGGGGTTGACCAAGGAAACAGAAGTTGTGGTTGAGCCTTTAGACTCCTTGGAATCAGAAGTTGGCCTTGCAGTTCCTCTGACGGCCTTGCGGGAAGGGAACGGCGCAACTTACGTGAATGTGATAGCAAATCAATCCGAACTAACCAAACCTACGCAGGTTCCGGTATCCGTGCTAACCGTTGCTGATGGATTTGCACACGTTACATCGGAGACACTAATGGTTGGTGACACCGTAATTGTTGGTGGTAAATAGTGGTACTGAACGCAAGACAAATCACCAAGATCTATAACGAAGTACCACCAGTGCACGCATTAATGGATGTGAATATCGATATTCGTGCTGGTGAACGTGTTGTGGTGCTGGGAAAATCAGGATCAGGCAAATCAACGTTTCTGAATATTGTTGGCTTATTGGATAAAGCGACTTCCGGAAGTTTGCATTTCCTCGGTCAGGATGTCAGTCGGCTTTCGAAACGGGCAATGGACCGGTTGCGGGCTGACTCATTGGGATTTGTATTCCAAGAAAACCATGTGCTGGGCCACCGCACAGTGGCAGAGAATTTACATATCAAACTAGCAGTGTCTTCCATTCCTAAAGGTCAGTGGTCGGTAAAGGTTGCCAAGGTCTTGGGGCAAGTTGGGCTAAGTCACCGTGAACATGCATATGCGCGGTTATTATCTGGCGGGGAAAAACAAAGGTTGGCAGTTGCGCGAGCGATAATTACTTCGCCTAAGATATTGCTTGCGGATGAACCTACCGGCAACCTAGATAATGACAATGCGAACGCTGTGCTCGACTTGTTTGATAAGCAAGCAAAATTAGGGTCGGCGGTTGTCATTATTACCCATGACCCACGGCTTATTGGGCGGATGGACCGGGCATTTTATCTTGAAGCTGGAGTGATACGGGAACTAACTGATGGTGAATACCTAGGCGGAGCCATCGCAAAGAGACTGAGGTAATGCAGAACTTGAGACTCAACGGATTGCGTCATGGTTTTGCCGACGTTTTTATTGATCTGCACTCGCGCCGGGCACGGGCAGTCATGTTAATGTTGGCAGTTGCCCTCGCAACAGGTGCTTTGGTGGCTTCATTGGGTATCTCTCAAGTTGCGGCTCGTCAGGTCGCCGCTGACTTGGCGGCGTCCACCCTAAACACGGTGACCGTTACGCCAGCCCAAGAAACGTCATCGTCTCATGTGGCAGGCGCCATGGTGTTCCCAGGTGACGCGGTCCAGAGAGCTCACGGTCTGGGACCTGTGCAATATGCTGGGTTATTGAACGATGTCTCACTTAGTGTCAATGTGCCCGTAACTAGACCACCGCACTACCCTGAAGCAGTCCAAGGTGCCACAGTAGCGGGGCTGACAGCCCAGTATCCAGCCGTGCTAGGTAGTAGTGTCCCCGAAGAAACCGCGTGGTTGCTTGATACGAACTTGCCTGTTGTTTTTGTGGGGGAGGACCTAGCGGAAACGCTCGGTATCTCGCAAGGAAACGATTGGACTGGCATCAATCTCTATATCGACAGAGTGCCATACTCGGTGGTTGGATTGGTAAGTTCCTCCAAGGGCAACTTTTCATCCAGTGCCTTAATCCCGTACCAGCGCGGTCTAGAGTTGACCGGCGGTGATGGTAATTCACACATGAAGATATTGACTGAACCAGGAGCTGGTAACCAGGTTGCGCAAACTATCAGAATGTCTTTGATGCCCCAATCCCCGGAGCAACTCGTGGTCTCCCAAGTGCAAAATTTTGAGGGTATGCGCGCGGGTGTCTCTACTCAACTCGATAAACTGGCAGCCTTTATCGGGGGATTCCTGCTGCTATTGACGGTCTTGCTTATCGCCAATGCAATGACTGTATCGGTTATGTCCCGTACTGGAGAAATCGGAGTGAGGCGAGCACTTGGTGCCTCCCAATGGTCTGTGGCAAGCCTGTTTTTGATCGAGGGATTCATCATAGGTGCATGCGGGGGCCTAGCAGGGTCTGCAATCGCATCAACGACGATTGCCCTGATCTCCGTAGCGAGTAGCTGGTCGATTGCCTATCCATTATGGTTTATCTTCCTTGGGCCTACTGTAGGAATTACTGCAGGACTGATATCGTCCGCATACCCTGCCTATCGAGCAGGGAGTATCCAGCCGGCACTTGCAGTCAGGTCCGACTGATCGGGCAGTTATTGCCAACTAGACATTGACTTGACTTTTCTAAGTCTTTCAAAATCTAATTTCGACGTTGAGGCGACGTAGTCGAGCTGAAGGCCTACCCTGGGAACGGTGCGCACACTAATGGCGAACATAAGGCGACCTGAAATTGCAATTAATGTGCCTCTGCCCCACCGAAGCTATAATTAAGCGTCCCTACTGATTTTTGCGTTCAGTTCTGTTAGTCTGTTGAATATGAGAAAATTTGGAGTTCTTTTTTCGATGGTGCTGAGTGCGATTTTGTTAGGTGGGCCAGCCAGTGCTTCAATCGCTGATGTTCCCGCAGTGAGTTCGTGGACGCCGCAGGTAGAAATTCAGCAAATGTTGGTAGACCTTTCGGGGACGCAGAGTGAAAACTTGATCCAAGATGCGATAGACAGTGGAAACGCTGTTCAGATTCTTGTCGACAGTGACACTGCAGATTTCTTAGCGGTAGTAAAGTTAGAAGAGATCGATGAAGCCGTTGCCCCGCTTGCCATTTCGCCCGTTGGTCCAGGGTGTGGTACAAATGCTGCGTGCATTAGGTCAAACAATGCTTGGCTGGGATACGCTGGCACAGGGACGAAAATTCAGAACTGGACAAATGCCACGCTCATTAGGGACGGATCAGCTCTTCACCGCACTACCTTTTCGTGGGGCGCGCACAACTTAACTCCACAACCCAATGTCACGTTCACCTTTCCCACCCCGGTAACTGTGAAGAAAATTTACCGCGTTTCTCTAATCTAGCGCTAACACTAGGGGAGTGCGAGATCCTTTGTGTGGAACAGGTCCAAACAGACACACGAATGAATGCGTTCAAGTGCTCGCAATAGTTTCACTTACACAATCTAGCGGTGTTAGTTTCAGAGGACGGTATCTCTCGCCAATGAAGATGCCGTCCTCTTGCTTTGCCAAGCAAGTTCAGCATGAGTTCGTGGTCGATCTTACGGGTTATAGGACAAAAAGTGTGTCTCAGGGGTTAGTAGAAGTTTTGGAATCCTTGGGTGTGGCGCATGTTGTGCCAGTCGATGGCGTTGCCCCAGAGTTGGGGTGCTCCGGTTTGCTGGCGGATGGTTTCTGGGTTGTTTTGGTGGGCCTGTTGGTATGCGTTTTCGATGTCTTGGTCGGTTGGCATGGTTGCGAGAATCTCGGCTGCTGGCAGTGGGTGTGGGGTGTGTTGGTAGCAGTGCCAGGCAATGGCTTTGAGTCGCCGGTCAAGCTTCATTCCTCGATGCAGGCGGAGCATTTCGCGTAAGGGCGCGTTGGTTGCTCCTTCGATCACGTTCGTGGTGCAAGGCAAGGCGCCGTGCGCCTTGGTGAGGGATTCATCGAGGTAGGTGAACATGGTTTTGGAGTTCCCTAGGGTCCGTAGCATTGAGCGGGCTTCAACGAGGCGTTGGTGGGTGTATCCAATGTGGCCGTTGGTGTAACTGCTTGTTTCGTCTAAGAATCGGGCCCATCTTGTTTCCCAACTGAGGTAGGCCTCGATCCACTCATCGGCTTGCCGAGCTTGCTTGATATAGAGCAAGGAACGGGCCAAAACCTTAAGTTCTTGGGCAGGTAACAGCTTTGGTCGGCGCGTGGTCTTAACCAAAATGTTGTTATGGATATGGAATAAACAGCGTTGAACTTTAGTCTGTGGCCATATGTTGCGTCGTGCTTTAGCAAACCCGGAACCACCATCAGTCACCACCAAGACCGGTGGTGCGATCCGGCTCAACAACGCCTCCCAAGCGGCACTGTGCTCGGTCCTGGCGATATACCACCCCAACACGTGGGTGTCGTTTCTGGCGATCAAGACAACGGCCTTGCGGCCCAAGTGGATGCCATCAACATAGATCACGGGAAAGATCTCATCGATCAGCGGGGCCATCGGCCACAGATCCCAAAACTGCTTGGTCTTGCGCCGAAACGTCCGTCCACCACCAGGCAACTCAGCTTGGGACCGTTTGGAAAACAACCACCCCAAGAACGTCACAAAGTCTTTCGTCGTGGTGTCGTTGGATCTGGTTTTTGACCCACCACACGCTGCAGATTTACAACGCCACCGCACCTTGCCCGCAGTCGTGGTCCCATTACGTTTCATCGCTCCGCCACACCGCGGGCAGTCAAGAATCCTCACCCACCCATGAAACGGGATATTCAAACCCCTGCGGGCCGCAACATACCAACGATTACCAAGGATTCCAGACACACTTTCTGTCCAACCTTGAAAATGACCGGACTCATTATCAAACCCGAGTTTCCCGCACCACAATGCGGCTACCAGCCAATTACAGACACACTTTTTGTCCTATAGCCCGATCTTACAGATTTGCAGACTATCCGGGCTCGTAGAAGCTGTTGTTTGAAACCAAGGGATGAGCACCTCTCGGTTATCTCAACTAGCCCGTTGTCCCACGTACAAGGTTCCGCAGACGGCTGCTGATGCCCACTGAATCAGGTGCTGTCTGAAAAGTGGCCTTGATGCTCTTTGGAGCGGTGAGAAACTGAAGTTCAGTGGGGACTGCAGCGAGACGGCGACGAGAACATTTAGTGAGCCCGGCGGTGTGATTGATCTGGGCGAAAATAGGTTTGATTATGCATCTGCGTTCTTGATCCTGCGCACGCCCAGATGTTGTGCTGACCTTGCTGCGCAAATGCGGCACCAAACTTGCATCCTCCGGTATTGGGCCGCGAGCTTCGATCGAGGGCTTGCGGCCAGTCGTAATAGAAACAAGTGCATCAATATCGAGATGGCGGCGAGGAATAGCAGCGCTGTTCGTGCCCCAAGAGACTCAAGCCGGCGATGAGCCAATCAGCGTCCTCCATTTGGTTACCTCAACTCCTAGGCACGTTATCTCGGTCTCGGGTGCTGTCCTGTCGGTGCTCGGGGTCGACGACGTAAGCAAGATTAATGTCCAAGCCAGCGAATAAATTGCTCAATCCCGGGACCTTGGCGCCAGCCGTAGTCTGATAATCGCCCTCTTGATGAGTTAAACTGCAATCCTGAGCGTGATTGGCGTAGGGATTGGAATAGTGCTATCCGCGGTGATGCCGGCCGTAATTGCAAGTTTCAGGGAACCAATCAAAGAACTTCGGGTTCCATAATATTGCATGATTTTTGGCCCCAGGCAGGATGATCGTATGTGGTAAATGGTGGCCTTCCAGGGATTTGCGGTACTAGAATGCGAGGAATGCTGAAATTGCGGCGCAGCGATTGGCCCCGCATGTTCCTGTTCAACATTGACGGCCGTCGATCTCAATCAAACTAACTCAGTGACGAGTAAGCCTGGAGGAATAGTGAAACAAGGAAAACACGCGGTTACCAAGGGTCTACTCGGGGCCGCAGTCTTCTTGGCGTTGGGTGGCGGGGCAGTCTTGGCGGCTCAAGCGAGCGGCATTGTGGCAACACAGGAAAGCGCACCGGGCTCACAAACCGAAAGCTTGGAAAAATTGCCCGAGGGAGTATCCGCCACTGAAGGTGGCGAGCCTGGGACATTGCAAAAGGTTGACTGGCCAAAAAATGAACACGGGCAAACCTATGGTTCGCTACTTGACAGTAACTCTCCAAATGATGAACCTGATCTGATCCTTGCTGTGACCACACAAGGCGAGGAAGGCTACATCCGGAAGGTTGATTTGGATAGGGAAACGGGTGAGCACGTGTCCAACCCGGAAGAAGCCCTTGCATGGACGGCGGAGTTGGAGAGTCGAGATCCGAACATTGCAGTAACTATTCCGGTTTTTGAGATTGACGGGCAAACCTATATTGGCGAGTTTCTTATAGGAAACTAAGTTCCTTACCGGACAACATGCGGAAGGCGCGCGGGGTTGTCACAGGTAGTTGTTAAGATGGCGCACATGACTACAGCACAGCGTGAGCGCACTTTGATCCTTGTTAAGCCTGATGGAGTTGAGCGGGGCCTCGTTGGAGAGGTAATCCGCCGGATTGAGACCAAGGGGTACACCCTTGATGCAGTACAGATGCGACAGGCAGACCAAGATCTTCTTGCTCAGCACTACGCCGAGCACGTGGGTAAGCCGTTCTACCAGCCACTCGTTGACTTCATGGCCAGCGGACCAGTAGTTGCGATTGTCGCCTCCGGTGAGCGCGTAATTGAAGGTTTCCGTAGCCTAGCCGGCACAACCGATCCAACCACTGCGGCCCCGGGTACGCTACGCGGCGACCTTGGCCGTGACTGGGGTGAGAAGGTGCAGCGCAACCTCGTGCACGGCTCCGACTCAGTCGAGTCCGCCGAGCGTGAAATCGCTCTGTGGTTCCCAGCAGCAAATTGATTCTCTAGTGGGTGGACCGGCGTTGAACAAAGGGGTTTAACGCCGGATACCCTGTGAGCGGTACCGATTTTCATGGTTTCTTAGCCCAATAGATTGGGGGCTGACGTGTACTTAAAGACTTTGCAATTGCGGGGATTCAAATCGTTTGCCTCCGCAACCACCCTGGAGTTTGAACCCGGAATCACCTGTGTGGTTGGGCCAAATGGGTCAGGAAAATCAAATGTAGTTGACGCACTCGCCTGGGTGATGGGGGAGCAAGGCGTCAAAACACTGCGTGGCGGTAAAATGGAAGATGTCATCTTCGCCGGCACGAGTACTCGCGGTGCCCTGGGGCGGGCAGAAGTTTCCCTCACAATTGACAACTCAGACGGCGCCCTCGACATTGACTACACGGAAGTAACCCTCACCAGGACCCTGTTCCGCAATGGCGGTTCTGAATACGCCATCAATGGGGCGCAGTGCCGACTGCTTGATATTCAAGACCTACTCTCGGACACCGGTCTTGGCCGTGAAATGCACGTGATTGTTGGTCAAGGCCAACTGGACGCGGTGCTGCGGGCAACTCCACTTGACCGGCGCGGTTTTATTGAAGAAGCCGCGGGAGTACTGAAACACCGCAAGCGCAAAGAAAAAGCGCTCCGCAAACTCGCTGGGATGCAGGGTAACCTCCTGCGGCTTGCAGACCTATTGTCTGAATTGAACCGCCAGCTGGGCCCCCTAGCGCGGCAAGCAAAGGCAGCCCAGCGCGCCCAAGTTCTTGCGGCAACGGTACGAGACTCAGGTATGCGATTGCTCGCTGACGATCTCAACACAGCCCAAGATCAAGTGCGCAACCACCGGGAAAGCACCAAGCACAGAAAAGAGCTGCTGCAAACAAGCGAAACCGAACTTGCCGCCATTCGTTCCACTCTCGCCCAACGTGAACACGCGGCGGCGCTTGCCAGCCCGCAGTCTGCAGCGGCCGGCCAAACAGTGGCCAGCCTTTTGGGGCAGCGAGAACAACTGCGCAACCTACAGACGTTGGCAACGGAACGGCTACGCCACCTAGGCAGTGCTCCCGTTGATGATGCAATCGATCTTACCCAGATACGTCAACAACTCGAGCGGGTTAAAGCTCAGGCAGAAACCGCCAAACAACAGGTCACCCAAGCGCGCCAGACTGCGGATGAAAGTTCACTTACCAAACAAGTCCGTGAGCAAGAACTGCGCGTTGCCCAACTGGAACTTACCAACTACGACAAACAAACAGCGGCGCACCGAGAACGTATTGCCCAACTGACCTCGCAGGCTAGCGCTCAACGCAGCCGGGTTGAGACACTCACGGCAGAGATTGACCGCCTGGGCGTAGAACTGCGTGCAGCCCACGAACGACTTGAGCTAGCACGCACGGCGGCAACTCCGGACGAGCCCGAGAACCAAGTGCTGGACGCCCAATTGGAAGCAAGCTCGCAGCACCTCGTGGAACTGCGATCCGCAAGCAAAGCTGCTCAGGCAGAACTCAGCGAAACACAGCAGGAAACTGCCCGTGCGCAAGCACGCATGGCAGCGGCAAGAGCAAAGGCACAGGCCCTCGAACTCTCCCTGCAGCACGGCCACGGCGACAGTGCGGTGTTGACCGAGGTCGACGGTGTGGTAGGGCAAGTCCTGGGACAATTTGACGCTCCCGATTCACTGCAGGTTGCCTTGGAATCCGCTTTGGCGCACCTAGGTAGTGCCGTGATTACCTCGGAACTGACGAAAGCTATTGAGATCAGCCGCAGCGAGCAAGCTCAGGATCTGGGGACCGCTACGGTTCTGTTCCCGGGCAAATCCGCTCCGCGATTAGAGCCTGAGCTTGTTACCCGTGCACTGGAAGCACTGGGGGACCAGCAAGCCGGACGACTAGTTGAACAGGTGGAGCTGGCCAGCGATCTGCCATGGCTGGCCCAACTCTTGGAAGAACTCCTCCAAGACGTAATCGTCGTTTCTACCATGCAAATGGCAACCACACTGGTGACCAAAGAACCGCGGCTCACGGCCGTGACCATGGCCGGCCACGTGCTCAGTGACGGTTTAGTCAGGCTCTGGACGCCACTGGAGGCGGGTCCGCTGCGGTTGCGCTCGGAGTTGGCGGATGCCGTCGAAGCGCAGCGGGAGCTCAGCGCTGAACTCGAAACACTTGAGTTGAAGTCCCAAGCACAAGGCGAACGCGTGAAGGAGTGCACCGCCGTTCTGCTCGATGCCCAAACTGAACACGAGGTTCTCGTAGGGCAGACCCAAGAGCGTTCGCGGGAGCACGCGCGCGCCGCCGCGGTGCTCGAAAATGCCCGCCAAGAAGTAGCGCGCACGCACACAACGATTGATCAGGCGCAGCAACGCCTTGCCCAAGCCCAGCAGACGCTAGTACAAACCGCAGATCAACTCGGTGCAGCCGACCAGGATTTCACGCCAGACCAAGGGCGGCAGGACAACTTGCGCCAGCAGATTTTGGTCCTCGAAACGGGGCTAGAAGCGGCCAGAAATGCGGAAACAGAAGCCCGGGTAGCACTGCGGGGACTCCAAGAACAATTTGCGGGTCAGACCCAACGCGTCAGTAGCACCGAACGCACGCTGCACAGCCAAGAACAAGCGGTTGAACGAGCCCAACAAGCCAACCGAGTTCGCAAACGACGAGCTGAGCGTGCACAATCCGTGCTGGACCAAGCCGAGATAGCGCTTGGGTTGCTCGAACAATCAATTCAGGGTGCTCTCGAGGCCCGTGATCGTGCCCAACAGTTGCAACAGGAACGCGACCAGGAAATTATGCAACTGCGCGAGCGCGCCGAGCACCTCCACCAAACCGTGCGAGCCAACGTTGATATTGTCCACGGTGACGAGCTGCGACTGACCGTGCTGGAACAACAGGTAGAGCAGTATGCCAACAAGTCGATCGAGCTGTACGCCACGGATCCCGCAGAGTTGGTAGCGGGGTACGGCCCACACGTACCAATCGTGGAACCGGCAGGGCCACAGACAGCGGCGGCGGAAGACAGCGATTCAGGTGCCGAACCCCAAGGAGATGAGCAAACAGTGCTCCTTGGGTACAACCGGCAAGAGCAAGAGGAGATCTACGCAAGGTCCAAGCGCAAACTAGCCACGCTTGGGAAAATCAATCCTCTTGCCCTAGAAGAATTCACGGCTCTCCAGGAACGTCAAGAGTTTTTGGCAGCCCAATTGGAAGACCTGCGCGCATCGCGTGCGGACCTGATGAGTCTGGTCACCGACATCGATAACCGGGTCGAGCAGGCATTTTCCCAGGCCTACGCCGACACTGCGGCGCAATTTACCAAAGTGTTTGCGCGGCTATTTCCAGGCGGGCACGGTCAACTAACCTTGGACGACCCAGAAAACCCGTTGACATCCGGGATTGATATCGAAGCTAAACCGGCTGGAAAGAAAGTCAAACGGCTTTCGCTGCTGTCAGGAGGGGAGCGGTCCTTGACGGCTATTGCTTTCCTCGTAGCAATATTTCTGGCTCGGCCCAGCCCGTTCTACGTCATGGACGAAGTCGAAGCCGCCCTCGATGATGTCAACCTTGGCAGACTGCTCGCGGTCTTTGAGGAATTGCGTCAAAACTCCCAACTGATTGTCATTAGTCACCAGAAGCGAACGATGCAAATTTCTGATGCTTTATATGGCGTAACAATGGCCGGCGACGGCATTTCCACTGTCATTAGCCAACGCCTAGAACCGCGTAATCTTGAGGGAACTGAGCCGGTTGGCGAGGTCGCAGTGTGATGTTAGTCCCAAGTAATGGAATCATCCCCTGATTTGTATCTGAGGGTAGTTCAGACGTGCTAAACATGAAGTATGGGTTACATTGTTTTTTGGATTTCACTGGCGCTAGTAGCGGCAGTAGTGGTGCTGATCGGCGCCTCAAAGGCGACACAATCGCCGTATGGCAGCGATGAACCACAATCTACTTGGGCGGGTCTCTGGGAGAGCATCCGCTTAGCACTAGCCCCAACGAGCCTGTCCATCTATTTGGGTATCCTATTGTTGGGCACCAAACTCGGGATTGCTCGCAACCCCGAGAAACTGGCTGGGGTGAGAACCCGCCGCGCGCAGGCCCTCAAGAGGCGCCGTGTTGGCAAGGTGGTTTCAGACTTGGCCAAGGGTGATATTCATTCGAGTGAATCCAATACCAGCCTCGATGACTTCCTCCGTGCAACGGAGATTGACGAGCCCGCATATTTTGATGTGGCGGCCAACGAGCGGATGAATAATCTGTATGAGCGGTACGCCTCGCGCAAGTAACCATCATTTTCATAGTGTCGGGGTCCCGGTTGTAGTGAACCGGGGCCCCGACGCTGTTGTTTTAGCACCCCACCTGAGAGACTTAACCCTGTGAACGATCTGCTGATATACCTGATCCCCGCCCTTGTTGTCCTCGGTGGTGGAGGATGGGCCGTTGTAGCCCAATCCCGCAAGAAGAAGTCGAACGACCAAGTGCAACCCGGCCCCACTGAGATCACCGGCCCGCACGAGGGCATCTCCGAGGAAGATGCTGACGCACCCTCCACCGAATCCGTGGTCGATGAAGTCGTTATCGCCGGCGATCCAGACCTTGCCGAGGCCGGCCTTGTAACCGAGCCGGTTGGGGAACTGACCCCGACCATCGAGCGACCAGCCCCGGTTGCTGGGCGGTTGGCCCGCCTGCGTTCCCGCCTAGCGGCCTCCGGTTCTCCGTTGGGTGCCAAACTTCTTTCGGTGCTGTCACGTGACCACCTGTCTGAAGATGACTGGGATGAACTAGAAGAGACCCTACTCATGGCGGACCTTGGTGCTGGTCCTGCGATGGAGCTCATTGACAACTTGAAGACCGCCGTGCGGGTTCAGGGCATCAAAGATGCGGGGCAGGTCAAGGAGCTTTTGCGCACCGAACTCATTAACTTGGTCGATCCAACCATGGACCGAAGCCTCAACACCGCGGCCACCGCTGACCCAACGGGGGCAAAGATCCCAGCGGTCTTTGTAGTTGTTGGTGTCAATGGCACGGGCAAGACCACGACGATTGGCAAACTCACCAGGGTTTTGGTTGCCGAGGAAAAGACCGTTTTGCTCGGTGCCGCAGACACCTTTAGGGCTGCGGCCGCAGACCAACTGCAAACTTGGGGTGAGCGTGTAGGTGTTGAGACCGTACGCTCCGACAAGGACGGTGCGGACCCAGCGTCCGTTGCCTTCGACGCCACGCGCCGCGCTGTTGAGTTAGAAACCGATGTGCTGCTTGTCGACACCGCCGGCCGCTTGCAAAACAAGTCCGGCCTTATGGATGAACTAGGGAAGATTACCCGGGTCATTACCAAGGTTGCGCCTATTAGCGAGGTGCTCCTTGTTCTCGATGCGACCACCGGTCAGAACGGAATGAACCAGGCCCGCGTTTTTGCCGAGGTTGCAGGCGTGACCGGAATTGTCTTGACCAAGCTCGACGGCACCGCCAAGGGTGGAATCGTTGTAGCCGTCCAGCGGGAGTTGGGTGTGCCGGTCAAACTGATTGGTCTAGGCGAAGGCCCAGACGACCTAGCCCCATTCGATCCCGCAGACTTTGTAGACGGAATCTTGGGAAACTAGTCCCCTCGTAGAACCTGCGCACGAGCTTGTACGCGCTACAAACCGGTTAGCCCGGTGGTTGGATCTGTCTAGGATCCGGCCACCGGGTTTTTGTTTGCACAGGTGGTTGCGATTGCTCAAGCAAAGATTACTTAGGTTCCAAGAAACGTAGGTTTTACAAAAACGTCCGCCACGTAATCAACACGAAACTTCCCCGGTTGGGTACGGAAATACGCAAAGCGAAAAATTGACCCTACGCCGGCCAAAGGGCCGGTACGTTAGGGGACGTTTCATGATCGACTCAGGAATAACCGCATGGATGCTGATCTCAGCATCGCTCGTATTACTGATGACCCCCGGGCTTGCGTTCTTCTACGGGGGCATGGTCCGCGGAAAAAGTGTTCTGAACATGCTCATGATGTCCTTTGGAGCCATGGCTCTTGTTGGTGTCTTGTACGTCTTGTATGGCTGGTCCATGTCCTACGGCTCTTCCGTGGGCGGCGGACTACTCTCGGAAGAGGGCCCGTTTGCGGCCATCGCCACGCCGATCGACTTTGCCGGTGGGACCGTAGTACATATCAACGCCGGGGTTGCAGCCCTTGTATTGGCGTTGGTCATTGGCAAGCGCAAGGGGTTTGGCAAAGAGGTTATGCGCCCGCACAACCTTCCCCTGGTCATGCTGGGGGCAGCCCTGTTGTGGTTTGGCTGGTTTGGGTTCAACGCAGGCTCCGCCTATGCGGCTGATGGACTAGCGGGCCTTGCATGGGTGAACACCACGACGGCGGCCGCCGCAGGAGTTTGCGGGTGGCTGCTGACCGAGAAAATTCGTGACGGCCACGCCACCTCGCTTGGGGCAGCATCCGGGGTCGTTGCTGGTCTGGTAGCCATCACTCCGGCGGCCGGGGCGCTATCTCCCATTGGCGCGATTGGGCTTGGCCTGGTGGCCGGGGCAATCTCCGCAGCGGCCGTTGGCCTGAAGTATCGCTTTGGGTATGACGACTCGTTGGATGTGGTTGGAGTTCACCTGGTGTCAGGGCTGTGGGGGACCGTGGCAATTGGGTTCCTCGCGGTTGATGGCGGAATCTTCTACGGAGGCTCGCCAAGCCTGTTGGTGGTTCAAATCCTGATAGCGCTCAGCGCGATCGTGTTCTCGGCCGTTATTACGCTGGCAATTGCGTTGCCAATGCATAAGTTCTTGGGTTGGCGGGTGCCCGTTGCTCACGAAGTTAGCGGCATCGACCTCGCAGTCCACGGTGAAAGCGCCTACGAAAGCCAAGCTTCACCCACCTCAAGTTGGGATATCCAAAAATGAAACTGATTACCGCAGTTATCCAACCCCACCGCCTTGAGGCGGTAAAAAGCGCGCTCAAAGAAAATGGGGTCCGTGGCATGACCGTCACTCAAGCATCGGGATATGGCCGGCAACTTGGCCACACCGAGGTCTACCGGGGAGCGCAATTCACCGTTGACCTCGTGGCAAAAATCAGGTTGGAAATCCTGATTGCCGACGGCGAGGAAGAAATGGTCACCGCAGCGATTGTTGCGGCCGCGTACACGGGAAACGTGGGTGACGGCAAGGTCTGGTCCATGCCGGTTGGCAATGTCACCAGGGTGCGCACCGGTGAACAAGGACCGGTGGCCCTGTAGTCGACACGTCCACACAGTGACCCATGCCACGTGGTGGCAGGTAAGCAGTCTAAAGTTACAGTTAGCAAAATTAACCAGGTGTAGAAAGGGGTAACCATGAAATTGGTCACCGCGATTATCCAGCCCAGCCGTCTAGATAGCGTCAAAGCAGCGCTCGAACACGCCGGAGTGCACGGCATGACCGTGAGCGGGGCGAGTGGCTTTGGCCGCCAAAAGGGACACGCAGCGAACTACGAAGGGCCCGAATACACCTCGGAACTCATCGAGAAGATCAGGATTGAGATCTTGATCGAGAACGTTGATGCGGAAAAGGTCGTTGGCGTCATTGTGAGCGCCGCGCAGACCGGTGCTATTGGCGATGGCAAGGTTTGGGTTGTTCCTGTTGAAGACGTTGCGCGGGTTCGAACCGGCGAGCGTGGCTCAGCCGCGCTGTAGTCAAAAAAAGACGTAGTATGACCGGGACGGTAGGGAAACCTGCCGTCCCGTCGTTTTGCCGCCTGCGGAACTGGTCTTTTGTGGCCCACCAAGCAGGTAGGCTTAAGTTTTACTTATTGTCTTCAAATAGCCAGTGGTGAGGGAAACTCAACGTGTTCGCCAATCTGTCCGATCGCCTGACATCGACCTTTAAGAACTTGCGCAGCAAGGGCCGTCTCTCCGAGGCTGATATTGATGCCACAATTCGGGAGATCCGCCGTGCCCTGCTCGACGCAGACGTTGCCGTTTCCGTGGTGCGCGACTTTACCGGTTCAATCCGGGAACGTGCTCTATCCGCCGAGGTTTCCGGTGCACTGAACCCTGCCCAGCAGGTAGTCAAGATTGTTAACGAGGAACTTGTCAACATCCTCGGTGGTGAAAGTCGCGGCCTGAACCGGGCTAAGACCGGGCCAACCATCATTATGCTGGCCGGTTTGCAAGGTGCGGGTAAGACCACCCTTGCTGGAAAGCTCGCGGTGAGCTTGAAGGCTCAGGGCCACACTCCGATGCTGGTGGCGGCCGACCTGCAGCGCCCAAACGCGGTTACCCAACTCAAGGTTGTGGGAGAGCGGGCCGGGGTGCCGGTCTACGCACCGCACCCGGGTAACCAGGGCTCCGATGCTCAACCTGGGATTTCCCAGGGCGACCCGGTCTCGGTTTCACTTGCGGGTGTAGACACCGCCAAGGCACGCCAGCATGACTTTGTCATTGTTGACACCGCCGGACGGCTCGGCGTTGATCAGGAACTGATGACGCAGGCCGCGGATATCCGCGACGCCATTAACCCTGATGAGATTTTGTTTGTTATTGACGCCATGATCGGTCAAGACGCCGTGGCAACCGCCCAGGCGTTTGATGAGGGCGTGAGCTTCACCGGTGTGGTTCTGTCCAAGTTGGACGGTGACGCCCGCGGTGGTGCCGCGCTCTCGGTAGCCCGGGTAACCGGCAAGCCAATCCTGTTTGCGTCAACCGGTGAGAAACTCGAAGACTTTGAGGTTTTCCACCCGGACCGGATGGCGTCACGCATCCTGGACATGGGTGACGTTCTATCGTTGATCGAGCAGGCCGAAAAGGCGTTTGACGCCGAAGAAGCCGAGCGTATGGCGGACAAGCTTGCCGCTGGTGAAGATTTCACCCTGGGCGACTTCCTGAGCCAAATGCAGCAGATGAAGAACATGGGCTCCATGAAGAAGATGCTTGGCATGCTGCCGGGCATGGGGCAAATGCGTGAGGCACTGGACAACTTTGACGAGCGTGAAGTTGACCGTATTGAGGCCATCATTCAGTCCATGACACCGGGTGAGCGGGAAAACCCAAAGATCATTAACGGGTCGCGCCGCTCGCGAATTGCCCGCGGTTCTGGAACCACCGTCCAAGAGATCAATCAGCTGATGCAGCGGTTCGATGCCGCACAAAAGATGATGCGTCAAATGAACGCCGGCGGCGGTATGCCCGGCATGGGTGGCATGGGCAAGATGCCAAGCACGGGCAAGCGCTCCGGTGCGCGTCAAGCCAAGAAGAAGGACAAACTCACCCCGCAGCAGCGCGCCGCGGCGGCCCGCAAGGCGGCCCGTGGTGAGGCCCCAGCCGCGCAGCAGGGTTCCGCATTTGGTGTAAGTCAGCCAAACGATGCCCCACTAGAGTTGCCCGCCGGGCTAGAGAAGTTCTTGGGCCGGTAACCCATGACCGCGTTGCCGGTGTTACACCTCACGGGGACCGTGGTCTTGGGCGACAGCACCACGGTTTCCCAGGTGTGGGTTGTCGACGGAAAATTCTCTTTTGACCCGCCCAATCTTGGGCCCGGGGAAGAAGTCATTACCCTTACCGGGACGATCTTGCCCGGGTTGGTCGACGTCCACAGCCACATCGGCCTAGATGCCTTTGGGGCTACAACGCTGGATACCGCTGCGGACCAAGCCATCACGGACCGCAACACCGGGGTGTTGCTGGTGCGCGATTGCGGTTCTCCGCTTGATACCGCGCCCCTTCAAGAGCGATCAGACCTGCCAACCCTTATTCGGTGTGGGCAACACCTGGCCCGCACCCGCAGGTATATCCGTAATTACGCCCTTGAGCTTGATGACTCTGCGGAACTGGTTGACGCTTTGGCTCAGCAGGCAGACGCGGGCAATGGGTGGACTAAGATCGTGGCCGATTGGATTGACCGCGGAGTGGGTGACCTTACGCCCTTGTGGGAGCGAGATGATCTCATTGCGGCGATTGCTGGCGCACATGAGCGAGGTGCACGAGTCACCGCTCACACGTTTGCCAGTGAATCCATTGACGAGCTGCTCGATGCTGGGATTGACAGTATTGAGCACGGCACGGGGATGACGCCGGCACACATGGCCAGGGCTAAGGCCCTCGGTGTGCCGGTGACGGCAACGCTGTTGCAAGTGGCACAGTTTGCGGAGATCGCTGCCCAGGGCGAAACAAAGTTTCCAGTCTATGCGGCCCGCATGCGCGCAATGTTCGATGCGCGTTACGCCCAAGTCAAAGCGCTGTATGAAGCAGGTGTCCAAATCTTAGTGGGCACCGACGCCGGCGGAACACTCGCGCACGGGCTGATCGCCCAAGAATGTGCGGAGCTGGTGCGCGCTGGAATTCCCGCCCACGCGGTAGTTGGGTTTGCCAGTTACCGGGCCAGGGACTTTCTTGGCTACCCTTCGATTGCGCAGGGGGCGCCCGCCGATGCCGTTATCTACCGGGGTGACCCGCGCACGGATATAGCTGAATTAACCCGGCCTCAGGCCGTGATCTTGCGCGGAAAGATCCAACAGTGAGCAACGCAACGCTCAAGTGACCGAGGATAATGGTTCTGGGCTCAAATATCTGGCATAATTTTGCCTTGTACTCGACTAACTTGTCCCTCTCAACAAGTGAAGTTGTGTCCCGGAGAAGTAACGCATGTTGTTCCCCAGCATGAGGTACCGATCCACCCATCATAAACAAGGAGAGTCCACAAACGTGGCTACCAAGATTCGTCTAAAGCGCATGGGCAAGATCCGTGCACCGCACTACCGCGTAGTTATTGCTGACTCACGTCAGAAGCGCGATGGTCGTTCGATCGAAGAGATCGGTCTGTACCACCCAACCGAAGAGCCTTCGCTGATTCAGATTGACTCAGAGCGCGCTCAGTACTGGCTCTCCGTTGGCGCACAGCCAACCGAGCAGGTTCTGGCACTGCTGAAGATCACCGGTGACTGGCAGAAGCACAAGGGCCTTCCAGGCACCGAAGGTACCCTGCGTACCAAGGCTGCAAAGGTTGACCCAACCGAGGCTATCGCCGCTATTGCTGCTGACGCTGAGAAGGCTAAGGCCAAGGCATCAGAGGCAAAGGCAGCAGCCGCAAAGGCTGAGGCTGACGCTCCAGCAGAAGAAGCAGCTTCGGAAGAGGCCTGATGTTAGCCGAATCGCTCGAGCACCTAGTCAAAGGCATCGTGGACAGCCCGGATGACGTAACCGTCACCGGTAAACCACTACGCAACGGACGCGGTGAGCTCCTCGAAGTCAGGGTTAACCCTGACGACTTGGGACGCGTCATTGGACGCTCGGGTCGGACCGCGCGAGCATTGCGCACCGTCATTGGGGCACTGGCAGGAAACACCACGGTACGCGTTGACGTAGTGGATGTAGACCGCCGCTGAGCCCATGGCGCGTATTAGCGAAGAGCTGTAACTAGAGGCTCGGTCACCTAGGGTGACCGAGCCTCTAGCGCTTTGCCCACACATTTCCACACACCAATTTTGAGGATCTCACATGGAACTGACCATCGCTGTTATTGGTAAAGCCCACGGTTTGCGTGGTGAAGTCAGCCTTGACCTGCGCACCGATGTTCCTGAGTCGCGTTTTGTAGTGGGCCAGGAAATTACCACCGAGCCGGCAACGGCCGGACCCCTAACGATTACCCGAATTCGGGACAATCAAGGACGCTGGTTCCTCACCTTTGCCCAAGCAACCGACCGCACCGCAGCTGAGCAGCTGCGCGGGGTCAAGCTCGTGGTCACCCAGGCCGAGTCAGATGAAGAAGACGCCTGGTACGAGCACGAATTGGCCGGGCTCACTGCGAAGCTTCAAGACGGCACGGTCGTTGGCAAGATCCTCGGGTTGGAATACCTGCCGGCTCAGGACGCACTGATCCTGAAAGAAACCAACGGTGTGCGCACCCTTGTTCCATTCCTTAAACGTTTTGTTCCCACGGTTGATATCGCTGGTGGTTTTGTTATCCTGACCCCACCGGGTGGGCTGCTCTCAATCGACGAGGCAAACCTGGATGTGTCAACCGGTGAGACCTCGGGTCAGGACACCAAATGACCCAGGAACCACAAGCAACGCCCGCGGAAGTAAATGATTCGCTCCAGATGGCTATTGATGTCATCTCAATCTTTCCGGACTACCTGACCCCCTTAAACCTGTCCCTCGTTGGTAAAGCCGTCACCTCCGGGCTGTTGCACTTGGGCGTCCACGACCTACGGGATTGGACCCAGGACCGGCACAAGACCGTTGATGACACCCCAGCGGGTGGGGGAGCGGGCATGGTGATGCGACCGGACATCTGGGGAGCAGCGCTCGATGATGTGCTTGCCGCCAGGCCTAACTCAAAGCGCACGGTCATGATTGTGCCCACGCCGTCAGGGCCTTCTTTTACCCAAGAGATTGCCCAAGACTTGGCTGGTGCCGATCACCTTATTTTTGCGTGCGGACGCTACGAGGGAATCGATGCGCGAGTCGCTCAGTACTACGGCGCTAACGGCGTTGAAGTACGTGAGTTGTCCATTGGCGATTACGTGCTCAACGGCGGAGAAGTAGCCACGATGGTCATGGTCGAGGCGATCGCTCGATTGCTTCCCGGAGTCATTGGCAACCCCGAGTCACTCGTTGAAGAATCTCACGGCGCGGCAGGTCTGTTGGAATACCCCGTGTATACCAAGCCGCCGGTGTGGCGTGACCAAGAGAGCCCAGAGATCCTGTTTTCCGGGCACCACGCCAATATTGCGCGGTGGCGCAGGGAGAAATCATTCCTGAAGACTATGGAACGACGCCCAGACATGATTGCGGCGCTGCGCCCTGACCAACTCGACAAGCACGACTATAAGTTCTTGGCAGCCCATGGCTGGAACCGCAACGACGACGGAACCGTCAGCCCAGCTTGAGGGTGAGCCAGGCATCGAGAAATTTGGTGCCTAACCTTGCTGGTGATGTGGTTAACAAGGCAAAGTAACGCCCGTGCTGGCCTGGAGCCCAAGAAGTATGCCAAAATAGATCCTTGGTGTGTGTCACCGTGCTTCTGCCTCAGGGGCAGCCGAACGACACGTAGGACACCATCATTTATGGTTTAGGACGCATCTTGGTGTAGTCCTAATAATCCGTACCTGACCTGGGGCAGGACGAGGAGAAGAACATGCAAAAGCTAGACTTCGTAACCGAAGGCCTTCTGCGTAGCGACGTTCCAGCATTCCGTGCCGGTGACACTGTAAAGGTCAACGTTAAGGTTGTTGAAGGAACCCGCTCACGTATCCAGGCGTTCCAGGGTGTTGTAATTCGTCGCCACGGCGGCGGCGTTGGTGAGACCTTCACCGTTCGCAAGATCAGCTTTGGAACCGGTGTGGAGCGTACGTTCCCACTGCACTCACCTTCGGTTGACTCAGTTGAGCTGATCACCCGCGGTGACGTTCGCCGTGCGAAGCTGTACTACCTGCGTTCACTGCACGGTAAGGCAGCTAAGATCCGTGAGAAGCGCTGATTTTCCACGCTGATCTTTAGACATGCGAGCCTGAGGCCCGCGGTCAAGGCTTAGTTAAGGGCGGTTGCTTAGGCAACCGCCCTTTTGCATAACCACAGATGGGGATGTATTGCGTCCGTGTGGTGTGGGCAAGCGCCGAACCTTCAAGAAAGTGGCAGACTGAACCAGTGAGCACAAACGAAGCCAACTACATACCGCCATCTCAGGTGAGGTCACATGCACGAAAGAGCAAAGAACCCAAAAAGGGATCCCTGCTCAAAGAGATGGCCATTGTTGTTACGGGCGCGTTCATTTTGTCCTGGTTGCTCAAAACATTCCTGATTCAAGCGTTCTATATCCCAAGCCAGTCCATGGAGGACACCCTCCAGATCAATGACCGGATCATGGTGTCAAAACTGAGCCCCAGCCCGGTAGATCTGCAACGCGGTGACATTGTAGTGTTCACTGATCCAGGAACCTGGCTGCCGGACTCGGTCAAAGAAGTCGACCTCAACCCGGTTCAAAAGGCACTCACGTTCGTTGGAATCCTGCCGCAGGATGCCGGATCGCACCTGATTAAGCGGGTGATCGGACTGCCCGGGGACCGCGTGGTGTGCTGTGACACCGATGGCAAACTCACCGTCAACGGGGAGCCAATTGATGAGACCGAGTACCTCAAGCCCTTTGTAGATCCGTCCCTTGTGGAATTTGATCAAATCGTTCCGGAAGGTTCCCTGTGGGTGCTGGGCGATAATCGGGCAAACTCGGGAGACTCTAGGTATAACCTTGGCGGCCCCGGTGGCGGCTTTGTACCCATTGATAATGTGGTGGGGAAAGCATTTATTAAGGTTTGGCCGCTCAGGGACTTCCAACTGTTGCGCACTCCCTCGAGTGTGTTTGAAGACGTTCCGCAACCGTAACCGCACGTTTAATTGGAAAAGAACCGCACCAACGCACATGTCAATTAATCATATTTTCCCTGATGAAACCGGGAACTTCCTGTTCACGGTGCCCCCAACCGAAGATGAACAGGCCCGCCGCCTCATCATGGCGCACATGGAACGCCAAGCCGCAGCGAAAGCGAAGCGTGGCACCAAAGCCAAGCAAGACTATGCGGACCTCACGCATGAGCGTTCGCTCCTAGCGCGCGGAGCAAAACTGGTTGCCGGGATGGACGAGGTAGGTCGCGGTTCATTGGCAGGACCGGTCGCGGTTGGCGTGTGCGTAGTTGACGCGTCAACTCACGAGGCCCCAATTGGCCTGACCGATTCTAAAGAGATCCCCGGCCGCCTGCGAAACTCATACGTTCCGCTGATTCAATCGTGGTCAACCGCGTATGCGGTTGGGTCCGCCTCCCCCCAAGAAATCGATACGTGGGGGCTGACCGCGGCCCTGCGACTGGCCGGGCAGAGAGCCCTGGCCCAAGTGGCCCGCACGGTGGGGCCGGTTGACATGGTACTGCTGGATGGGGCCCACGATTGGCTGACCGAGCCCGCTGCGGACCTGTTTGACCTCATGGAAGATAACGCCGTGCCGCCCGTGACCGGCTATGTGGAACCCGAGGTTGTTACCCGGGTCAAGGCTGACCTCGCGTGCGCTGCGGTTTCCGGCGCTTCGATCTTGGCAAAGGTGGCCCGAGACCGACTCATGGTTGAGCTGGATAAGGAATTTCCGCAGTACGAGTGGGCCAGCAACAAGGGTTATCTGTCCGCCGCACACACCGCCGGTTTGCAGCAGTACGGGCCCAGCCAACATCACCGCATCAGCTGGAAATTACCCGAGCGTATTGCAAGCACAAAGACCCAAGATGGGCAATGATTAGACAGTGAGTGCTGAAGATTTAGAAAACTATGAAACCGACATGGAACTTGCGCTATACCGCGAGTACCGTGACGTTGTGCAACTATTTTCCTACGTTGTTGAGACCGAGCGCAGGTTCTACTTGGCCAACAGCGTGGACCTGCAAGTACGATCGGCTGCCGGTGAGGTGTACTTCGAACTACACCTTCACGATGCCTGGGTTTGGGACGTGTTTAGGTCCAAGCGGTTTGTGAAGTCAGTTCGTGTTGTCACGTTCAAGGATGTCAACGTGGAAGAGCTGGCCAAGGGGGAGTTGCAGCTCTAACGGACAGTTGGTCCGAGTTGAGCACACCCTTAGTAACGATGGAAAGTATCCACAACGCTGTCGGCTCTGTGGTCGCAACTCGATAGTTGAGTTTGCGCCGGGTTGACCATGGGGCATGACCACCATTGAAACCGTCACCTATGACAGCGACACGGGGGTGCCGCAGGCATTTCAGATTGCAGCTCCGCAACCCAGCCGCCTGACAAACCAAGAGGTTGGCGCGCTCGGAGAAGAAATTGCTGCTAGGTATTTGCGTACCCGGAACTATCGGCTCCTGGCCCGCAATTGGCGTGATCCCGGGGCTACCCGTGGCGAGCTCGACCTCATCTGCCAATGGCGCCAAGATCTTGTTGTGGTTGAAGTCAAGACCCGCCGGTCGGCATCCCACGGGCATCCAAGCCTGGCAGTCGATCCCAAGAAATTACTGCACATGCGCAGGCTTACCGGCGCATACCTACGCGGCCTTGACCGGCACCCGGGCGCAATCCGATTTGATGTCATCGCGATCCTGTTAGGTCCATTCCAAGAACTTAGCCGTCCAGCAACGGGTGTGTTAGCCATTGCGGTTAGCGAGTTTGACCACTTTGAGCAGGTGGCGTGATGGCGCTCGGGCGGGCCCATGCGGTGGCTCTTGCAGGATTAACCGGCCATCTGATTGAGGTTGAAGCGCACCTGACAGCTTCCATACCGGGGTTTACCCTCGTGGGTTTGCCGGATACGTCCCTCGGTGAATCGAGGGACCGGGTCCGGGCAGCCGTAGCCAGCGCAGGATTACGATTTCCTGCTCGCAAGATCGTGGTGAATCTGTCGCCGGCATCGCTGCCTAAATCAGGGTCATCCTTTGACGTCGCAATTGCCATGGCCATCTTGGTGGGCGATGGGGTGGTGCCTGAGCGGCTTGCAAAGGACACGGTTTTCTTAGGGGAGTTGGGCCTTGATGGCAGAATCCACCCCGTCAAAGGAGTTCTGCCCGCGATGACCAGCGCGATGAGCCGTGGGTTCACAAAGTTTGTGGTGCCCCAGGGCAACTTGACCGAAGCTCACCTGGTCACGGGTGCCAACGTGCTTGGCGCCCCGAGCTTGGCCTGGGTTCTGAACCGATTTGGGGTCGATATCCCCGTGCCAACCGTCCGCCCGGTTGGTGTGGTTAGCGATCGTATCCCTACCGGCGACCCGGTGGACATGGCAGAAGTCATAGGCCAAGGACCCGCCCGGTACGCCCTCGAGGTAGCGGCTGCCGGGGGACATCACCTCTTACTCGTGGGGCCGCCCGGGACCGGAAAGACCATGCTCGCTGCCAGGTTGCCGGGGATCTTGCCGCCACTTACCGAGCAAGAATCGCTTGAGGTGACCTCGCTGCACTCAATTGCTGGGATCTTTGATCCAGCTCAGGGTCTAGTTACACAACCGCCGTTTCAAAGCCCGCACCACACGGCAACGCCCGCGGCAATTGTGGGTGGCGGCAGCGGCATGCCAAAGCCGGGTGCAGTTTCCCTGGCCCACAGGGGTGTGCTGTTCATGGATGAGGCCCCCGAGTTTGTGCCCAGGGTTTTGCAAACGCTGCGCCAGCCACTCGAACGGGGACACCTGGTGATCTCGAGGGTGAGCGCGACAGCGATTTTTCCTGCCGAGTTTCAACTGGTCCTGGCCGCGAACCCGTGTCCCTGTGGTCAGGCGATTGGGAAGGCGAACGAATGCACCTGCACGAGTATCCAACGCCGCCGGTACTTCTCCAAGCTCTCGGGGCCACTGTTGGACCGGATCGATTTACAGGTAGAGGTGCTTCCCGTGACCGCATTGGATGTGGCCGAGCGTGACCGGGCGGAGTCTTCAGCAAACGTTGCCGCACGGGTAGCGCAAGCCAGACTCGTTGCTGCAGAGCGGTTGAAGTCGACCGCGTGGACTAGAAATTCGCTGGTCTCTGGGACCTGGTTGCGGGACACGCTTGGCAGGCAGTCCGAGGCCATCAAGGAAGTAAACCGGGCGGTTGAGACCGGCGGCCTCACCCTGCGGGGCGCGGACCGTGTGTTGCGGGTGGCCTGGACCCTTGCGGACCTTGCCGGCGCAATGTCACCTACCAAAGATCACGTCTACCAAGCTTTGTTCTTGCGTACCAGAGGGAGTTTCTCATGATTACACAGCGCACCAGCGCCATGATGTGGGCCCGCTTGGCCGAGCCGGGTGACCGCGCCGCTGGAACGGTTGTATCCCATTTGGGGTTGACGCGGTCAATCGACTGGCTCACCGCGCACTACGCCGGTTCCCAAGATGCAACGCTTGCAAGACTTCTCGACGACATGGGGATTGAACACCCTAGTCAGCGTAAGCAACTTGGGGAGCACCTGGCCAGATGGCAGTTGCGATGGGCGGATCTGGACGTGGATCAAGAGGAAAAGGCGGCACAATTACTTGGTGCGATTGTGATCACGCGTGGTCATGACCTGTGGCCAACGGCCCTCGATGACCTCATGGAGGAGAGCCCCTTTTGCCTGTGGGCGTTGGGTAATCCGGATCTGCGTGACTTTGCCGAGGAAGGCGTCTCAATCGTAGGGGCACGGGCTGCGTCCGCTTACGGGGAGCACGTCACGGCAAACCTGGTGAGCGAACTGGTTGGTCAAGGCCATCCCATCTTGTCCGGGGGAGCATATGGGATTGACGCGGTAGCCCACCGTGCGGCGCTTGCTTCACACGGGATAACAGCCGCCGTCATGGCCGGAGGGATTGATCAGCTATACCCGGCCGGGAACACGAACCTCTTGCGAAACGTCATTGCCCAAGATGGCACGGTGCTGACGGAACTTCCCCCGGGGTCGGTGCCCTCACGGGTGCGGTTCTTGCGGCGCAACAGGCTGATAGCAGCCCTGACCAAGGTCACGGTTGTGGTTGAGGCCGCCTGGCGTTCCGGAACCCTATCAACCGCTAACCATGCCTTTGAAATCGGGCGCGCCGTTGGTGCAGTTCCGGGGCCGGTCACCTCCGTGCAATCAGCCGGGTGTCACAGACTCCTCAAAGAGTCTGCGGCCCAGTGCGTCACTGATGCCCAGGACATCATTGAGCTGGCCGGCTTCAACGTGCGGTCCCAAGGAACCGGCCCAGAACTTGCCCGCCAAGGAGAACTCGAGTTTGGTGACCGGCTCACCGATTCGCTCAACCCAATCGAAAAGCTGGTATTTGATGTGTTGTCGCCGCGAACGCTGCGGACCCTGGACGAGGTTGCCACCCGCTCCGGGGTGACCATGGGTGAGGCGATGGCAGCGGTGGCCCAACTTGAGGGCCGCAAGGTCATAGAACGCGTTGGCTACAAGTGGCGGCGATTCAACTACCGCAACTAGCTTGTGTGATCGTAGTCGTCGAGGTGCTGCCCAGTGTCAGATCTGGTTGCGGGTACCATCGAACAATGGGAGTAAACGAGCGCCAAATTGCCAAGAGCGCCGCGGAAAGTCACGGTACGCAAGACTTGGATGACGCACTCATCACTGAATTTGCTGTGTTCCTTGAGGCCCGCCAGGGATTCTCCGCGCATACGGTGCGCGCCTACCTGTCGGATCTGCGCCAGGTGCGTGACTTTGCGCGAGCTGAGCACCTCGAGTCGATGCTGGAAGTGGACCTATCGCTTTTGCGAGCCTGGCTTGCAGACCTCGCGGATCAGGGTAAGGCGCGGTCAACGCTCGCCCGCAAGGGCACGACGGTACGCACCTTTTACGCTTGGGCCAAGAAGCACCACAAGATCCCGTTGGATCCTGCGGAGCGGTTGGTCACTCCGCAACCGCACAATAAGCTTCCGCGGGTATTAAGCGAGCAAGCCGTGAAGCAGATGCTCGACTTTGCGGCGGGTCAAGGGGCCGCCGGCGGCCCGCATGAGGTCCGGATTTGGGCTGCAACCGAGCTTATTTACGCAACCGGGATGCGCGTAGGTGAGGTCGTAGGTCTGGATCTAGCCGACGTGAACTTGAGTGATCACACGGTCCTGGTCACGGGTAAGGGCAATAAGCAGCGGGTGGTCCCGTTTGGGCAACCGGCGCGAAAGGCTCTCGATGCCTGGCTGCGGTCCGCACGAGCCGCCGTGAGCGGCCCGGAATCAGGCCAAGCACTCTTCCTGGGTAATGGAACCAAGCGCTGGGACCAGCGGGACCTGCGCGAACGGCTGCACAAGCTTGCCGCCTTGGCGGGAGTGCCGGACATTTCACCGCACGACCTACGCCACTCAGCTGCGACTCACCTGCTGACCGGGGGAGCAGACCTGCGTTCGGTCCAAGAACTTCTTGGCCATAACTCGCTGTCCACCACCCAGCGGTACACGCACGTGACCCCCGAGCGGCTGCGCTCGGCGTTCACGATTGCTCACCCACGGGCGTGAGGTCCGGGTAGCAAGATGATCCGGACGTGGGGTCTGATAAACCGCCAGGGGTCCAAATACTCATCCCCGTCCTTCACACCCCAGTGCAGACAAGCGGTAGGGCAGTGCCACGGGCCGGCGCTACTGATGGTGCCAACGAAATCTCCGGCATCGAGAACCGTGCCTACCACCAGGTCCGTCTCTGCGGGCTCAAACGTGGACCGCAGGCCGCCGGCGTGCAGAAGGGTAACGACAGGCTTGCCCGCCACGTTGCCAACAAATCCAATGCTACCGGTGGAAGGTGCAACGATTACCGGTGCACCCGTGGGGACCAAGTCAATGCCGCGGTGCCCGGGAAGCCAATTTTGGGCCGGCTTGGCAAAGTCATGGGCAAGAATCCCGGCCCGTGTGAATGCGCTTCGGTGCAGCGAAGCAAGGGCTGTGGAAGCGGGATAATGCACGGGAACCTGCCATGGTGCGGGCTTGGCAGATGCGGGAGAAGCCAACGCGAAGCCGAGTGCGACGCACACGGAAAGACACAGCCCAATTGACCGGCCGTGACTGGGCAGCATGCGGTTGGCCCAACCGTGGCGACGTCCGTCCATGGATCCTCCTTGGCAGTACTTCAACTTGGCTTGCTGACCATGGTCGGTCCCATGTTTGACGAAAGGCCGTGGTGTGTACGGAATCACGTGGAACTGTGGACAAAAGTGGTACTGGTCCCAGGTGTTCATCAGGTAAGATTGAACCCGCGACTGCTCTGATGAATAAATCAGTGCAGTCGACTAAAAGCGTTCAGCGTTCTTCTCATCTAACAAATTCGGTCTAAACACCGGTGCGTCTGCTGAGCAGAATCATACCGTCGCAGTGGTCCGGCCTAGCCGGTGCAGGCGGAATGGAACGTGGAGAACCGAAGGCCAAAATAGCTCTCGGTTGATAACCCAGATCGCAATCAAGACTTGGTTGCATGATTGTGTGCATTGCAGGGAGGGATTCCCGGATGCACCGAAAGGACGAGCCATGGCAGTTGTAACCATGCGCCAGCTCCTCGACGCCGGTGTTCACTTTGGACACCAGACCCGTCGCTGGAACCCAAAGATGAAGCGTTTCATCTTCACCGAGCGTAACGGCATCTACATTGTGGACCTCCAGCAGTCGCTGGGCTACATTGACACCGCATACGAGTTTGTAAAGCAGACCGTAGCCCACGGTGGCACCATCTTGTTTGTTGGTACCAAGAAGCAGGCTCAGGAGCCAGTAGCCGAGCAGGCCGCTCGCGTTGGTATGCCATACGTGAACCACCGTTGGTTGGGTGGAATGCTCACCAACTTCCAGACCGTGAACAAGCGCCTTCAGCGCCTCAAGGAGCTGGAACTCATTGACTTCGATGACGTTGCAGGATCTGTCTTCACCAAGAAGGAACTGCTCATCATGCGCCGTGAGCGCGACAAGCTCTCACGCACCCTCGGTGGAATCCGTGACATGGCTAAGGTCCCTTCAGCCGTTTGGGTAGTTGACACCAACAAGGAGCACCTCGCAGTTGACGAGGCACACAAGTTGGGTATCCCAGTTGTGGCTATCCTGGACACCAACTGTGACCCAGATGACGTCGAGTACAAGATCCCAGGTAACGATGACGCTATCCGTGCAGTTTCGCTGCTGACCCGCGTAATTGCGGACGCTGTAGCTGAGGGTCTCGTAGCTCGCAGCACCGGCGGCAAGGCTGGCGCAGCTGAGGCAGAGCCACTAGCTGAATGGGAGCGCGAGCTCCTTGACGCTCCAGCAGAAGAGGCCGCTAAGGCTCCTGTTGCTGACGCTCCAGTAGAGGCAGCACCAGCTGCTGACGCCCCAGCAGAAGCAGCGGCTGTACAGGACGAGTCCAAGTAAGCAGCTTTTCATCCAGGTGGCCGGTGCGCGCCGGCCACCTGATCTGCTCATCCGCTTCTTAACTAAAGGACAAACAACAATGGCGAACTACACCGCTGCTGACATCAAGGCGCTCCGCGAGCGTACTGGTGCAGGAATGATGGACGTCAAGAAGGCTCTTGACGAGGCCAATGGTGACTCGGAGAAGGCTCTCGAGATCATCCGCATCAAGGGACTCCGTGGAGTTGCAGGCCGCGAAGGCCGCGCAACCTCCGAGGGCCTTGTTGCCGCAGACATTCGTGACTCTGCGAACGGCCAAATCGGTACCCTGATCGAGCTCAACTGTGAGACCGACTTCGTTGCCAAGAACGCAAAGTTCCTTGAGCTCAGCGAGAGCGTTCTTGCCGCAGTTGTAGCATCCGGTGCTACGACCGCAGAGGCAGCGCTTGCTGCTGACGTGAACGGCACCACGCTGGCCGAGTACATTGACGGCGAAGCAGCAACGCTTGGTGAAAAGCTTGTTCTGCGCCGCGTTGCTGTAGTTGAGGGACCAGCGGTCTCCTCATACCTGCACCGCACCGCCAAGGACCTGCCACCAACGATCGGTGTCTTCGTAGTCACCGACGCAAACGGTGCCGCAGCTGCCCGCGATGTTGCTCAGCACATCGCAGCGTTTGCACCAGAGTTCCTTACCCGCGATGACGTTCCAGCCGAGACTGTGGCTAACGAGCGTCGCATCGCCGAGGAAACCTCACGTAACGAAGGCAAGCCAGAAGCAGCTCTGCCAAAGATTATCGAAGGTCGCCTCGTTGGATTCTTCAAGAGCGCTGTTCTCGTTGACCAGCCACTTGCTAAGGACCCAAAGAAGACCGTTGCTCAGGCTATTGCCGAGGTAAACGGCGAACTCCAGGCATTCGTACGCTTCCGCGTCGGCGCTTGAGTTAACCAGTTGTAATGGGTTTGCCCGGTCCACAATAGTGGGCCGGGCTTTCCCACACCCAGACCCGAATTATTGCCCCACCTAATCTTGAAAACTAACACCTGGAGATGCGCCCGTGACCAGTTTGCCGAATAACCCAACGCCGACAACCGGTCTAGCGCAAGGTGTCAAGCCCCGCCGGGTCATGCTGAAGCTATCAGGTGAGGCCTTTGGTGGCGGACAAATCGGGCTTGCCTCAAGCGTGGTGCGCAAAGTAGCCGCCGAGATCGCAGCTGCAGTAGCCCAGGGTGTCCAAGTAGCCATCGTTGTAGGTGGCGGAAACTTCTTCCGTGGCGCCGAGCTCTCCCAACAGGGCCTGGACCGCTCCCGTGCCGACTACATGGGAATGCTCGGAACCGTCATGAACTGCCTAGCGCTTCAGGACTTCCTTGAGCAGGCCGGCGTCAGCACAAGGGTGCAGACCGCGATCACCATGGGACAGGTAGCGGAGCCGTACATCCCGCTCAAGGCTATTCGGCACATGGAAAAGGGCCGCGTAGTCATCTTTGGCGCCGGTGCCGGAATGCCATTCTTCTCAACGGACACCGTATCTGTTCAGCGTGCACTTGAGACCGGCTGTGAAGAAGTGCTCATGGGTAAGAACGGCGTGGACGGCGTATACACTGCGGACCCACGTACGGACCCCGAAGCCAAGATGCTGACCGACCTGACCTTCACGGACGCACTGATTGCGGACCTCGGTGTCATGGACGCCGCCGCCATGAGCTTGAGCCGCGATAACAACCTGCCAATGCGGGTCTTTGGCATGGACACGGATGGAAACGTGACTCGCGCACTGCTTGGCGAGTCCATTGGAACCAAAGTTACGGCAAACTAGGGTTGACCCTAGTTTTTGTCACCCAAAAACTTTTGCTGCTTAGAGTAAGCGGCGCCAGGAATAAAGGAGTCACACCATGACTGAAGAAGTGTTGTTTGAAGCTGAAGAAAAAATGGATCGGGCCGTTGAAGTAGCCAAGGAGGAGTTCTCTGGTATTCGTACCGGGCGCGCAAACTCCGGGATGTTCGCCAAGATTATGGTGGACTACTACGGAGCACCAACCCCACTTCAACAGCTTGCCTCCTTCAACATCCCAGACGCACGCACCGTGCTGGTGTCTCCCTTTGACAAGTCAGCAATGACTCTCATTGAAAAGGCCCTGCGGGAGTCTGACCTGGGCGTTAACCCATCCAACGATGGCGTGGCGATTAGGATTGTGCTGCCAGCCCTGACCGAGGAACGCCGCCGCGACTACGTCAAGCTGGCCAAGACCAAGGCCGAGGACGCTCGTATTTCTGTGCGTGGCGTACGGCGCAAGGCCAAGGACCAGATTGACCGTGCGGTCAAGGACGGCGACGCGTCAGAGGATGAAGGCAGCCGCGCTGAAAAGGAACTTGAGGCGCTTACCAAGAAGCACACCGACCAGATTGATGTGCTCCTGACCGGTAAAGAAGCAGAACTTCTCGAAGTTTAATGGAGCAGATCACCAAAATGGCAACACCTAAGAAACAGCGTGGTGGTCGCAACATGCCCGTTGCGATCGCCGTTGGTGTTGCCCTGCTAGCACTGGTAGCCGCATCTCTCTTCATCGTGCAAGAGGTGTTTGTGGGGTTAGCGGTGCTAGCAATTGGTGGAGGCATGTGGGAACTCAAGAACGCCTTTGCCAAGCGCGGCTACGCCCTGCCCCTCCTTCCGCTGTGGGTGGGCTCCGCCGGCTTGCTCATTGCCGCCTATCTGGCCGGTCCAGAAGCGCTCATGGTCTCCTTTGTGTTGACCGTTTTGGGTGTAGCGATCTGGCGCGTCATTGACGGCGGAGGCATGCGCGCGGTGCGTGACTGCATGGCGGGCTTCTTTGCTTTGGCGTACTTACCGCTCATGGCGGGGTTTGTCATGCTTATGCTTGCGGGCCCTAAAGGTCAATGGCAGGTGGTCTTGTTTATCCTGCTGGCAGTAGCCAATGACACCGGTGGTTTCTTTGCTGGAACTAGTTTTGGTAAGCACCCGCTTGCGCCGTCGATCAGCCCAAAGAAGAGCTGGGAAGGACTTGCCGGTTCATTTCTGCTGACCATGGCTGTCGGGGTGCTGGGGACCATCTACCTGCTGGAACTTAACCCCATCATCGGGGTGATCTTGGGTCTGTTGACGCCCATTACGGCCACCGTAGGTGACCTTGCGGAGTCGCTCATCAAACGCGACCTTGACCTCAAAGACATGGGTTCCTTGCTGCCGGGGCACGGCGGGATTTTGGATCGGTTAGATTCCCTGTTGTTGACCGCCCCGTTTGTGTACCTGCTGCTCGCAGCTGCACCCGCAATTTCCTAACCGTCTTAGATCTAGAGGAAATATCATGGCAACAATGTTCACCCAGGTTACCGGGCTGCGCCGCGGCTATGACCGGGCTGAAGTTGATGAGTTCTTTGATTTTGCCCGTCGGGTCTACGAGGATCAGACGGACGAAGAACTGTCCCACCGCGACATTCACACCGCTCTGTTTGATCTGACCCGTTCCGGGTACGTTACCTCGGAAGTGGATGCTGCCCTTGACCGGTTGGAAAACGCGTTTGTGGCCCGCAACCGGCAAACGGTGATCGGACAGCAAGGCCCGCAGGGCTGGAGCGCGTTCTTGAACGAACAGGCCAAGACGCTTTACCCGCGGCTAACTAGAATGCCGGGGGAGCGGTTTACCCACCCAAGCAAGGGACGCGGATACAAGAGCGCCGAGGTCGACCAGATGTGCCGGGACCTCATCGATTTCTTTGACGGTAAGAAGAAAGTTACCGCCGCTGAGATTAGGTCGCTAACGTTTACGTCTGCTCGCGGCAAGAAGGCATATGAGGAGACGTCCGTGGATGCGTTCATGGCTCGGGCTATTGAGGTGCTGCTAGGTGTCCAGTAAGTTGACTGTTGACCGCAAAACCGTTGTCATCTTGGGGGCCACGGGTTCGATTGGGACCCAAGCGATCGAAGTTATTGACCTGAACCCACAACGGTTTGAGGTTACGGGGCTGTCCGCCGGGGGCGCGAACCTGGAATTATTGGCGCGGCAGGCCGCGCACCTACGGGTTGCCACGGTTGCGATTGCAAATGCTGCCGATGCCTCACAATTGCGGGTCTTGTTGGCCCAGTTTGGTGCCACGGCAGAAATTCTAGCCGGCCCAACCGCTGCGGCCGAGTTGGCCGGTTCCGGGGCCGACATTGTCCTGAACGGAATCACCGGCTCGGTTGGTCTGGGCCCTACCCTTGCAGCTTTGACAGCCGGCTCGACCTTGGCGTTGGCCAATAAGGAATCGCTTGTGGTCGGCGGCGAGTTAGTCAAGGCCGCGATGGTGCGCGGTGACCAAATTGTGCCCGTCGATTCCGAGCACTCCGCCATGGCGCAGGCGCTGCGGGGAGGACGACGCGACGAGGTTGCAAAGTTCATTTTGACCGCATCCGGGGGACCCTTCCGCGGCTGGTCTAGAGCACAGATGGCTGGAATTACCCCCGCTCAGGCTTTGGCCCACCCCACATGGAAAATGGGGCCCGTGGTGACAATCAATTCTTCTACGCTCATGAATAAGGGCTTGGAACTCATTGAGGCTCACCTCTTGTTTGATGTGGCGCCTCAGGACATCACCGTGGTGGTGCACCCGCAATCCGTGGTGCACTCGATGATCGAGTTTCAAGACGGTTCGACGCTAGCCCAGGCTTCGCCACCGGATATGCGACTGCCAATCGCCCTTGGGCTGAGCTGGCCGGACCGTATTGCCTCCGGCGCGGCCCCATGCGACTGGACGACCGCGTCCACTTGGGAGTTCTTACCGTTGGATAACGAAGTGTTTCCTGCGGTTGAGTTAGCTCGCCATGCGGTTGGTGCCTCTGCGACCCACCCGGCCGTGTATAACGCAGCCAACGAACAGTGCGTAGCAGCCTTCTTAGACTCTCGTATTGGATACCTTGACATCGTCTCGACCGTGGAAAAAGTGCTCGAGCTGCACGAACCGGGGACCGGATCCGTCACACTCGAGCAGGTATTGCAGACCGAATGTTGGGCCCGTGCCCAAGCGGACCGGTTGTTAGCCCGGAACTAGTACTTTCAGGTGTGGCTCAGGTTGATTGGGCACACTTGGATCAGGGTGTGGGCGAATTGCTTGCGCGCCTAAAATTTGCCTGCCGTATCTGAAGGGAAACTCAAGTGTCCTATCTCTTGGGCGTTGCAATTATTGTCCTGGGGCTGCTTATCTCCATTGGGCTGCACGAGATCGGGCACATGCTCCCGGCCAAAAAATTTGGTGTCCGGGTTCCCCAATATATGGTTGGGTTTGGTCCCACGTTATGGTCATTTACCAGGGGTGAGACCGAGTACGGGATCAAAGCTATTCCATTGGGCGGTTATGTGCGCCTTGTTGGAATGTACCCACCCGGAAAAGAAGGTGCCACAATCAAGGCCGGATTCTTTGCCCAAGCGATTTCTGGCGCAAGAGAAGCCAGCACCGAGGAGATCCGTCCCGGCGAGGAGCACCGAGCGTTCTATAACCTGTCCATGGGTAAGAAGATCATTGTCATGTTCGGCGGTCCGTTCATGAACCTAGTCATTGCTTTCTTTCTCATGGCGGTGGTCGCGGTTGGCTTTGGCGCCATGACCCCAACAACCACGCTCGGCTCGGTTTCCGAATGCGTGATCCCGGCCGATGCCCCCGCTGATGCCTCGTGCTCCGATGAGACGCCCGCGGCCCCTGGAGCTGCCGCAAACCTACTTCCCGGTGACACCATCACCGAGTGGGACGGTCAAGCGATTACGGACTGGGACCAGCTCTCCGCGTTGATCTCAGCAACCGGTGGACGCACCGTTGCCGTTACCTATCTGCGTGACGGTCAAAGCCAGACCGGCGAAATTACCCCGGTAGTTGCCCAACGCCCTGTCTTTGACGAGTTAGGCCAGCCGGTTTTGGACGCGGATGGCAAACAGGCGTATAAGGACAAGGGATTTGTAGGCATCAGCCCAACCCAGGAGTTACAGCGCCAGTCGATCACCGTTGTGCCTGACCAGATTGGCTACCAACTGAAGGCGGTTAGCAAGATTATCCTGACGCTGCCGCAACGCTTGGTTGATATTAGCCAGGCTGCCTTTGGCAGCGAAGAACGGGATCCAAACTCCGTGGTTGGTGTCGTTGGAATTGGCAGATTCGCCGGCGAGCTGGCGTCCGCCGACATCGCCGGGTACACCCCAAAGCTCATTGCCGCCGATCTGACTTCAATGCTAGCTGGGCTCAACATTGCCCTGTTTGCGTTCAATATGATTCCGTTGCTACCGCTTGATGGTGGCCATATTGCCGGTGCTGTGTACGAGGGGACACGCCGTGGCGTGGCAAAGCTGCGCGGCAAGCGTGATCCAGGACCGGCTGACACCGCACGGATGGTGCCCGTTGCCTACGTGGTCTTTGCGCTGCTTGCTGGTATGAGCCTGCTGCTCATCTATGCAGACATTGTGAAACCAATCCAATTCTTGTAATGAAACATAGGGTTTTGCGGCGTAAGTGCTGTGAAACCAGTCAACCTAGCCCCAAGGTGGGGCAAGAAGGTGGATAATAGATCCCGTGAGCGTTCCTATTAATCTCGGCATGCCTTCGGCACCCGCACCAGTCCTTGCACCCCGGCGTAAAACCCGCAAAATCAAAGTGGGTAAAGTTGACGTCGGCGGTGACGCCCCAATCTCGGTTCAGTCCATGACCACAACCCAAACAACGGACATCAACGCAACCCTTCAGCAAATCGCAGAGCTAACGGCTTCCGGTTGCGACATCGTACGTGTGGCGGTTCCCACCAGCGACGATGCAGACGCACTTTCAATTATTGCTAAGAAGTCGCAAATCCCTGTGATCGCGGATATTCACTTCCAGCCCCGCTACGTCTACGCGGCAATCGATGCTGGTTGTGCGGCGGTGCGGGTGAACCCCGGAAATATTCGAAAGTTTGATGACCAAGTCAAGCAAATTGCACAGGCCGCTAAGGATGCGGGTGTCTCGATCCGGATCGGTGTGAACGCCGGCTCGCTTGATCCACGGCTGTTAAAGAAATACGGCAAGGCCACCCCCGAGGCGCTCGTTGAATCGGCCGTCTGGGAAGCTTCCCTATTCGAAGAGCACGATTTCCATGACTTCAAAATCTCGGTTAAGCACAATGACCCTGTGATCATGGTCGCCGCCTATGAGATGCTCTCCGAACGAGGCGATTGGCCACTGCACTTGGGTGTAACCGAGGCCGGGCCTGCTTTCCAGGGCACCATCAAATCGGCAACTGCTTTCGGTGCGCTATTGTCCAAGGGCATTGGTGACACCATCCGGGTCTCCCTATCAGCGCCTCCCGTTGAAGAGGTCAAGGTAGGTAACCAGATCCTGCAGTCCTTGAACCTGCGCCCGCGCAAACTTGAGATTGTGTCCTGCCCATCGTGTGGCCGCGCCCAAGTGGACGTCTATACGCTGGCTGAGAAGGTCACTACTGGGCTCGAGGGCCTGACCGTGCCGTTGCGTGTTGCGGTCATGGGCTGCGTGGTCAACGGACCGGGCGAGGCACGCGAAGCGGACCTCGGAGTTGCTTCAGGTAACGGTAAGGGACAAATCTTTGTCAAGGGAGAGGTCATCAAGACCGTTCCGGAAGACATGATTGTGCAGACCCTGATTGAGGAAGCTATGCGGATTGCGCAGAGCATGGAAAGTACCGGTGAAGCGCCCTCCATTAGTGTGGGTTAATTTGGTGGCCTGCTGCCCCAAATAGTTCAGGGGGTAGGGCAAGCAGCCGCAGATAAACTGCTGGGTCACGGGGAAGTGACCCAGCAGTTTGCTATTGGTACGGTGACCAGGACAGGGAGGAACAGTGGACCTAGCTATCTCGCCACGTCCTGCCCAAGCCCGGGTGTTGAACTTTGAAGATCTACCTCAGGCGTTGGCAATTGCCCGGTTAGATCCGGTGGCCTCAGCCTTGGTCCTCACCCAGTTAGAAGACTCCGCCACGGCTGGCAAGTTAACCGGGTTGCTATGGGGTTTTCCGCAGACGGGTCCGTTGTCCGCGATCTGCTGGGCGGGAGGCAATCTCATCCCGGTGCTATCCGAGCCAAATGACCGGGCGATTGCGGCGTTCGCGGCCATGGCAAAGTCACGGCAACGTAAGGTGTCCTCGATCGTTGGACCAGCACATGACGTCCTGGCGCTGTGGGAACATTTGCGCGGCAGTTGGCCACAGCCGCGCGAAATCCGGGCCAACCAACCCTCGATGGTGATTACGCAACCGGCCCAGATCCAAGCGGACCCACTGGTACGGTTTGGAACCAGCCGCGATTATGCCGCCGTGTTCCCCGCAAGCGTTGCCATGTTTGAAAGCGAAGTGGGTGTTTCGCCATTACGGTTTGGGTCAACCATGTACGCCGAACGGGTTCACTACCTGTTACGAATGAACCGCACATTGGTAAGAATGACCGAGGCCCGCGGATTGAAAAAGCTCTCGGGTTCTACAACCGAAGTGATGTTCAAGGCCGATTTTGGAGTGGTAACTTGTGAGGTCGCCCAAGTGCAAGGCGTCTGGATCCCACCGCAATTTCGTGGAAAGGGTTTAGCAAGTGCGGCCATGGCGGCCGTAGTGAACCAGGGACTTGAACATACCGCCCCGATCATTTCGCTGTACGTCAATGATTACAATGCGCCGGCTTTGGCAACCTATAACCGGGTAGGTTTTACCCGGGTCGGCACATTCGCCACGATCTTGTTCTAGGGCTGTGACCGGGGTGAGCGGATAGGAAAATCAGCCATCCTACGAGCACGGTTTTTGTGCCGGCACCCCAAGGTACTAGTGTTGTTCCTATGCTCCTACGTCTTTCAACAATGTTTGTGCGCTCACTGCGCGAGGACCCAGCCGACGCTGAGGTCCAAAGTCATAAGCTTCTCCTACGCGCTGGATATATTCGCCGTGCCGCCCCGGGTATCTACACCTGGTTGCCGCTGGGACTGCGTGTTCTTAATAAGGTTGAAGCGGTCGTCCGCGAGGAAATGGAAAAAGCTGGTGCTCAGCAGGTCCACTTCCCAGCCTTGCTGCCGCGTGAGCCGTACGAGCAAACCGATCGTTGGACCGAATACGGACCAAACCTGTTCCGGTTGCAAGACCGTCGCGGTGGGGACTACCTGTTAGCACCCACCCACGAGGAGATGTTTACACTCCTGGTCAAGGACATGGTCTCCTCCTACAAGGAGCTTCCGGTAACCCTGTTCCAAATCCAAAATAAGTACCGGGATGAGGCGCGTCCCCGTGCCGGTCTCATCCGTGGCCGCGAGTTCATCATGAAGGATGCATACTCGTTCGACATGACCGACGCCGGTCTGGATGCGTCCTATCAGGCGCAGCGTGACGCGTATGAGGCTATCTTTACCCGTTTGGGCCTGGAATACGTTATTGTCGCGGCCACCTCGGGCGCGATGGGCGGCTCCCGTTCTGAGGAGTTCCTAAACCCGGTAGCCATTGGTGAAGACACGTTTGTGCGCACCGCAGGCGGATATGCTGCCAACGTTGAAGCCATGGTGACCCCGGCCCCAGCCGAGATCGACTTTTCCGATGCCCCAGCTGCGATTAAGCGTCACACTCCCGACACGGCCACTATTGCCGCGTTGGTAGACCAAGCAAACCGGGATTACCCACGAACCGACGGGCGTCAGTGGACCGCAGCGGACACGCTCAAGAACGTAGTGCTTGCTGTCACCGAGCCGGACGGCACCCGCAACATTGTGGTCGTCGGTATCCCAGGTGACCGCGAGGTTGACCTCAAACGAATTGAGGCATTGTTCGAACCAGCCGAGGTTGAACCGGCAACGGACGCCGACTTTGGTAAGCACAAGTTCCTGGTCAAGGGGTACATTGGCCCCGAGATTTTGGGCGAGAACAGCGAATCCAAGGTCAAGTTCCTGGTTGACCCACGCGTGGTTTCTGGAACCCAGTGGATCACGGGAGCCAACGAGTTCGAACAGCACGTGTTCGGTTTGGTTGCCGGTCGCGACTTTGTAGCTGACGGCACGGTTGAGGCCGCCGAGGTACGCGCGGGCGACATCGCGCCGGACGGACTGCCGGTCGAGCTGGCCCGCGGTATCGAGATCGGGCACATCTTCCAGCTCGGTCGCAAGTACTCCGAGGCCCTTGGACTCAAGGTACTCGATGAGAACGGTAAGCAGGCCACGGTCACCATGGGCTCCTACGGCATCGGTGTTTCCCGGGTCATGGCCGCATTGGCTGAGGCCAACAACGATGACAAGGGACTGGCCTGGCCGGCCCACATTGCTCCGGCACACGTGCACATTGTGGCGACCGGTAAGGACGCGGAGATCTTTGAGGCGGCCGACAAGCTCGCCCAGGATCTGGCCGCGCGCGGGGTGGAAGTTATTTACGATGACCGCCCCAAGGTCTCACCAGGTGTGAAGTTCAAGGATGCCGAGTTGTACGGAGTTCCCCTGATTGCGGTGGTAGGACGCGGTCTAGCCAACGGCGTGATCGAGGTGCGCCCACGTGCAGGACAAGCCGAGGAACTTCAGTATGCAACTGCAGCTGAAACAATTGCGCAGCAGGTTAGCGACCTCCTTGGCTAGGAACCAGCCTTAGGCGTCACACCCTGAACAACGAAAGCGTCATCTTGATCATGGATCAGGATGACGCTTTCGTTGTCAGTGGGTACTTTTAGTTCACCGCATCAGGGGAATCAGCCTCGGGAGTCGCGGCGAGGAACTGCGCGCTTGACGAGAAATAGGGAAGCGGGCCGGAGGGCTTTCCCCATGCGGTATCTAGGAACGTGGCCCGAATAGCATTGTCAAAATAGAACATCCGGCTTTCCGGAGCAGCCAGTGCGATGAGGTCGACGTAACCTGTCGCAAGCTCGGTTGTGAGCCCGTGAGCTAGCCGGCGCAGCTCATCTGCTGAGGCCACCGGAACATCTTTGGTTAGTTCGAACGGGAGTGCGTAGGCGACCGTTCGGGGGTCTTGGGCGGTTTGGGAAATCCCTGCCGTTGTGGCCCAAAACTCCGCAGTCTCACGGTGGACCTTGGCCTGTTGCAACGCGGTTGCCCGCTCATCTGGCTCCTGCATGGCAGCGATCACTTCAAGACTGTAACCGGCCGCATCCTCATTTTGGATAAGGGCCGTAGTGTTGTGCACGCTGATGAGGTCCAAAACAGATTCTGGGATGGGCTCCTCAAGAAACTGCGGTGGGGCAAACTCGAGTCCACCCGCGGCAGCCAAGTCGTTGGCGAGCAGCAAGTTACCAATTGCCATGGAACTTTCCAGCCGAGCAAGTTCCGGGTCCTGCGCCAGCGGTAGCGTGGTACGCAGCCGGCCGGTCGAGGCCAAGATCCGGTCAATGACCGCCTGGCCATCGTGGTTTTCTGCAGCGCTCTGACTCGAAGACAGCGAGGACGCCGCGGTCTCAAATTCGGAGTCGTCCTGGGGGAGCCCCGAGGAGTAGACGCCACCGAGCAGGTCCTCATACTGTGCGTTGCGGTCAAGGACCGCCGTCAGCGTTGCGGTTGCGGCAGCATCGAGCGTGCCCGCTTCTAACGTTGACCGCGCATCTTGTTGGATCAGCACGAAGTCGTTCACCATTGCTTGGCGTGACAGTTCGTTCGCATCCGGCACAATCGGTTGGGGAACCGTGGTTTCAAGGCGTAGTCCGCAACCTGTTAGAAGTGCTACGGTCAGAACACCGGCACCCCAGAAGCGCAGCCTAGTGGCTAATCCTGAGGTATTGGTGTGCTGCGGTGTAAGGGGTGCGCGGCGCGCTAACTTTTTGGACATCACCTCAAATTGTTCCATGCACGGCAAATATAAGTGGGATTTTCACCACGTTAGATGTAAACCGAGGCTAATTGGTCGAATAAGTGCCCCGGGACTCGGTAATGTTAGGGATAGACAAATTCATACCGGTCCCTTTTCTGCCGGTAGACCATCCGAGTCGACAGGAGAAAAATTGACCACGTCATCCTCCCCGCAATTGCTCGAGGAGAGTCTGCGGCCGGTAGTAGAACAAGCCGGGCTCTTCCTTGAGGAAGTATCCATCACCAAGGCTGGCAAATCATCGGTCGTGCGGGTGCTGATTGACCTGCCCGGTACCACCCGGGGTTCAGTTACGTTGGACCAGGTTGCGGAAGCAACCCAGCTCATCTCTGCCGCACTTGACGAAGTCAAGTGGCTAGCCAGCGCCTACACGTTAGAAGTTTCTAGCCCTGGGGCAACTCGGCCGCTTGAGACCGAGCGGCACTTTGCCAGGGCAACCGGCCGCCTCATCCGCGTGACTTTGACGGATGGCACCAAATTTACCGAGCGCCTAGTAGCGGTAAATGATTCGACACTAACGTTTGAGCAGGGCCGTGAAGTCGCCCTTGAGACTGTGCGCCAGGCGCAAGTTGAGGTAGAGCTCAAACGACTAGAAGAAGTACAAGATGAAGATTTTGATGACCAGGCGCAGTTGGCGTCTGATCTAGAAGACGAGGGCTGACATGGAAATTGATATGGGAGCACTGCGCTTACTCGAACGTGAGCGTGAGATCAGCCTAGACATCCTGGTTTCTGCCATTGAGCAGGCGCTAACGGTGGCCTACCAACGCACTCCGGATGCTTACCGCCATGCGCGAGTTGAGGTAGACAAGCGCAACGGCAAGGTGACGGTCTGGGCGCAAGAAGAGATTGAAGTTGAGCCAGCAGGTGAGGACGAGGAGGGGAACTACATCCCCGCCGTGCGCACCTACGGCCAAGAGTTTGATGACACCCCGAAAGACTTTGGCCACGTAGCAACCGCAACCGCGCGCCAGGTCATTTTCCAGCGCCTGCGTGATGCTGAGGATGACCAAGTGCTCGGGCAGTTCCGGGACAAAGAGGGCGAACTCATCTCCGGAGTCATTCAGCAGGGTCCCAACCCGCGGGTTGTTCACGTTGATCTCGGAGGCACCGAAGCGGTCCTTCCCGAGCACGAGCAGGTACCAACCGAAAAGTACCGTCACGGTGAGCGGCTACGTGCCTACATCGTAGAGGTCACCCGGCGCATGAACGGTCCGGCTATTACCTTGAGCCGTACCCACCCCAACCTCGTGCGTGGTTTGTTCGAGCTCGAGGTTCCAGAGGTTGCCGATGGCACGGTTGAAATCGTTGCGATCGCGCGTGAGGCTGGCTACCGCACCAAGATGGCGGTGCGCACCCGCGTGGCAGGCCTGAACGCAAAGGGAGCCTGCATCGGCCCAATGGGTCAACGTGTACGGGCCGTCATGGCCGAGCTGCACGGCGAGAAAATCGACATCGTCGACTACACGGAAGACCCTGCACGGTTCATTGCATCGGCCCTATCGCCAGCATCGGTGAGTTCAGTCACCATTCTTGATGAATCAATGAAGCTGGCTCGGGTCATTGTGCCGGATTACCAGTTGTCACTCGCGATTGGTAAAGAGGGCCAGAACGCCCGTCTTGCCGCGAAACTGACCGGCTGGAAGATTGACATCCGGTCCGATAGCGGCGACGACGAAGACTAGGTTTGAAAATTGCGGTGATAGTGACGCGCCCCAACTGGGGCGCGTACCACTAACATCTGGCGCCTAAACGCGCTAAAATAAGAGAAACTGGCTCAGGTCCTCATTTTTCGTGTGCCTTCATGTGAGTCTAGTTTTTTGCTAATTTGCCGTCGTCTATCAGTATCGGAACAATCACTTCGTGACTTTGCCCAACCAGTTATTGCCGCACCGCGTCGAAGATTCGGCGCCCTGCTCAGCACCTGACTTGGCAAAGGTTCCTACTAGGACGTGTATTGGCTGTCGGAGCCAGGATCAACAAAGCCAACTCTTAAGGTTTGTGCGTATTGATTCCGGCCCCACTTCTCAAGTAGCTCCAGACTATGGTCGCCGCGTCGGTGGCCGAGGTGCGTGGCTGCATGAGCGCATGAGTTGCATGCAACGTGCCCTAGACCGTAGGGCATTTGAACGCGCCTTTCGGGGCGCACCTAAACTTGATGTCTCCCTAGTAAATAATATGGCAATCGCTTTGGCGGGAGCCGATAATGATTAGGGCAGATATACACAAGAACCTTGCAGGTCCGTGCCTGCAAGGTGTTTCAAACATCGATAAGGAAGCGGGTAAAAGGCCGATGGGCACCCGATGAGAACTCAGCGATGAGTCCGTGTAACTAACGATGGTCCTCCCAGTCTCGGGATGGACCGAGACTGGAGAGTTGTGGCTAAGATCCGCGTCTATGAGCTCGCGAAAGAGCTCGGTGTGGAAAGTAAGACGATCATGTCCAAGCTGACTGAACTTGGAGAGTTCGTCCGTTCGGCATCGTCAACGATTGAAGCGCCCGTTGCGCGCAAATTGCGCGATGCTGTTCCGGCTGTTGAAAAAGCAGCGCCGGAAGCTAAAGCACCCGCAAAAGCAGCACCAAAGTCAACCGCAAAGGCTGAGGCTAAGCCAGCCGGTAGCAAGCCAGCTGCCAAGCCAGCGGCCAAGCCATCCGCTGCCAAGCCGACAGCAGTTAAGCCAGCTACGGAAAAGCCTGCCCCTGCAAAGGCGTCGGCTCCTGAAGCGGCAGAACCTGCGGCTAAGCCTGCAGCTGCTAAGCCAACCGGAGTAAAGCCAGGCGCGAAGCCAGCGTCAGCCAAGCCAGCCGCGACCGAAGCTCCGGCTTCCGAGCAGGCTGCGCCGGCAGCGCAGACACCGGCCGCAGATGCCGATGCACCACGCGCCGCAGGGCCGCGTCCGGGTAACAACCCGTTCGCATCCGCCCAAGGTATGCCACGTTCCGGCGCCCCACGTCCGGGCGCCCCACGTCCGGGCGCGCCACGTCCGGGGGGACAGCCACGAGGTGGCCGTCCAGGCAATAACCCATTTGCAACCGCGCAGGGTATGCCACGTCCGGGCCAACGCCCAGACCGTGGCGACCGTCCAGACCGTAACCAGGGTCCAGCCCGTGGTCACGGCCAAACCGAAGGTGCACCAGCGCCGGAGCGCACCGGCGGTCCACGCCCGGGCGCACCGCGTCCAGGCGCTCCACGTCCGGGTGCCCCGCGCCCAGGCGCAGGTGGCCCACGCCCAAACCCAGGCATGATGCCTACCCGTAGCAACACGCCACGTCCAGGTGACCGTGCCGGAGCGGGCGCAGCCGGGGGAGCAGGTGCCCCAGCAGGCGGTCGTCCAGGCGGTCGCGGCGGATTCACTCCGGGTGGCGGCCGTCCAGGCGGAGCTCCGGGTGGCGCCCCAGCCGGTGCAGGCGGCGGTTTCCCAGGTCGTCCAGGTGGCGGTGGCCGTCCGGGCCCAGGTGGTCGCGGTACAACAGCCGGTGCTTTTGGTCGTGCAGGAGGCCGTCCCGTTCGCGGACGCAAGTCAAAGCGCGCCAAGCGTCAAGAGTTTGAGCAGATGCAGGCCCCCTCACTGGGTGGCGTGCAGGTGCCACGCGGCAATGGCTCCACGCCAGTGCGTCTGCGTCGCGGCTCATCACTGAGCGATTTCGCTGACAAGATTGATGCGAACCCAGCAAGCTTGGTTACGGTCCTGTTCCACCTCGGTGAAATGGCAACCGCAACCCAGTCCCTCGATGAAGACACCTTTGGTCTGCTCGGGGTAGAGCTCGGGTACGTCATTGAAATGGTCTCCGCAGAAGAAGAAGACCGCGAGCTCCTTGGCGGGTTTGCAATCGACCTCGAAGCTGAAGAAGCGGAAGAGACCGATGAAGACCTCAAGGCGCGTCCACCGGTCGTTACCGTCATGGGTCACGTTGACCACGGTAAGACGAGTCTGCTTGACGCCATCCGTAAGGCTGACGTTGGAGCGGGCGAGGCCGGCGGTATTACCCAGCACATCGGTGCCTACCAGGTCCACCTCATCACCGCAGAGGGCGATGACCGCGCACTGACCTTCATTGACACCCCCGGTCACGAGGCGTTTACCGCCATGCGTGCACGTGGTGCTCAGGTCACTGACATTGCGATCCTCGTTGTTGCAGCCGATGACGGTGTCATGCCGCAGACGGTTGAGGCCATCAACCACGCTCAGGCAGCTGGCGTACCAATCGTGGTAGCGGTGAACAAGGTTGATAAGGACGCGGCCAACCCGGCCAAGATCCGTCAGCAGTTGACCGAATACAACTTGGTTGCTGAGGAATACGGTGGCGACACCATGTTCGTAGACGTATCCGCTAAGCAACTCATGGGTATGGATGCACTGCTCGAATCCGTACTGTTGACCGCTGACGCAGCGCTCGACCTACGTGCCAACCCTGACAAGGACGCTCGCGGTGTAGCCGTTGAAGCTAACTTGGACAAGGGCCGCGGAGCCGTTGCAACCGTTCTGGTTCAGTCCGGAACGCTGCGCGTTGGTGACTCAATTGTTGCCGGAACCGCACACGGACGTGTTCGTGCCATGTTCGATGAGCACGGCAACGCGCTCGACGAGGCCACCCCGGCACGTCCGGTCATGGTCCTTGGTCTGACCTCGGTGCCACGCGCTGGAGATACCTTCTTGGTAGCTCCGGACGACCGCACTGCTCGTCAGATCGGTGAGAAGCGTGAAGCTGCCGAGCGGGCCGCACTCTTGGCTAAGCGCCGCAAGCGCATCAGCCTGGAAGACTTTGCTCAAGCGCTTGAGCAGGGCAAGGTTGAAACCCTCAACCTCGTGCTTAAGGGTGACGTTTCCGGTGCCGTTGAGGCGCTTGAGGACGCACTGCTCAAGATCAACGTGGGCGACGAAGTCGACTTGCGGATCATCCACCGCGGTGTTGGTGCGATCACGCAGAACGACGTTAACCTCGCAACCGTGGATAACGCGATCATCATCGGCTTCAACGTCAAGCCAGCCGAGCGGGTAACCGACCTGGCTGAGCGCGAAGGCGTAGATATCCGGTACTACTCGGTTATTTACCAAGCAATCGACGACGTTGAGGCATCGCTCAAGGGCATGCTTAAGCCAGAATACGAAGAAGCCCAGCTGGGAACCGCAGAGATCCGTGAGGTCTTTAGGTCATCCAAGTTCGGTAACATCGCTGGATCACTCGTTCGTAGTGGTGAGATCCGCCGTAACTCCAAGGCACGCGTTCTGCGTGACGGTGTGGTTATCGGTGACAACCTTTCGATTGAGTCGCTCAAGCGTTTCAAGGATGACGCAACCGAGGTCCGCGAGGGCTTCGAGTGTGGAATCGGTCTTGGGTCGTTCAACGACCTGCGTCCCGAGGACATCATTGAGACCTGGGAAATGCGTGAGATCCCACGTAAGTAGCACTCACCCTGCCCGGTAATACCGGACAGAACTTGAAATAATGATGTGTGGGGCGTTAGCTAAACTTAGCTGCGCCCCACACATCATTGCCCACACCGCGTCCTAGTAGCGGCATAGCCGCTACTGTAGAAACAGGACACATTGGAAAGGATCACCTCATGGTTGACCACCCCCGCGCACGCAAGATGGCCGAACGTATCCAGGTCATCGTTGCACAAATGCTTGACACCAAAATCAAAGATCCCCGCCTCGGCTTTGTAACCGTAACCGAGGTCAAGGTAACCGGTGACCTCCAAAGCGCCTCCGTGTTTTACACGGTCTTTGGCGATGAAGAAGACCGCGTGAACACCGCAGCGGCACTCGAAAGCGCCAAGGGTCTCATTCGTTCTGAGGTAGGTAAGCAGGTAGGAACGCGCCTGACCCCTACCATTGACTTCTACTTGGACTCCGTTCCGGAGAATGCCGCCAACTTCGACAAGGCCCTGCATGAGGCGCAGCGTTGTGACGCGGAACTCCAGGCGCTGCGTGCGGGCAAGTCTCACGCCGGTGAAGCCGACCCATACCGTAAAGATGCAGACGAAGAAACAGCGGACTGACCAAAACAGATGACACAAACCCCGCCGGCACGCGGCCGGTCTTCTAAGCGCGCCCCGGCCCCAGATGGCCTAGTGATCGTTGATAAGCCACAGGGGTTTACCAGCCATGACGTGGTCGGTAAGATGCGCGGGATCGCCGCGACCCGCAAGGTGGGACACGCGGGAACGCTTGACCCCATGGCAACCGGTGTCCTAGTGATAGGTATTGGCAAAGCGACCAAGTTGTTGACCTATATCGTTGGGGCCGACAAGCAATACCTTGCGACCATTAGGTTGGGCGCCGCGACCACCACCGAAGACGCCCAAGGTGACATCACGCAGGTCAGCGATCCGGGTGAGCTAACGGTCGCTGAGGTGAGCGCTGCAGCGCTCCACCTGACCGGTGACATCATGCAGATCCCAAGTGCAGTGAGCGCAATCAAGGTCGACGGCAAGCGCGCCTACGACCGCGTGCGTGCGGGCGAAGTAGTTGAACTTGCAGCCCGCCCCGTGACCGTAAGTGAGTTTGCAATCACGGATGTGCGCCCGGTTGCGGCCGAGTTTGGGCCTGCGATTGATGTCGACTGTGTGGTTACCGTGTCCTCGGGAACATACGTGCGAGCTTTGGCAAGGGATCTCGCCGCCCACTTGGGAACGCACGGACACCTCACGGCGCTGCGCCGGACCAGGGTGGGTGGGTACCTCTTGGAAACGGCGCGTACGCTCGAGCAACTACAACAGGAACTCCTCGCTGATGACGGGGATGCGCAACCAGCTATCTCCGTGCTGCCGCTTGCCGATGCCGCCCGTGCGATCATGGCGGTGCGCGAGTTGAGCACACAAGAAGTTACGGCTGTGGGCTATGGCCAACGGCTGACCGCGCTTGCGCGCGAGGCGGGTACAAAGAATTCCGGCACCGTTACCTATGCGGGGATCAGCCCGCAGGGCGAATTGGTTGCAGTTCTGGCAGATGACGGGTCGAAGGCCCGACCAGTTTTGGTGCTTGCAGCGGCCCAATAGCTGCGCGGTTCAATACTTTAGTTCAGGAGCTAAGCGTGTATAAGTGGATTGACGCAGCAAGTGTCCCGCAAGATTTTGGTCCGAGCGTGGTCACCATTGGGAACTTTGACGGTGTGCACCGCGGGCACCAGTTCGTTTTTGACCGGGTTATTTCCCGTGCTCAGGAACTTGGTGGGGCAGCGGTTGCGTTGACTTTTGATCCGCACCCGGCCCTCGTGCATAAACCGCAAACCGCAGCGCCCATTTTGACCGGACTCACCGACAAGCTTGAGCTCATGGAACAGGCAGGTCTGGATGCGACCGTGGTGCTTTCGTATTCCCTCGAGTTTGCAAAGTTATCGCCGCGAGAATTTGCCCGCACCTATTTGGTTGACCTTCTGGACGCCAAAATGGTGGTGATTGGCCGTGACGTTCGGTTTGGAAAAGACAACGCCGGGGACCTGGCGACCCTAGAAGCGCTCGGCGCCGAACTCGGGTTTGAGGTTGACGTGGTCGATGATTACGGCGCCCCATCCGGAGGAGAACGGTGGAGTTCATCCGTTGTGCGCCAGTTGGTGTTTGGCGGGGAGATGGGCGCGGTCACCCAGCTGCTTGGTCGCAATCACCGCATGCGCGGAACCGTGGTGCACGGTGACGCTCGTGGGCGCGAGTTAGGGTTTCCAACCGCCAACATGAGCCAAGATTCAGACGGTATGGTTCCGGCCGACGGCGTCTACGCGGGCTGGGTCTCCGTGGTTGGCTCGGAACGGTCCTTACAGAACATGCCGGCCGCTATTTCGGTGGGGACTAACCCAACCTTCGATGGTGCCCAGCGCCGCGTCGAATCCTACGTGATTGACCGAAAAGGGCTTGAGCTCTACTACACGGAAGTTATTGTCGAGTTTGTCCAGCGCCTGCGTCCGACCTTGCGGTTTGATTCGATGGAGGCATTGATCGAGCAGATGACGCTGGATGTCGACCAAGCCCGGATCATCCTGCGTTAGGTGCCGCACCGGCCGTGACGGTACTCACGCTGATTGGCAAGGCAAGGGTGCGCTACGTCTTTCAATCTGCTGATAGACTTTTACAGCCGTTAGATCGGCCGCGGTTTGAGAGTGCACGGGTGGATATGCCCCGTCGCGCCGCGCAACTACCCAGAAGGAGAGCCGTGCCGCTCACTCCAGAAGTAAAGAAGTCCATCATTGCCGAGTATGGTGCAAACGAGTCAGACACTGGTTCGCCAGAGGTCCAGGTTGCACTACTTACTCAGCGCATCAACGACCTGAATGAGCACCTCAAGGGTCACAAGCACGACCACCACAGCCGTCGCGGTCTGCTGCTTCTTGTAGGTCAGCGCCGTCGTATTCTTGGCTACCTGCAGAAGGTAGACGTAGTGCGCTACCGTTCACTGATTGAACGTCTAGGCCTGCGCCGCTAAGCTTTTACTCACCAGCTCGGTTCCCACATGGGGGCCGGGCTGGTTCAGTTCTCAAGCCAAAAAACTTTTTGGCTAGTCACACCACCTTTCACCACCGGCTCGCGATCAACAATCTCGTTCGGTCCTCGGTAGTGGTCTCCGGCTCTTAAAAGGCAGTAATGCCAAAGCTCCGTGGATCTCGATCGAAGACCGCCAGAACGCTGTGCGTGAGCCCTTTGAGAAACGGAGGACGCTCAATGGAGGGTCCAGAAATTCAATTTGCCGAGGCTATTATTGATAATGGTCGCTTTGGCAAGCGCACTGTTCGGTTTGAAACCGGACGCCTTGCACGTCAAGCAGCAGGTTCCGCTGCAGCTTACCTTGACGGTGAGACCATGCTACTTTCCGCAACGACCGCGGGTAAGCAGCCAAAAGACCAGTTCGACTTCTTCCCGCTGACGGTTGACGTTGAAGAGCGTATGTACGCCGCTGGCCGTATCCCGGGGTCATTCTTCCGCCGTGAAGGACGTCCCTCGACCGAGGCTATTCTTGCCTGCCGCCTGATTGACCGTCCGCTGCGCCCAAGCTTCATCAAGGGTCTGCGCAACGAGGTTCAGGTTGTCGTTACGGTGATGTCAAGTCACCCAGACGACGCCTACGACGTACTGGCAATCAACGCCGCATCCATGTCCACTCAGCTCTCAGGCCTGCCTTTCTCAGGTCCGGTAGCCGGTGTACGCGTGGCGCTGATTGATGACCAGTGGGTTGCTTTCCCTAAGTACTCCGACAAGGAACGTGCCGTCTTTGAGATGGTAGTTTCCGGTCGTGTTGTTGGCGACGACATCGCCATCATGATGGTTGAAGCAGAAGCCACCGACGACTCTTGGAACCTGATCAAGGATGGTGCCACCGCACCAACCGAGGCAGTAGTTGCCGAAGGTCTCGAAGCCTCCAAGCCTTTCCTCGCAGCCCTGTGCGCGGCACAGAGCGAGCTTGCAGCTCAGGCCGCAAAGCCAGTTGCTGAATTCCCGGTCTTCTTGGACTTCCAGGATGACGTCTACGAGGCGGTTGCGGCTCAGTCCAGCACTGACCTCGCGCAGGCGTTGACCATCGCCGACAAGCAGACCCGCGAGACTCGCCTTGACGAGATCAAGGAACAGGCACTTGCCGCGTTGAGCGAACAGTTCGGTGACCGAGACAAGGAAATCTCCGCTTCAATCCGGGCACTGACCAAGCACCACATCCGTCAGCGTGTTCTGACCGACGGCGTGCGGATCGACGGACGCGGCCTAGCCGACATCCGTACCCTTTCCGCCGAGGTAGAGGTCATTCCTCGCGTACACGGTTCTGCCCTGTTCGAGCGCGGCGAAACCCAGATCTTGGGTATCACCACGTTGAACATGCTCAAGATGGAGCAGCAGATTGACTCGCTCGGTCCTGAGACCCGCAAGCGTTACATGCACAACTACAACTTCCCACCTTACTCAACCGGTGAAACCGGCCGCGTAGGTAGCCCAAAGCGTCGGGAAATTGGTCACGGTGCACTTGCCGAGCGCGCACTGGTTCCAGTGTTGCCAACCCGTGAGGAATTCCCTTACGCAATCCGTCAGGTTTCCGAGGCACTGAGCTCAAACGGCTCAACCTCCATGGGATCCGTTTGTGCATCTACCCTTGCCATGCTGAACGCTGGTGTGCCGCTGCGCGCCCCAGTTGCCGGTATCGCAATGGGATTGATCTCAGACACCGTGAACGGCGAAACCCGTTACGCTGCCCTGACCGACATTCTGGGAGCCGAGGATGCCTTTGGCGATATGGACTTCAAGGTTGCCGGAACCAAGGACTTCATCACGGCGATTCAGCTCGACACCAAGCTTGATGGCCTACCAGCATCAGTTCTAGCCGGCGCGTTGTCGCAGGCACACGATGCTCGCCTGACCATCCTTGAGGTCATGAACGAAGCGATCGACACCCCTGACGACATGAGCGCACACGCACCACGCGTGATTGCGGTCAAGGTCCCAGTGGACAAGATCGGTGAGGTCATTGGGCCAAAGGGTAAGATGATCAACCAGATCCAAGAGGACACCGGAGCCGACATCTCAATTGAAGATGACGGAACGGTTTACATTGGTGCGGTTGACGGCCCATCGGCAGAAGCAGCCCGTACAGCGATCAACGCGATTGCTAACCCACACGTGCCAGAGATTGGTGAACGTTTCGTTGGAACCGTGGTCAAGACCACAACCTTCGGTGCATTCATCTCCCTGGCACCGGGACGTGACGGTCTGCTGCACATCAGCCAGATCCGCAAGCTGGTTGGTGGTAAGCGCGTAGAGAACGTCGATGACGTTGTCTCCGTGGGCCAGAAGATTCAAGTTGAAATTGCGGAAATCGATCCACGTGGCAAGCTTTCGCTCCACGCGATCGTTGACGAGGACGAGGCAACCGCTGAGCAGGCTGACGCCTGACGTGTGGGAACTTCCGCTCCTTTCATCCGGAAACCCGGAAAATGAGCTAACCGCTGAGCAGGATGGGGCGACAATTCGTCGCTCCATCCTGCCCGGCGGGGTCCGGGTTGTCACCGAACATATGCCAGGTCAACGCTCCGCAACTGTCGGAGCTTGGGTTGGGGTGGGTTCGCGTGATGAAACCGATGGCCACTTTGGCTCAACCCACTTCCTTGAGCACTTACTTTTTAAGGGCACTGCACGGCGCTCCGCAATGGACATCGCCCAGGCGTTTGACGCCGTTGGGGGAGAAGCCAATGCGGCAACCGGTAAAGAAAGCACCTGCTACTACGCCCGCGTACTAGACTCGGACCTGCCAATGGCAGTCGACGTCATTACCGACATGATTACCAGTGCCAGGATCGACCACGGCGAACTCGAAACCGAGCGCGGTGTCATCCTGGAAGAACTGGCCATGACCGAGGATGACCCCGGGGATCTGGTCCATGAAGAATTCTCCGCCGTTGTGCTAGCCGGACACGATCTGGGTAGGCCAATCGGTGGAACCGCACAGACCATCACGGACGTTCCCCGCAGCGCCGTATGGAGTCACTATCAAGAGCATTACCGACCGGAAACCCTCGTTGTCACCGGTGCTGGCTCTATCAATCACGAAGAGTTGTGCAACCAAGTTTCCAACGCTTTGGTCTCCGGTGGATGGGAACTTGATCCCGGTCGCACACCACGGCCCCGCCGTGACACAAGTGAGATTGTGGGACTGGGAACCGCTTCTCGCGAGGTTGTCATCAACCGTCCGGTTGAACAGGCCAATATTATTATTGGTTCAACCGGTCTGAGCGCTACCGACCCAAGAAGGTTTCAGCTTTCAGTTTTGAGCGCCATTTTGGGTGGCGGAATGTCCTCTCGGATGTTCCAAGAGATCCGGGAACGCCGCGGGTTGGCATACTCGACCTACTGCTTTGGCAGCTCGCACGTGGGTGCGGGTACCTTTGGGCTCTACGCAGGGTGTGCACCATCACGCGTGGATGAGGTAGCCGACCTCATGGTGACCGAGCTGGAAAAGTTGTGCGAATCCGGCATTACCGAAGATGAATTGACCCGTACCAAGGGCCAACTTCGTGGCGGACTGGTTCTGGGACTTGAGGACTCTGGTTCTCGGATGAACCGCTTGGGACGTTCGGAGCTGGTTACCGGTGAACTGTTGTCTCTCCAAGAGTCACTTGACCGGATCGGCTTTGTGACCGCGCAAGAGGTACAAGAACTTGCAATAGACTTGGCTAGTCGGCCACGTTCGCAGGTTCGAGTGGGACCATTTGGGGGCTAGCCCCAAAAGTTTTGACCAGGGCGGATCGCAGCATGACTGTGCGTTCCGCCCTGTGTTTTATGGTTTTATGACAATCATGTTTTTCAGACGCCGCAGCATGCGGGGTCACAGCACGTTTTGACACGACCTATTTCAATCGTTACGGCAAAGAGGGCAATTCATGGGACAGAAAATTAAGGTTGCGGTTCTGGGCGCGGCAGGTCGCATGGGACAGACCGTGTGCGCAGCAGTAACCGATGCCCCGGATATGGAACTCGTTGCCGCCCTCGACGCCGGTTATGACCTTGCTGAACTGGCTGCCTCGGGTGCCCACGTAGCCGTAGATTTTAGCGTTCCTAGCGTCACCGAGGACAATGTTCACCACTTGATCGACCTTGGCATCCGTGCGGTCGTAGGCACAACCGGTTGGACTGATGAGAGCCGGTCCCGGGTATCCGAGCACCTAGCCGCTGACGGCCGCGGACTGAGCGTACTGATCGCTCCAAACTTTGGGTTGAGCGCAGTCTTTGCAATGACCTTTGCCGCCAAGGCCGCCAAATACTTCGAATCCGCGGAGATCATCGAGTTGCACCACCCGGATAAAGTCGATGCACCCTCGGGAACCGCAACCCACACCGCCCAGGCTATGGCCGCCGTCCGGCGCGAGGCAGGAGTTGCTCCGAGCCCGGACGCAACCGAGCACGGGTTTGAGGCACGCGGCGCCGACATTGAAGGTATCCGCGTACACGCGGTCCGACTACGCGGTCTGGTTGCCCACGAGGAAATTCTGCTGGGTAACCCCGGTGAACAACTGAGCATTCGCCAGGATTCATTTGCCCGGGTTTCGTTCATGCCCGGAGTCCTCCTGGGTATCCGTGAAGCCACCAGCCATGAGGGGCTGACCGTCGGGCTAGAAAACCTACTCGACCTTTCCTAAAATTCCCGCACATGCCCCACTTGGCCGAACAATGTCTATCTACACGAGTCGGAGCGTGACATGCGCCTGAAATCTCTTGCCGGGCCGGTTGCGGTCACCGTTTTGCTGGGCATCTTTGTCTGGGCAATTGGTGTCCGCGTGGTAGCCATGTTCCAGACGGGTGAACCAATCGCTATTGCCCTGGCTACCGGAGTCGCTATCACCATGGTGATCGGTGTGTCAATCCTCGGCAAGGAATGGCAACTGGCGGCAACCGTCCAAAAAATGGCGAACGTGTTGGCGCAGCGCGGCGAGCTACGCCAAGACGAGCTACCCCGGTCTCCCGGCGGGAGAATCGACCGGGCGGCCGCCGATGCGGAGTTTGTAGGGCTCCGCCAAGTGGTTGAAGATCACCCCGGCTCTTGGCAGGCATGGTTTCAGCTTGGTTTTGGTTACGACGCAGCGGGGGACCGCAAGCGAGCCCGCCAGGCACTGCGGCAGGCAGCAAAGCTCTTCCGCGCAACTTCCCGCTAGAAGGCCGCGCTCCAGCGTTCCTCTTGAGCCGTGTGATCGGAAGTAATACCAAGGGTCCGTACTCGGGCATCGGGACCTAAACCGGCCGAGCCAAAGAACGACTTGCGCGGTTCGTTGGTGGTCAAAATCCAGGTGCTGACAGCTTCTGCTCCATCGCGGCGCAGCCGGTCAACGCTTGCGGACAACAACCTGGAACCGTGACCTTGACGCTGGAACCGGGGGGCAACCTCGAGCGCAACAATCGTGCCCGGGCTCACGGCGGCAAAGCCGACTACCTGGTCCTTTGCTAACGCGGTGAACAGTGCGAACTGCGCGCCGGGAGGAGTCGAGATTGCCGTTTGCCATTGGGCCGCTATGGCTGCTTCATCAAACTGATCCAAGATCTCTTGCCCAAGAGCTTCGCGGTGCGACAAGCCCCAAGCGGCCAATTGGACTTTGGCGTAAAACTCGGCATCTGAGACAATCGCCGGACGAACGGAGACGTCTGCTTGATCTGTGAACAGCACCATGAAATGAATTTCCTACCGTAACGGCCAAAAGCCACGTTGCATGGGCTCAATCGAATGTGAGCCAAATTCAGGGTACCCGACTAACCAATGGGAATCTAAGTGCACGGTCTACCTACGGGATGACAACAAATCGTGGTACGGACGAGGGCACTGTTATAAGACTAAGTTTGTTAGCCTGTGATCAACTATCGCAACCGGAGTAACGATGAACACCGAATATGAATCCTTACTGCGCCACACACTGGCTGCAGGTACCGCGAAAGCGGACCGGACCGGAACCGGCACCACCAGCCTATTTGGGCATCAAATGCGCTTCGATTTGAGCGCGGGATTTCCCCTCATCACCACCAAGCGCGTCCACTTTAAGTCCGTGGTGGGCGAACTCCTGTGGTTCTTGCGTGGCGAATCCAACGTGTCCTGGTTGCAGAAAAACGGTATTAGGATCTGGAACGAATGGGCCGACGAACACGGGGACCTAGGCCCGGTCTACGGCGTGCAGTGGCGGTCGTGGCCCACCCCCGACGGTGGGCATATCGATCAGATCGCCCAAGTGCTTGAAACGCTCAAGGCGGACCCGGACTCGCGGCGCATGATTGTGTCAGCCTGGAATGTCTCCGAGCTGGACAAGATGGCGCTCATGCCCTGCCACGCCTTCTTCCAGTTCTACGTGGCGGACGGCAAACTGTCCTGCCAGCTGTACCAACGCTCAGCGGATCTATTCCTGGGCGTGCCATTCAATATTGCCTCCTATGCGCTGCTGACGCACATGGTGGCCCAGCAAGTTGGCCTCGAGGTAGGGGACTTTATCTGGACCGGCGGCGATTGCCACATTTACGCAGACCACCTCACGCAGGTCACTGAGCAACTCGAACGCACCCCGTTCCCATTCCCAACCCTGAAGCTCAACAAGGCAGCTTCCATCTTTGACTACACCTTTGATGATATTCAGTTGGAAAACTACCAGCACCATCCCGCTATTAAGGCGAAGGTGTCGGTGTGAGCGGACCGCAAATTGCTTCCCGGATCGCTATGATCTGGGCCCAAACCATGGCGGGTGTGATCGGCGCGGACGAGAGCATTCCCTGGCATATTCCTGAGGACTTTGCGCATTTCAAGGCCACCACCATGGGCGCCCCGGTCATTATGGGACGTAAGACGTGGCAGTCCTTGCCGCAAAAAGCCCGCCCGCTTCCCGGCCGCACCAACATTGTGATCTCGAGAGATTCCAGTTTCAGCGCCCCCGGTGCAACGCTTGTTGCATCGATCGAGGAAGCTGTGGCGGCAGCAACCAGCGATGTTGACCAAGTCCCGTCGACCATCTGGGTCATGGGCGGCGCGGCTATCTATGATCAATTCATGGACCGCGCTGAGCGGCTCGTGGTGACGGTCATTAACGCAGCCATCGAGGGTGATTCCTATGCGCCGCAGATTCCAAATCAGTGGACGCTAACGCAGCGGGAACCTGCGACCGGGTGGCAGAAGTCAAAAACCGGCCTGGAATTTGCCATCCTTGAGTACCTGCGTACGTGATATTCCGGACACTATGGCAAACTCCGTGGACAAGATAACCATTGTTTGACTCTGACACGGTAAGTTTGTTCCATGGCAGCTACGTTTGATTCTTCCGCCCCCTTTGGCGCAGTCCTTACCGCAATGGTGACCCCCTTTCACAAGGATGGGGCAATTGACATTGACTCCGCGGTCAACCTAGCCAAGCACTTGGTTGACCAGGGGAACGACGGCATTGTCTTAAACGGCACAACCGGCGAGGCACCAACCACGCACGCTCCCGAGAAGTTCGAACTCGTCCAGGCCGTCGCCGAGGCAGTCGGGGACCGCGCCGCGATCTTGGCTGGCGCAGGCTCCAATGACACCCGCCATGCGGTCCGTATGGCCGAGCAGGCCACCGCGGCCGGTGCGCACGGAATCCTTGCTGTCACCCCGTACTACTCACGGCCGTCCCAAGCAGGCTTGGCGGCACACATGGAAGCCATTGCTGACGCAACCGACCTACCGGTCATGCTGTATGACATTCCCGGTCGCTCAGGTGTTCGCATTGCGACGCCAACGTATGAGCGGTTGGCCGCCCACAAGAACATTACGTCCGTTAAAGACGCAACCGGTGACGTAGGTACCGCAGCCGTAAACATGGCCGCAACGGACCTCGTTTGGTACTCCGGTGACGACGGCCTGTTCTTACCATTCTTATCCCTCGGCGCGGTTGGTATTGTCTCCGTGGTATCCCACGTAGCCACCCCAACCCTGGTCGAGATTTCAACCGCCTTTGCGGCCGGGCGTCACCAAGATGCCATCGCCGCCGCACACCGGCTCCTGCCGATCATTGAGGCCATCATGGGCTCGGGTGCGGGAGTGGTCATGGTCAAGGCGGCCCTGAAAGAGTTGGGCCTGATCCCAACCGACACCCTGCGCCTGCCACAGGTGGGCGCCTCAGAAGCTGAAATCGCGGTAGTTACTAGCGCACTTAAGCGCTTTGGACTTTAACTGGCACAGCCGCGTTGCTTACCTTTAGGCCTGGAGGCTTAGTGAGTCAATCACAACAAGAATTATCGTTGCCACCCGCACTAGCGTCGAACGCGTTTCGTGTTGTAGCCCTTGGTGGTTTGGGCGAAATTGGGCGCAACATGGCTGTGCTCGAATACCAGGGCCGCCTGCTCATCATCGACTGTGGCGTTCTCTTCCCAGAGGACAATCAGCCGGGCGTCGACGTCATTTTGCCGGACTTTGATTACATCAAGGACCGGATGGATGACATCGAAGCGATCATCTTGACCCACGGACACGAAGACCACATTGGTGGTGTCCCATACCTGCTGCGTCTGCGCGCAGACATCCCGGTGGTGGGTTCGCGCCTCACGCTGGCGTTCATCGAGGCGAAGCTCAAAGAGCACAGAATTACGCCGGTCCTGCACCAGGTCCGTGAAGATGAAGTTGTCAGTTTCGGTGATTTCTCGTGTGAATTTGTTGCCGTAAACCACTCGATTCCAGACGCGCTTGCCGTTGCTGTTACCACCCCCGCAGGAACCATCTTGCACACCGGTGACTTCAAGATGGACCAGCTGCCAATGGACGGCCGGATCACCGACCTGCGCGCCTTTGCCCGGTTGGGTGAACGCGGTGTGGACCTGTTCATGGTGGACTCGACCAATGCCGAGGTTCCGGGCTTTGTGACTTCCGAGTCAGAGATTGGCCCGGTTATTTCAGAGGTCTTTGCCTCCTGTGAGGGCCGGATTGTGGTGGCGTTGTTCGCTTCACACATCCACCGCGTGCAACAGGTTTTCGATGCCGCACATGCGCACGGCCGTCGGGTGGTCCTGGTCGGACGCTCAATGGTCCGAAACATGGGCATTGCCCAAGATCTTGGGTACCTCAAGATCCCAGATGGTGTCCTGATTGACCTGCGCGACGTGGGCTCGCTGCCGGACAACCAGATTGTCCTGATGTGCACCGGATCCCAGGGGGAGCCTATGGCTGCGCTGTCACGGATTGCGAACCAAACCCACAAGATCTCGATTGGCCACGGTGACACCGTCCTGTTGGCGTCATCACTGATCCCGGGTAACGAGAACGCTGTCTTCCGCATCATCAACGGCCTGATTCGCTTGGGTGCCCGTGTGGTGCACTCTGGAAACGCCAAGGTTCACGTCTCCGGGCACGCAAGTGCGGGTGAACTTACCTACTGCTACAACATCTTGAAGCCTAAGAACGTCATGCCCGTTCACGGAGAGGTCCGCCACCTGGTGGCGAACGGCGCACTTGCCGTGAAGACCGGTGTGCCTGCCCAGAACGTGATTCTGGCTGAGGATGGCGTTGTTATTGACCTCGTCGATGGGCAAGCCAGCATTGTTGGCGCGGTGCCGTGCGGCTTTGTCTTTGTCGATGGCTCCACGGTCGGTGAGATCACCGAGGTTGAACTCAAGGACCGTCGGGTCCTGTCCGAGGAAGGTTTTGTCTCCATCTTTGCAGTGGTCGACGCCAAGTCCGGCAAGATCACCGCGGGCCCTCAGATTCAAGCGCGCGGCTTTGCCGAGGCAGACCACGTCTTTGATGACATCCGCCCGCAGATCATCGCGGCCCTTAACCAGGCCGCTGCATCCGGCGACGCCGATGCCAAGCAGTTGCAACAGGTCATCCGCCGCACGGTAGGGCGCTGGCTTTCCACGCGTCTGCGCCGCAAGCCAATGATCGTTCCGGTCGTAGTCATCGCGGAGTAACAACGCGGCAAGCTGCATCGTAGCCACACATCGCGCTGCGGCATCGTGAAATTAAGCTTGAACAGTGTGACAAACGTAAGGCTGGGCTTGATCAGAAGGTAATTCTGATCCAGCCCAGCCTTTTGTGTTGCGGCCCCGCCACTTTCCAGCAAAATCGCACACAGAAACACCCAAAAGTTGGGCTTTCCTACTGGAAAGTAGGGCTGGCCTGCTAGGGCGTGCGGGGGAGAACCGTCACCGATGCGTGGCCATCTTGAGGCAGATCGAGAGCCTCGGGCGCTTGATCGCCCACGGCCGCGACCACGAGGTCATGCCTGGCGGCAACCTCAGCCGCAGAAAGCTTGCCCATACCCTGCCCGGCCGCGGCCAACTCGGTGAGGTCGTAGAGCCGGTGCCCCGCGTGGCGGTCCACGGTCAACGCCCGCCACGAAACCCCCGTGACCCGGGCTGGCTCGTCACCATTGCGTTCCACCTGTGTCAGCATCATCAGACCGTTAGAAGTCTGGGCCACGCAGCAAGACTCTTTGCTTTGGTTGGACAGCATATTGCCAAGTCCATACGCGGTCCACATGCCCTCCTGGCGCGGGCCACCCGGCAGGAGCTCGATTGGCTGAGGAACGTGCGCATGGTGACCGATGTAGAGATCAACTACACCTGAATAAGCAAGAGCGGCGGCGATATCGAGTTGGCTTTGGTTCGGAGCGGTCTGATACTCGGTTCCGTCATGAATGGACACGACCACCAGATCAGCAACCTCCCGAGCGGCCGTAGCATCCGCGATGATGACCTCGGCGTCCATGATATTAACCGCAAACGGCGCGTCCTTGGGCTTGGAAAGACCATTAAGCCATTCGGTGTAGGACAGGTGCGCAACCACGGTCTGATAATCGTCATGATCGACCCGGTAGAGCTGTGCGGTAGCTTCCTCCTGGGTTCGGGCCGTTCCCGTGAACCCCATGCCCAGCGACTCCAAACGATCAATCGTGCTGACAACCCCCGTAAACCCCTTGTCTACCGAGTGGTTAGAAGCGGTTGAACAACCATCCCAACCCTGAGCGGCGAGGGAATCTGCGATAACCGGAGTTGAGCCAAACATTGGGTACCCGGTAGGTTTTTGCCCCTCTTCGAGCAGCGGAACCTCCATGTGACACAGGGCGAGCGCCGCCTGATCGATAATCGGGTCAATACCCGCAAGGATCGGCGCAAAATCGTAGCCAGCGGCCACCTTGGCGGACTGCAACACGGGGATATGAGGCAAGACATCACCGGCTGCGGCGATATTGAAGGTGCTAGGGACCGGTTCCGGCTCTGGTTCCGGGGTGGGCGAAGGCGGCACAGCGACCTGGGGAGTGGCTAAGGGGCCGTCGGAGACGTTGGTGGGAGCCGCAGGGTTTGGAGTGCACGCAACCAATAACACTGCGGCCAGGGCGCCCACGAGGGTGGGCCAGAACTTTCCACGCTGAAAGTGGGTTGTCGGTGTAGTCAACTTCATATCGGCATCGTAGTTGAAGATTTGCGCGGACAAGCCCGGTGACCACCCAGTAGACTGCAAACGCTGAGAGCAGCGGTGGCGACTTAATTAGCCCTTGTCACGGTGTAACTCCCACGTTTTGGCGGCCCAGATACTAGAATGAATCCATCTGTGGCCGGCCCGCTTTGGTCCACGCAGGCCTACACACAGTGAAAACAACGGGATGGAAAACCAAAGTTCATGGCAACGCGCACCAACTCTTCTAAACCAGCTGCCTCGTCTAAAGCTGGCCGGGGAGCGGCAGGTAAGGCCGCACCGCGGCCTCGCGCCGCGCGCCCAACTCCAAAAGTGCAGCCCGAACCGGAACCAAAAGCACCACGTAAGGAGCGGGAGCACTCCCTTGACGCGGTTGGCTTTATTCTTCTCGCACTAGGAATTGCGGCCGCCGTTGCGGAGTGGTTCCGTGTTGAGACACCGATCGCCGCATTCCTGCATGCCGTATCAACTGCGGTGGTAGGAAAACTTTCCATCCTGGTGCCAATCGCTCTCTTCATTTGGGGTTTTCGCCTGCTCACTCGCCGGCGGCGCCAAGACCGTTCCCACCGAGTCACCATTGGTGTGATGTGCCTGCTCTTGGCTGCAACCGGAATTGCCCACGCGGTCTTGGGCTACCCCTGGTTCACCGAGGGCTTTGAAAATATTGCGCAGGCCGGGGGACTTGCGGGCATGGTCCTGGGATTTCCCTTAGCGGCGGGCCTTGCACCGGTTGCTGCGGTCCTCATCCTGATTCTGGTGGCTTTCTTCGGTGTCCTAGTCATCACCAAAACGCCATTCAACGCCGTTCCGCAGCGGCTAGGCCAGCTGCGCACCTACCTATTTGGAGAGGCGCCCGAGCGCGAGGATCCGGGTTACGACGCGGCTGATGACGAGGACGGACTCGAATTTGCCGCCGGCGTACAAAATCACCAGATCCCGGCACGCGCGTCCAAGGTAAGTAAGCGACCCAAACTCAGTTTCTTTGCGCGCCGCAGGGCACGGCGCTCAGCTGTCGAGGCAACTGCGATCCTGCCCGAGGGATACGCGGGCGATGAGGCGTTCATGCGTGCCGTGATCGCCGAGCCGGAGACACCGGCTGACTATGACGTATGGGACCAAGAGGCGCAGGAAGTCCCAGTCGCGCCACCCACCCAGGTGCGCAAGCCTCAGGTACCCAAGACCGCTGTTCGGCCCGCGCCACAGTCACCTCCAGCGACCGAGGTAGTCGACTATCAATCCCAAGTGCCGCAACCAGCGCAGTTCCAAGAAACTCCGGTTCCACCGGTTCCTGCACCACCAAAAGAACTGGTCGCCCCTCAGACCACGCCGGTCCCACGCGGCGAGCAACCAATGCTTGAGGGGGACACCGTTTACGTGTTACCTACGGACGACGTCCTCATGCACGGTGCCCCGCACAAGACTCGCTCCGACGCTAATGACCGTGTGGTTGAGGCCCTAGCCAACGTATTTGAGCAATTTGGTGTGGACGCTACCGTTACCGGATTCACCCGTGGACCAACCGTGACCCGCTACGAGGTTGAAGTTGGCCCCGGAATGAAGGTCGAGCGGGTGACCGCACTGTCTAAGAACATTTCCTATGCGGTGGCCTCCTCAGAGGTGCGGATCTTGTCTCCGATCCCTGGCAAATCAGCCATTGGTATTGAGATCCCCAACACCGACCGCGAAACCGTCATGCTCGGTGATGTCCTGCGCTCATCGATTGCCCGGAAGTCTGAGCACCCCATGGTCATTGGTGTGGGCAAGGACGTTGAGGGTGGATACGTCATGGCGAACTTGGCGAAGATGCCGCACATCTTGGTTGCTGGGGCCACCGGGGCCGGTAAATCAAGTTTTGTGAACTCCATGATTACCTCTATTTTGATGCGCTCGACCCCGGATCAGGTCCGCATGGTCTTGGTGGACCCCAAACGGGTTGAACTGACCATCTACGAGGGTATTCCCCACCTGATCACCCCGATCATTACCAACCCCAAAAAGGCCGCCGAGGCTCTCGAGTGGGTGGTGCGGGAGATGGACGCCCGGTATGACGATCTTGCCCTCTTCGGGTTCAAACACATTGATGACTTTAATGTTGCGGTCCGGGCGGGACGGGTTGTGCCGCCCCCGGGCTCCGAGCGCAAAGTAGCTCCCTACCCGTACCTGCTCGTGGTGGTTGATGAGTTGGCCGACCTCATGATGGTTGCACCACGAGATGTGGAAGCCTCGATTCAGCGCATCACCCAATTGGCTCGGGCAGCTGGGATCCACCTTGTGTTGGCCACGCAACGACCATCGGTTGATGTGGTTACCGGCTTGATCAAAGCCAACGTGCCCTCGCGTTTGGCCTTTGCAACGTCCTCGCTGGCCGACTCCCGAGTCGTCTTGGACCAAGCGGGTGCGGAGAAGCTCATTGGGCAAGGAGACGCATTATTCTTGCCCATGGGAGCCTCGAAACCAATGCGTGTGCAGGGGGCCTGGGTCAACGAATCTGAGATTCACCAGGTTGTAGAACACGTCAAGCAGCAGCTCAAACCGGTCTACCGCGAAGACGTAGCGGTGGCTACACCAAAGCGCGTGGTTGACGAGGATATTGGTGGGGATCTAGAAGAGTTGCTCCAAGCTGCCGAGCTTGTGATCAACACTCAGTTTGGATCCACCTCGATGCTCCAGCGGAAGCTGCGGGTTGGGTTTGCCAAGGCCGGGCGGCTGATGGATCTGTTGGAATCCCGTGAAATTGTGGGCCCATCGGAAGGGTCCAAGGCCCGTGAGGTCTTGGTGCAGGTTGATGATCTGGCGGGAACCCTCGCGATGCTTCGGGGCGAGCCTCAACCTGAAGTCTTTGACAATGAAAACCAGCCTGCCCAAGAGGATCGTTACCAAATGGGAGTCGAAGGGCACCTACCCGAGGCCGCGCAGGACTATCATGATAGCGCCGACACAGAAGATGATGGATGGTCGGGTCCGGTACGTTAACCGGTGCGAAGCTACAATTCTTTGCGGCTACCGCGCGTGGCCGGAATTCAAATATTAGTTACCACAGGACTTAGGCGGCATGAACCTGCCGCTGAGCCAATGAAGGCAGGTAGACCATTGTCCGCTCAACAGGGCAGTTCACAGCAGGCTTCGCCGTGGAATATTGCAAATATCTTGACCATGATCAGAATCGCCATGGTCCCGGTGTTTGTTTGGGCGTTGCTGCAGGAATCCGGCGATTCGGTGATGTGGCGGCTGATAGCGCTGGGCATCTTTGTGACTGCTGCGGCAACGGACAAGCTTGACGGCTACCTTGCCCGGTCCAGGGGACTCATCACTGATCTGGGTAAAATTTTAGACCCGATTGCAGACAAGGTCTTGATCGGCGCAGCACTCATTGGTCTTTCGATTCTGGGGGACCTGTGGTGGTGGGTGACCATCGCTATTTTGGGCCGGGAACTCATTGTTACCCTGATGCGTTTCATTGTCATCAAATATGTGGTCTTGCCGGCATCGCGCGGTGGCAAGGTAAAAACTGTCTTGCAGGTGATCGCTATTAGCGCCTTCCTCCTGCCCCTTGCCGCGATGCCATACGCGTTCTTTGTAATCGCCTCGGTACTCATGGGAGCTGCCGTAGCGGTAACCGTATACACGGGTATTGAGTACTTGTTTGTTGGGTACAGGGCGTTTGTTGAAGGGCGCAACTCTGATGGAAAATGAGGTAGCGCACCGGTTAGTTCAAGTCCTGACCGAAAAGAAATTGACCATTGGATTTGCCGAGTCCTTGACCGGTGGGCTCCTAGCCGATGCACTGATTAGCGTGCCGGGTGCCTCTGTGGTGATGCGCGGCTCGTTGGTTACCTATGCAACGGACACGAAGACTTCGGTGTTGCAAGTTGATCCGGCCCTGATTGCGGTCAATTCAGTTATTGACCCGCTGGTAGCAACACAGATGGCAAACGGGGCCCTGGTGGCGCTCAACTGCGATATCACAATTTCGACCACGGGCGTTGCGGGCCCAACATCGCAAGATGGGCACCCCGTTGGGGAGGTCTACATAGGCTTTGCGCAGCGGCCTTCACTCGGCCTGTTTGACGAGCGGGAGACCTTGGCGCTTAGCCTTGGAGTGCTTGCAAAGGTGGACCCGGAGAATTGTCGTAGCAATATCAGGCGTGCCACGGTCCGGGCAGCCTTGGCCTTGGCATTGGAGAGGCTGGATCCGCAGGATGCCCCACCAAGCCACGACGCCTAGGTGTGATCTGCGCCGCTGTGGGAACAAAGTGGTGCCAACTCGCGTTACACCCAGTAGAGCCACCTAGAAACTAATTTTCACCTCACCCAAGCAATATGTGGGGGTGACTGCGTGGGAATCTTCAGGATATGCTCAGGAAGCATTGTTACTGTTATTACCGTAATAGCAGTAGAATTTGACTCTGCTGTCCGCTGAATTTGGGATCTACTAAATTCTGCGTTAGCATTGCGGACACGAAAGGAGGTAGCCACATGGTGGTATTACGCCGCGAAATTGGTGATGTACTACGGACTGCTCGGCAACGTCAGGGACGTACGCTCCGGGAAGTGTCCTCGGCTGCACGGGTTTCATTGGGATACCTCAGCGAGGTTGAGCGAGGGCAAAAAGAGGCCTCCTCAGAATTGCTGGGTTCCATTTGTGAAGCACTTGATACCCCGCTGTCAGTGATCTTGCGTGAGGTCAGCGACCGCATTGCAATCGCTGAAGGACTCGCAATCCCAGACACAATCCCAGCTGAAATGGCATCGTTTGATCGGATGCCCGCTCGTCTGTAGGACAACTAGAAGCTTTAGAAGCAGGGTATGTAGACCAGACGGTCTACATACCCTGCTTTTGTTTTCCGCCTAAATCCAAGTTCCCGATGCCGCAGTTAGGCCGTGCCTGTTACTCGGGTTGGCAGGAGGGGCAGAAAAATGCCGGGCGCTCTTTGAGCGGGGGCCCAACGAGTTCCCGGGCAATCGGACCGCCGCAGCGCACGCACGGCTGCCCCTGTTTTCCGTGCACGTGAATGATCCGTCCGCGCATGGGGAAGATAACGCCGCGAATGAGATTGGCGCGGATGCTCGCTAACAAGGGTTCCAAGGGTACTTCCGCGAGTGCCCGCCAGGGGCTGATGCGATGTTTGAACAGGCCCTCGGCCATAAATATGGTGCCAATCCCCGACACCACCGACTGATCCAACAGTGTCTCCGCAATTGGTCGGTCCTGTGGCTGATGGGTGAATCGCTCGAGGCCGAGAAGCCACCCTTCATCAGAGATCTCTTGATTTGTCATCCCCAGACCCGCGTGTGAGAGCCGTGGGGCGAGGAATCTGCCCGGGTCGGTGCGGGCAGACTCGAGTAGGGGGGAGGGCACAAAGGAATCAGCCAAGACATCGGGGCCCATGTGGGCCAGCTGCACGGGCTCCTGGGCGGTTTGCCACAGGTCGAGCATGCCTAACCGATTGCCGGTGCACGTCCACTGCGCTGTGCCAAGGGTGGCCCGCGCGTAGGGGCCGCCGGTTGCCGGACGCCCGGTTGCCGGGGTGATTTTCCACTGCCCATCCATCTTGAGGTGCGTGCGAAGCGTTTGGCCGTTATCAAACCGCATGAGGAGGTGTTTGGCGTACGCCCCTACCTCGACAATTTGGCGGTCGTCAAGCACATGTGGTGGCACGGTGGGCCACCGAAGTTCAATCTGGGTCAGCCCAGCATTAGCCAAGACCTTATGCAGCCGGTTCGCTGCTGCAAGGACGGTATCCCCCTCAGGCACGGGTGCGCCGATACTGGGACCCGGCAAGTGGACGGTACCTGATGCCCTGAGGAGTGATGGTCATCTTGGACGCCGTCATGGCATCGATGACCGGGTTGCTTGGCACTTGTTTCAGCAGCCTCAAGGCCTCGTGTCCGTTGATTTTTTGGATGCTTAATGCGGGCAAGGATTGGGAGTCAACCTGCTTAATGAGGTTTTGGAATCCGGCCGTTAGTGCGGGCAAATCTTCGGTGAAGGTCAAGACGGACCGGCCTCCTTTTTCAACGTAGATGGCTAACTCGCCGTTGACGATCACTACGGTGCCACCAACTTTGCGTCCGGGGCGTGGCATTGTTGCCGCCTGCTGCGGGATGGTCTGGGGCCACGGCAGGGCCCCGCCGTAAGGGTTGGCTGGGTCCATTGCTGCGACGCAGATGACCGTGAATTCACCGCGTTCGGTGGCGGCGCGACGGTCTTGGTCTATCGTGCGCAGCAGATCCACGGTTCCTGGGGCCGCAAACTGCGCGCCACCTAGGTGCTCAATAAAGTAGCCGCGACGCACCTGGCCGGTGGTTTCTGCGGCAGCCAAGATCTTGTAGACGTCATTAAAGCTGCCCTGCAGATCCTCGCTCGCATTCACGGTACGGGTGACCACGCCGTAGCGATCCAACAGGGCCGAGGCTAACACATGCATGCGCAACCCGTGATCGGCTTCTACGTCATGGTGGGTGGCCCACCTGCCAACGGCTGTCGGCTCAGCCAACGGAGCTCTCGCTGCCGTGCGGCCCGGCAAGGATAGGGAGCGCATGGGCCTGGCGCGCGCGGGCGCCCGGGAGGCCGGGGCCGAGCCCTTGGAACCTAGCAGGGCACGCAGGGGAGCCATGGTGTCATTGGTGAGGTAGCCGGCCCAGGTCAGGTCCCACAGAACCGCAGTGACACGGGGTGCTGCCAGATTGGTGAGTTGCCCGACCCGAGGAGCAAAGAGGGCGCCCGCCCGTAATAGTTCATACACCGCGAGGTGGTCAGCCGTGAACGCCGAGTCTTCCAAAATATCCGGGGGGATGGGCAAAGACGCGGGAGCGGAATCCGCAAGGTGTAATGAAATCATTCCATCTTTACCGCCGCGCGGCCCGGGGATGGCCCGATGCCCGGCCCAAGTGACCTCACCGCTTGCGGTCAACTCGTCGAGCATGGCGGGAGAGTAGTTGGAGACCCGGGCCGGCAGAATCTGGGACTCTAACGCAGAAAGTGGCAGTACGGTGCCGGCCAACTGCTCTATGGCTCGTAAGGTTCCTACTACTCCGCGGTGCTGACCCAGACCATGCCAGCTGGCGAGGAATGGGGCAAGTGTTGTGGTCTCGACGGGTTCAACCTCTGCCCGCAGTGCGGCCAAGGATCGGCGCCGCAGCATGCGCATGACCTCGAGATCGCAAAACTCATGGCCTACACCACCCAGTTCCGTTGGCAGCAGGCGGCCCGTGGTCAGCGTGCCCGCGTTGACCAGGGCGGTCAGTGCCTGCTGAGCAACGGCTATTCCAATGCCAAAGCGTTGCGCCACTGAACGTGCGCTAAACGGTACGTGTGTACGGGCGTGGCGGCGGATGAGGTCGCCCAGCGGATCTGGGACGGCTGCTGTGAAGGCAGCAGGAACTCCCGGGGGCAGTGCCACGCCCAAAGCGTCACGCAAGCGAGCGGCATCGTCAATAACAATCCACTGCCAGCTGTCCTGCGGGGAAACACCAGCCAAGCGAACCTTGATTACCCGGCGGGACTGTTCGAGGGAAGCCAGCCACGTGGCAGCGTCGCCCTCGGCCTGCGGGTCAAGACGCAGCTGCAACTCGCGTTCGGTTGCCGGCCCCCAGCGCTTCATGAAATCCCACAGCGCCTCAGCCGAGCGCAGAGCGCGATTGGGGGTTAGGTAGGCGAGCTCATCGCCGGTTGCCACGATCGCGTCTTGGTCCAGCAGGTCCGCAATATCCGCGGCGCCCTGGGTGCCCAGCAGCTCCGCTAGCAGGTTTGGGTCCAGGGTCAACGCCGCGGCGCGACGCTCGGCGAGTGGGGCATCGCCGTCATAAATGAACTGGGCCGTGTACCCAAACAGGAGTGACTGGGCGAACGGAGAGGCCGTGGGAGTGGTGACCTCAACAACCGTGATCGCCCCGCTGTCAATCTCGGACATGAGCTGGGTCAGGGCCGGCACATCAAAGTCATCTTGCAGGCATTCCCGCACCGCCTCAAGGACCATGGGGAAGTCTGGGAAGTTTGCCGCCACGCCAAGGAGCTGGGAAGCCCGGTGCCGTTGCTGCCAGAGCGGTTGGCGTTTGTCTGGGCGAAGCCGCGGCAGGAGCAGTGCGCGTGCGGAAGCCTCGCGGAATCTGGCGCCAAATAGTGACGAGTCACTGACCTGCGTGCGCACCGCCTCGGGAACGGACGACGGGTCCATGAACAGTTCCGTCAGTTCAAGATCGTTACCCGAGGGACTAGTTTGCGGGTCAAGGTCATCAAATTCAAGATCGGAACTTGGCAGACGCAGGACAATGCCGTCATCGGAATGCATGGCCGCCGCGTCGATCCCAAACCTGGTGCGGATGCGTTCGCCAATGACCAGCGCCCACGGGGCGTGCACCCTAGCCCCAAACGGGGTGTGAATCACCACGCGCCAGTCGCCAAGCTCATCCCTGAACCGTTCGACCACAATCGTCTTGTCGGTTGGAAGCACACCCGTAGACTCTTCTTGCTGGGTCAAATAGTCATGCAGATTGGTCTGAGCCGAGGGGGTTAGGCCCTGCCAGATCTCATCCTCGTGCCGCTTGGGTGCACCCACACGTAACCATTTGCCCATGGCCCGGCCCAGAGCGACGGGGCGTCCGAGGGAATCTCCCTTCCAAAATGGTAACCGGCCCGGCACCCCGGGTGCGGGGGTGACCAACACACGATCTGCCGTGATGTCTTCAATCCGCCAGGTGGAAGAACCCAGTGTGAAGACGTCGCCCACCCTGGACTCGTACACCATCTCCTCGTCGAGCTCACCCACGCGTTTGCCGCCGCGGACAAGCGGCTCTGTCCCGGCCGGTGCGCCATCCGCTGAGGGTCCGCTTTGGGAAGATAGGACCTGATCCGCCAAGAATACGCCGAATAGCCCGCGGTCGGGGATAGTGCCCCCGGAGGTGGTGGCCAGTCGCAGCGCGCCGGGACGCCCGGACAAAACGTTGGAAACCCGGTCCCAAATGATCCGAGCCCGCAGTTCACCAAAGTCTTCACTTGGGTAGCGCCCGGCCAGCATATCCAACACGGCAGTCAGAGAACCCTCGCCAAGTTGGGCAAACGGGCTGGCCCTGCGCAGCAGCTGGGCTAGGTCATTGAGGGCCCAGTCATCCACGGCAAGCATGGCCACAATCTGCTGGGCCAAGACATCAAGGGGATTGGCAACCCGGTGAAACGGTTCGATCTGTGCCGTGCGCATCCGGTGGGCGATGACTGCCGTGGGGACGAGGTCGCCGCGGTGCAGCGGGAATAGCACGCCGTGGGAAACCGCGCCAACCTGGTGCCCGGCCCTTCCAACGCGTTGCAGACCGCTGGCAACCGAGGGAGGTGGACCCACCTGGGCAACCAGGTCGATCGAGCCCATGTCGATTCCCAGCTCGAGTGAAGACGTAGAGACCACGCAGGGTAGACGCCCCTGTTTCAGGTCGGTTTCGGTTCGAGTGCGTTCGGTTCTACTCATTGATCCGTGGTGTGCCCTGGCCAAAAGTGGTAGCGCCCCGGAGCTCGTTCCGGATTGGGCCTGGATGTGGGCAGCGTACCGTTCCCCCTCAGGGCTGAGGTCCTCGCCCAAGCGGGTTGCCCAGATTTCATTGAGCCGCGCAGTGAGCCGTTCGGCTCCGCGCCGCGCATTGGTGAAGACCAGAGTTGACGTGTTCTGGGTAATCAGGTCAACTATGCGTTCCTCGACGTGCGGCCAAACCGAGGCGCGCTGGGCGGGAGTAAATGCGGCGTCGCCGGCCTGGGACGGAGCGCCCGGGTCGGCAAGATCGGCAACGGGTACCTCGACGGTAATATCAAAGACCTTGTCCACCGTGGGTTGCACCACAACCACATTGCGGCCGCCCTCGCTCAGTGGGCGCCCACCTGCTAGGAACTCGGCCACCGCAGAAGCCGGCTCTACTGTCGCTGAGAGGCCCACCCTGCGTGCCGGCTTGGGCAGCAGCTCGTCAAGGCGCTCCAAGCTGATAGCCAAGTGCGCGCCGCGCTTGGTGCCCGCGACGTAGTGAATCTCATCTATGATCACGGTCTCCACGCCGCGCAGACCCGCGCGGGCGCTCGAGGTCAGCATCAGATACAACGATTCCGGAGTGGTGATCAAGATGTCCGGGGGAGTCTTAGCAAACCTGCGGCGCTCGGCGGGTGGGGTGTCCCCCGTGCGGGTACCCACCTCGATGGGTTGGGAAGCCACTGACAGCCGTGCGCTTGCCTGCTCAATGCCGTACAGGGGGGAGCTGAGATTACGCTCTACGTCCGCTGCAAGTGCCTTGAGCGGGGAAATATACAGGACCTTGCACCGGTCTTGGGGCAATTCTGGCTCTGTGGCCCGCGAACTGATCTGATCAATAGCCCACAGGAACGCCGCAAGGGTCTTACCGGAACCCGTCGGAGCGACAACCACAACGTGGTTGTTATCGGCGATTGCCTGCCACGCCCCCGCCTGGGCCGCGGTGGGCGCGTCGAAGGCACCCAAGAACCAGTTCTTGGTGGGCGCCGAAAACATGTCCAGCGCGCGAGCGGGGTCCGTTGTATGCAAGGTCACGGTATCCATTGTGTCGCCTACGTCTGACTCGCGCGAGCCAATGGACAAGGTGTGGCACGCTTAGGGGGTGAGATTACGAGAATTTTGGTTGCTGGTAGATGAAGTCTTTGGTTCTACCTATGGGCGGACCCTTGCCTCAGACCAGGTCTTGACCGAGCTAGGGAACCTAACCGCAGTTCAAGCCCTCGAAGATGGCGTTGAGCCTCGAATGGTTTGGCACACATTGTGCGACGCCATGGATGTTCCGGACGCCCAGCGTTGGGGCACCGACCGGAACCGCCAGGCTCCGCCACGGGTCTAAGGGGAGGGTCTGCAACGGGTTCGTTGCCGGCTACGTATGCTTGAACTCGGCCACATCACAGGGCGAAAGTGTTCGACACGCGCCCCAAAACAGGCCGGATCGAACATCTGTACGGTTATTGTGGTGTTAACAGCGTGCAGATACTAGAATTTTTACACAGGTGGTTTTGGTAACTGCTTGTAACCGTAGGCATGTCAGACGGTCCCGGTAGTGTCTAAAACGAAATCAGCATCAGTCCAAGTAGCCCGCAAAGTTTTAGTCGAGGCTCGTTCAAATAGAGGGTATTGCCATGGCCGCACCAGCAGATCGTGAAAAAGCGCTAGAAGCCGCACTAGGGCAAATTGACCGCCAGTTTGGTAAAGGGTCGATCATGCGCCTTGGCGATGATGACCGTCCCAAGGTAGATGTGATTCCAACCGGTTCGGTTGCGCTTGATGTCGCGCTGGGAATAGGTGGCCTGCCTCGCGGCCGAATCGTTGAGGTCTATGGTCCAGAGTCTTCGGGTAAGACCACGGTTGCCTTGCACGCGGTTGCAAATGCGCAGCGCCTGGGCGGAATCGCAGCCTTCATCGACGCCGAGCACGCACTTGATCCGGTGTATGCGGCCAAGCTGGGTGTGGACACGGACGCCCTGTTGGTTTCGCAGCCGGACACGGGTGAGCAAGCCCTCGAAATCACCGACATGCTCATTCGCTCCGGCGCAATCGACCTCATTGTGATTGACTCGGTTGCGGCCCTGGTGCCAAAGGCGGAAATTGAAGGCGACATGGGTGACTCCCACGTTGGTCTGCAAGCTCGTCTGATGTCGCAAGCGCTGCGTAAGTTGACCGGTGCACTAAGCCAAACCGGAACTACCGCAATCTTCATTAACCAGCTGCGTGAGAAGATCGGTGTCTTCTTTGGTTCACCGGAGGTCACCACCGGTGGAAAGGCGCTGAAGTTTTATGCCTCGGTTCGCCTTGATATCCGCCGTATTGAAACCTTGAAAGAGGGAACCGAGCCGGTCGGAAACCGCACCCGCGTCAAGGTTGTTAAGAACAAGATGGCCCCACCGTTCAAGCAGGCCGAGTTCGATATCTTGTACGGGCTTGGCATCTCCCGCGAGGGCAGCCTGATTGACATGGGTGTTGAGCACGGATTTGTTCGCAAGTCAGGATCGTGGTTCACCTACGACAATGACCAGCTGGGCCAAGGTAAAGAAAATGCTCGTAAGTTCCTCAGGGATAACCCTGACCTAGCAAACGAGATTGAGCAGCGCATCATGGAGAAGCTCGGCATCATTGAAGCACCTGAAGGAACCGAGGAGCCTGCAAAGGCACCAGTGGCGCCCGCTGCTCCGGCGAAGAAGGAGCCAAAGAAGAAGGCGACTGCATAGCCCATGAAGATCCTCGATTTCGCAGACCTGCACATCCCACAGGAGAGTCGGATTGAAGTTGATCCGGCCACGGAGGCAGCCCGAGAAGCTGCCTTGCGGAGTTTGAGCTCGGTGGGACGTAGCCGCAATAGTTTGCAAGAGCGCCTTGTCGAACGCGGCCACGAACTCGAGGTTCTTGTGCCATTGCTTGACCGGTTTGAAGAGGTTGGTCTGCTCAATGATCGTGAACTTGCTCGTGCCATTGCTCGGGCCAGGTTTACCGAGCGGGGCAGATCACGGCGAGCGATTGCTAACGAGCTGGAACGTAAGGGTTTTGACGAGTTAGACATCGAGGAGGCACTGAGCCAAATCGATGAAGAAGACGAAATCGAAACGGTCCGTGCGCTCGCCCGCAAACGTCTGGCCAAGGACACCAAGGGCCAACGCCAAGACCGGATCCGGCGAGCATTAGGCCACCTGTGTCGCAAGGGATACTCCCAAGGTATGGCCATGAAATGCATTATGGAAGTGTTGCATCAAGAGGATGCTGACACGGCCGTTTAGGTCGCAGCAGCGGGGCGGTAGGAACAAAAACATGTTCCTGCCGCCCCGCTGCTGTTGTGGTGGAACCGAAGTAGATACGGCTAACTAATCCACGGCTACGGCGCCGTCCGGTTTGGGTGCCTGGTGGCTGAGCCTCCGCTCGGTAAAGATGGCCAGGCGAGTGAGCGTCAAGTTTACTGCGAGGTAGATCGCAACCGTGGCCACAAATAGCGGCAGCCGTGATTCAGACCCAAAAAAGCTGTAATTGTGCTTCATCGTGGTGAGTAGTTCGTTGTAACCCACAATGAATCCCAGGGACGAATCCTTGAGTAACACCACGAGTTGGCTGATCAGACTCGGGAGCATGAGCCGGATGACCTGGGGGAATTGAATCATCCGCAGGGTCTGCCACTTGGACAGCCCAATGGCAATACCCGCTTCTGCCTGGCCCTTTGGCAGGGCAACCAAACCGGCCCGCAGGATTTCCGCCATGATTGCGGCGTTATAAAGGGTTAATCCGAATACGACCGCTAGGAATGGTGATAGGCCCACGGCCAACAGTCCAAAGAACATCATGAGTAGGACCGGCATACCTCGCAGAAATTCGATGATCACCACGGTGATCCGGGAGATAATCTTGTTCCCGGAATTGCGCAGGATCGCTAGCCCAAATGCCATTAGGAACGCCAACGGTGCGGCGATAACGGCTGCTTTGAGCGTACCAAGCAGGCCGTACCGAATCAGGGAACCCCATACCTCGGCCGCTGTCTGCGCCTTGGGCGGATTAAATAGCACCAGCCAGCGGTCGTCAAAGACCCCGCGGTCGGCAGAAAACTTGATGAACCATAGTAAGAGGGCGGTCAGGATGACCGCGAAGACCACCGAGAAGATGCGTTCGTTGCGTTTGGTAACGGGGCCGGGCGCGTCATAGAGGACTCGATTGATACTCATCTGGCAAACACCATCCTGCGCTCAACCCAACCGGCTAACAGGCCGGATGGAATAGTGATCAAGAGGTAGAAGAATGCGACCCCCATCAAGAGTGGCACCACGTCTTGCGGGTGCACCAAGGAAAGCCTACGTCCCGTCGAGGTGAGCTCAACCACGGTGAAACCCGCCGCAACGGATGTGTTCTTGGTTAGGGCAATTAGCACGTTGATGATGGGCGGAATGACACTGCGCAGCGCTTGGGGGAGAACGATCAGACCTAGTGTCTGGGAAGTTCGTAGCCCTATAGACCGGGCGGCTTCCGCCTGACCAACTCCGACGCTGTTGATCCCTGAGCGCACCGCTTCACATACAAACGCGCTCGTGTACACGGTCAGTGCGATGATGGCCGGCAACGTCCCCAGCGGCAAAATAAACCCGAGGGTGGGCAGGACAAAAACAAAGAATACAAAAACTAGGGTCAACGGGGTATTGCGGACGGTTTCCACGTAGATGGTGGCGCCCCACCGCAGCGAGGGCATAGGAGCCACCCGCAAAGCGGCCAAAAGCGTCCCAAATATCAGCGAAAGGATGCCAGAGACCACGGTCAAAAATAGTGTGGTTTGGAATCCGGCTAAGAATTTTGGAAACTCATCCAAAATGGCTTGCATGCAGTCCTCACTTCGATGTTAAGTAGCCGCGGTGCCGTGCAAATTGGTGCTTTTTAAACCAGCCCATGGTGCGCCTATGGTTGGTCCGCCGGCGCCTGTGCCGGCGGACCAAACACTCACAACGGGTTAGTAGCGGTCGATCGTTGGTGGGTCAGGCAGGGGAAGGACCGTTCCTGCCGTGTCCTTCCAGGCAGCTTCCCAACGACCATCCTTGAAGGAGGCTTCAAGGGTGTCATTGATGAAGGTGCGGAAATCGTCGTCACCAAGTTTCAAACCAATCCCATAAGGTTCCTTGGTGAACTGATCTCCAGCAATCTTGAACTCGTCAGGCGATTCCGCCACGTAGCCGGCCAAAATCACGTTGTCCGTGGTCACCGCGTCAACCTGGCCGTTACGTAGGGGGTCCAGGCAGTCCGTGTAGGTGTCCAAAGTGACTAGCTCAGCATCGGGGAAGTTATCCATGATGTTCTGGGCGGGGGTGGATCCATCCACGGAACACACCTTCTTACCGGCAAGGTCATCAGGTCCGTTGATTTCGGTGTTGTCCTTCATCACCATGAGGGCCTGCCCGGCCTCGTAGTATGGCCCGGCAAAGTCAACAACTTCTTTACGTTTGTCGTTGATGGTGTAGGTGGCAACGACAATATCTACGTTGCCCTCTTGAATAAATGGCTCACGGTTAGCAGAAACGGTTTCTACCCATTTGATCTTGTCCGCTGAGATACCAAGCTCGGCGGCAATCATCTTGGCAATCTCAACATCAAAACCTTCTGGATTACCGTTTGGGGCTTTGAGTCCAAACAGCGGTTGATCAAACTTTGTGCCAACCGTGATCGAACCCTGATCAGCAAGCTTTGCCATGGTGGATCCCGCGGCAAACTTACCAGGATCGACCTCTTCGACTTTGTCGCCGTCTCCCGAGGAACAGGCGGCGAGTAGCAGCGTGCCTGCAAACAGGGCGGCGAGTAAACTACGTGATTTACGCATTAGTTATCTCCTGAACTGTATTTGACCTGGCCGCCAGCCCGCCTCGTTGCGGGGTAGCGGAGCGTGCTGAGCTGGGATGAACCTTTCTCTAGTTGGTGAGGATCTTCGATAGAAAATCCTTGGCGCGTGGGGTCTTGGGGTTGGTAAAGAACTCATCCGGGGTGGACTCCTCGACGATCTGCCCGTCCGCCATGAACACCACGCGGTCGGCTGCTTTGCGGGCAAAGCCCATCTCATGGGTGACAACGACCATCGTCATACCCCCGTGGGCGAGCGATACCATGACGTCGAGGACCTCGTTGATCATTTCCGGATCGAGCGCCGAGGTGGGCTCGTCAAAGAGCATGACCTTGGGAGACATCGCCAGGGAGCGCGCAATGGCCACGCGCTGCTGTTGGCCACCGGAGAGCTGAGCGGGAAGCTTCTGCGCCTGATTAGCCACTCCCACGCGGTCCAGGAGCGTCATCGCCTGTTCCTTGGCCTCCTTGGGTGCCACATGATTGACCTTGATTGGCCCCAACGTGACATTTTCTAGGATGGTCTTGTGGGCAAAGAGGTTGAACGATTGGAACACCATGCCAACGTCAGCCCGCAGCCGTGCGAGTGCCTTGCCTTCGAGGGGGAGTTCGGTGCCATCGATCTTGATGCTCCCAGAATCGATGGTTTCCAAACGGTTTATCGCCCGGCACAGGGTGGATTTTCCGGATCCAGATGGGCCAATGACAACGATCACTTCACCCCTGTGAATGGTCAGATTGATGTCATTGAGCACGTGCAGGTCTCCGTAGTGCTTGTTGACGTTGGTAAGCTCAACGAGCACATTTTGACTTGTCGTGGGGATCCCGCTTGAAGTGTCTGCCATATAGAAAACCTAGTGATGTTTACCACAAATTGCCATCTTGAAACGGTAACAACTTAGCATCGGCCCAAAATTGACAGGCTGCAGACCCAGCGGATTGTCCCTTTACCGGCCCAAACCCGTATCCTTGAGGGGATGTCTGCTAACCAAAATTTCCCGCGTTTTGACGCCGTTTCTGACCCCGCCCAGTCCCAGGTGGCGCCGGCGCCGTCTGGGACCCTGCAATCCGAGGCACCCCAGCCCGCGGCCCGCACATACGTGGTCAAGACCTTGGGCTGCCAAATGAACGTGCACGATTCCGAGCACATGGCCGGAATGCTTGAAGTCGCCGGGTACCGCAAGGCTGCCGCGGAAGACGAAGCTAAAGATCACGCGGATGTGATTGTCATTAACACGTGTGCGGTGCGGGAAAATGCCGCCAATAAGCTATACGGTAATCTGGGCATGCTCGCCTCCGTCAAGGCTGTGCGGCCGGGCATGCAGATCGCCGTTGGCGGCTGCCTGGCCCAGAAGGACCGCAACACGATTGTCGAGCGAGCTCCTTGGGTTGACGTTGTCTTTGGCACCCACAATCTCGATGCCCTTCCGGTGCTGCTCGAGCGGGCTCGGCACAATGAGGTCGCTCAGGTAGAGATTGCCGAGTCGCTTCAAGTCTTTCCGTCCACCTTGCCGACCAAGCGGGAGTCCGTTTTTGCGGGTTGGGTTTCCATCTCGGTGGGATGCAACAACACCTGCACGTTCTGCATTGTGCCGCACCTGCGCGGCAAAGAGCGCGACCGCAAGCCAGAGCAAATCCTGGCCGAGGTACGGGCGCTGGTCGACCAGGGTGCGATTGAAGTCACGCTGCTTGGCCAGAACGTGAACAGTTACGGCGTGGAATTTGGCGACCGAGGCGCGTTTGCCAAGCTGCTGCGTGCTTGCGGTGAAATTGAGGGCCTTGAGCGGGTTCGCTTTACGTCCCCGCACCCGGCCGCCTTCACCGACGATGTTATTGACGCTATGGCGCAGACCCCTAACGTCATGCCGCAGTTGCACATGCCGTTGCAGTCGGGCTCGGACCAGATCTTGCGCGCAATGCGCCGCAGCTACCGGTCAAAGAAGTTCCTAGGCATCCTGGACAAGGTCAGGGCGGTTATGCCCGATGCCTCAATTACGACCGATATTATTGTCGGCTTCCCGGGTGAGACCGAGGAAGATTTCCAAGAAACCATGCGTGTGGTTTCTGAGTCCCGCTTTAGCTCTGCTTTTACCTTCCAATATTCTCCGCGGCCCGGCACGGTTGCTGCGGACATGGACGGCCAAGTTCCCAAAGAAGTTGTTCAGGAACGTTTTGAGCGCCTCATGGCGCTCCAAGACCAGATTTCCGAACAAGAATCCAAGAAGATTGTGGGCCGTACCCTCAATGTGTTGATCACCGAGGGGCCGGGCCGTAAGGACGGAGCTACTCACCGTCTCACGGGCCGTGCGGAAGATAACCGCCTGGTTCACCTCGCCGTTCCTAGCCACGTATCAGGGCTGAACTTTGACGGTTCAATCACGGACCCGCGGCTGGATCCCGACCTACCGGCTGACCTTGCCCGTCCGGGCGACGTTGTTACCGTTCAGGTAACCAAGGGCTCGCCGTATCACCTGATCGCGGACTCGGCCCTAGCCCAAGACCCGATCTTCAGTGTGCGCCGCACGCGCTCGGGCGATGCTTGGGTTAAGCGTGAGCTGACCCGCCTGGGGATCCTAGCCGAAGAACACAGCCACTCGAGTAGCCAGCCAACCACTGCCGGCGGGGCCGTAATGCTTGGTTTGCCTACGTTACGCAGCCTATAGCGGCAACTTGGCGCGGCGCCCGGTGTAATTCACACCGGGCGCCGCGCGCCACAAACGCACCTTGCAGGCATCGTCAAGGGTGTTCTGATGCCGCGCCTTGAGCGTGGGTAAGTCAGTGTGGCTAGCCGTCAAGAGTGGCTAGTCATCAAGACTCGGCGGCAGTGACTGCCCCAACGAGTCAAAGAACATCAGCGCTCCCTCAAGGGAGAGATCGATCGCCTGATGGAGCTGATGGTCGGTTGCCCCGGCAGAAAAGTCGCAGGAAATCTCTGCGTACACGTGTAAATGCTCGGGGGAGTCTTCTTCTGCGCGCGCAAAGACCTTGGGCCAGAGTTTGTCCCTGTTCCAATCGTTGAGCGCCTGCAACAGGCTCAGACGCTCGAGAGTTGCGACTTTACGGTGCCACCGTGCGCGTACCTGCAAGAAGTTCTCATCGGTGCCTAAGAACATGAACCACACCAGGTTCTGATCCCAAACCCCAACCGGATCACCGTCATCGTCAATGGAGAACCGGTAACCGCGGTCGGCCAGGTGCTCAATGACCCGTTCCTTCGTCAGCGGCTCGGGGGCCTTGCGGCCAAACTTATCGGGGTTGACCAAATCCAGATAACTGACCGTCCCGGGCAGCAAGATCGTGGGATCCAACTTGCCCGGATCACTCGAATTGGTGTTTTGGGTGCTCACGGTGCCACCTGGGTTGGGTCTGGGAATGCTTTGTTTAACTCGGAGAAGAACTGGGTATTGGTCTGCAATCCGCACATGATCATCGCGCCAATTTGATCGTCGGTAATGCCATATTCGTAGGTCATGGAGACCTCGCCATAGATGTGGATTTGGCCGTCGTCCCGTACCCGAAAATACGCCTTGGGCCAGATCATCTTGGTGTTCCACTCGTTGCAAAATTCAAGCACTTGGGGGGATCTTTCAATGGTTACGGGGCGGTTCCAACGACCGCGCACTTGAAAGATCTCGCGGCCGGACCCAAACAGCAAGAAATAAAATGTTCGGGACTCATGGATCGCACCAAGATCGCCGTCGCTGTCAATAAAATATGGCAGCTCAGCCTCCTTGAGCCAGGCCATGACACGCTGGGAGGTGAGCTTCTTGGGAGCCAACGGGTTGGGCTCAGGAATGTTGGGAGCGGGGGGATTTGGGCTGGTGGAAATGGCCGGTTGGCTACTTTGACCGGCCTGCTGTGTGACTTGTTCACGTCTGCGTCGACTAAAGAACCGCATAGCCCAACCCTACCTGTTTTCTGCTGGTGCTTGTGCCGGGCACGGGTGCAGCGGTGTACCGTAAGTGCGTGAACATCGGAATAGAAATCATTGATGCCAGCGCCCTGGCTTTGCCACAGGTCGGTGGGCGAGGTCAGGGGCAGCCGGATGCGTTTGCGGCACAGATCCGTGATCTTGAGCAACGGTTGGGTGCTTTCCCCGAGGGTGGGACCTGCGCGGTCGTTGCTGAACGAGCGGTTGGTGGTGGCGAATCGGTCAAGACAACCGAGGCGCCCCTAACGGCCTACATTGATGCCGGATACACCCAAATTTATGGCGCGCTAGGCATGCTCCCACCACCCGAATTGGCCGGCCCGCAGCTCCTGCTTCACCCCGAGTCGTTGGGGCATGCGGTAGCCCGGTACCTCATGACCCAGGCACTTGCGCGAACCGGGAGGCGACCGAACGCAACGGTTCATCTGGTCGAAATTGACGGCGCGTTGCGTCCCGATCAGATGCTCGAGGTGCACGAACTGGTAGGTGCGAGTGATTTAGCACTCGTGGCCACGCACGCCCCAACCGGGCAGATTGCCAACGGCATGAGCGCTGCGCGTGAAACCACCGAACGCCAGATTCAAGCGTTGCTCGCTGCGCTGGTAGCCGGTTACTTACCGTGCGGCAGGGCTCGGTTAGTTTGAGTTACCCGAGCCCAATAATGTTGGGTACCCTTAAGCGGTGGTAATTGTTGCAGTAGTAGGCCCTACGGCCACCGGAAAATCTGACCTCGCGCTTGACCTGGCACAGCGATTGAGCGGGAACGTACCCGCCGAGATCGTGAACTCTGATGCGTACCAAATGTACCGTCAGATGGATATTGGCACCGCCAAAGTTCCCATCGCCCAGCGCCGAGGCATTGTGCACCACCAGGTCGACGTGCTCGAGGTATCGCAAGATGCCTCGGTCGCCGACTTCCAGACGCGAGCACGCGCAGACCTTGCCGCAATTGCCCAGCGCGGAGCCCGTGCCGTGGTGGTTGGAGGATCCGGGCTCTATGTGCGGGCCTTGCTCGACCACATGGACTTTCCAGGAACCGATCCACTCGTACGCGCGGCACTGGAACGCGAGTGCGAAGAGTTGGGTGTGGGTCACGTGTTTGCCCAGCTGGAAGCGAAGGATCCGGTTGCTGCCCGCAACATTGGCTCCCAAAACGCGCGCCGGATCATCCGGGCACTCGAGGTCATCGAACTGACGGGTCAGCCGTACTCAGCTAACCTTCCACGCCAGGAATACGTGGCCCCGGCGGTACAAATTGGGCTTGACTGCGATCGCGAATTTCTCGATGCCCAGGTCGCCAACCGCGTTGACCTCATGTTTGAGCAGGGGCTGGTCCAAGAAGTAACCGCCCTGGCACAGCAGGGTCTGGGCCGCACGGCCGAGCGCGCCGTGGGGTACGCCGAGATTCTTTCCCACCTGCGCGGCGAGATCACCCTAGACCAAGCCCGTGCGGACATCACCGCGAACACCCGGCGCCTTGCCCGCAAACAAATGGGCTGGTTTGGCCGCGACCCTCGGGTCCAATGGCTCAACGCCCAGGACCCGGACCGCATAGAAAAGGCCCTCGCCATTGTGGCGCGGGCCGATTCGGGTGAAACGTTGGGCGGCATCGAGATGGTGCGCCGGCCCCTTGGGTCTTAGCCCGCCTCTTCCTGGCGGATCGTCTCCAACACGCGGAAGCCTTTCGAGGTGGCAACACGAACCGAGTGCGCGGACATCAATGAGTCCGGCGAACCGTCAAATTCCTCGCTCAGCCACCGCAGCAGGGTGTCAGCACCCAGGTTCTTTTGGACGACCATGAACGCGCTGGATCCGGGGGTAAGCCGGGGCAACCACTTACGGAGTAAGTCATGGAGTGCGGCCTTGCCAATGCGAATGGGCGGGTTGGACCAGATCTCCGCAAACATGATGTCATCTGGAACCTGGTCGGGGGTCACGGCAGAAATATTGGTCAAACCCAACTTCTTGGCGTTTACTCGAGTGAGTTCCAAGCTGCGTTCGTTCACATCGACGGCCCAAACGTGGGCATCGGGATTTTGCAGGGCCATGGTGAAAGCAATCGGACCCCAGCCGCACCCAATATCCAGCAGGTGACCGGCCGGCGGCGGAGTCACGGTACGCAGCAAGACCTTGGTGCCCGTGTCAAGGTGGCCCGGCGAAAATACGCCGGGTGCGGTGACTAACTCAACCGCGGTCTCATTGAGTTCCACGGTAATGGTGCGCTGCTTTGTCGTAGCCGCTGGTTGCGCTGAAAAATAATGGTCGCCCGAGCCGGTTTGGCCTTGTTCCTGAATCACAATAGTTAAGCCTAGGGGACAAAATGGCGTGGCGGGTAATAAATAGCTTTCCCATGCGTCACAAACCGTGACATGGTTAGAGCAGAACCAATGTTTCGTAGTGCCAGAGCGAGGAATCTATGCAAAATAACCCCCAGTCCAACGATGTTCCCCAAGATAATGAACAGGAGCAGCGTTCTGCGCGGGAAATTGCAGAAGATGTAGTTGCCCGGGTACTGGCGCGTTCTAGTTCCGCCTTGGATGACGGCGGAACCCGCCATTCCCTGGCCGATGGCGATCAGTTGGAACTTGAAGAACGTACGGCGCTGCGCCGGGTCAGTGGACTGTCGACCGAGCTCGAAGACGTGACCGAGGTTGAGAACCGCCAGCTGCGTCTAGAAAACGTGGTCTTGGTTGGTCTTTATACCCGCGGAACCACCTTGGAAGCTGAATTGTCCCTGCGTGAGCTGGCCGCCTTAGCGGACACCGCGGGCTCAAACGTGCTTGATGGTGTGCTGCAGCGACGCTCAGCCCCCGACCCGGGAACATACCTGGGATCCGGTAAGGCCCGCGAGCTAGCCAACATTGTGGCCGCAACCGGCGCAGACACCGTCGTTGTCGACGGAGAACTTGGCGCTTCGCAGCGCCGCGGCCTTGAAGACATCGTCAAGGTCAAAGTAATTGACCGCACCGCGCTGATCTTGGATATTTTTGCCCAACATGCCAAGTCGCGTGAAGGCAAGGCTCAGGTTGAGTTGGCCCAGCTGGAATACCTTCTGCCTCGTCTGCGGGGCTGGGGAGAGTCCATGTCCCGTCAGGCCGGTGGCCAAGTTGGTGGCGCCGGAGCCGGTATGGGCAGCCGTGGCCCAGGTGAAACCAAGATAGAACTTGACCGACGCCGCATTCGGGACCGCATTGCCAAACTGCGCAAAGACATTGAACAGATGGCTCCGTCGCGGGACACCAAGCGAAACTCGCGCAAACGCCACGCCATCCCGGCAGTAGCGATCGCCGGGTACACCAACGCAGGCAAGTCTAGCTTGCTGAACTCTTTGACCGGCGCGGGAGTTCTGGTCGAAAATGCGCTCTTCGCGACCCTTGACCCGACGGTACGTCGTACAAAAACTCCTGACGGCAGGCTATACACCCTTGCGGACACGGTGGGATTTGTACGGTCCCTGCCGCACCAATTGGTCGAGGCTTTCAGGTCCACACTCGAGGAAGTCGGGGATGCAGACCTCATCTTGCACGTGGTTGATGCTTCCCACCCCGACCCAGACGGCCAGATCGCTGCGGTACGTGAGGTCCTTGGGGAGATCGACGGCGTGGGAGACATCCCAGAGATCATTGTCCTGAACAAGGCTGACGTCGCTCTGGCTGAGTCGGTTGAGCGGGTTCAAGCCCATGAGCGCAACGTTTTCTTGGTGTCGGCTCACACCGGCCAAGGCATCCCAGAGTTGCTCGAATTCGTTGCCAACTCGCTTCCGCGGCCCACAGTCACCATTGATGTTACGGTCCCGTACGACCGCGGCGATTTGGTCAACAGGGTGCACCTGGAAGGCGAGATCGACCACCTCGAGCACCTGGAACAGGGGACGCGCATCCAAGGGCGGGTAGACGGCGAACTTGCCTCGGACTTGTCGCAGGTAGCTGTTACGTCAGAGCCCACCTCATCCACAACCTGAACGTGACGCGCATACCTTTGGTTGGCCGTGCGCCACACTACGGAATTGAATTGTAGGGAACTAGACTTCACCTGTGCCTGCCAAGAACTTGACCAATGCGAAGCCATCCGTGGCTGAAACCCAAACCATCGAACTCCTTGCCAAAGCGGTTACGGGGTTAGGGGGCACGCTGCGTCAAGGGCAGCAGGACATGGCAGTAGCCGCTACCCGGTCAATGGAAACCGGCCGTCACCTGCTTGTCCAAGCGGGAACGGGAACGGGGAAATCCCTGGGGTACTTGGTCCCGGCCGTGCAGCACGCAGTGACCCAAGGGGAACGCGTCGTGGTCTCGACAGCAACGCTCGCCCTGCAGCGTCAGATCATGACGCGGGACTTACCGCTCGTGGTCGAGGCGGTCTCAGGCAACCTGCCGCGAAAGCCTAATATTGCACTTTTAAAGGGGTGGAACAACTACGCCTGCCTGCACAAGGTTCAGGGCGGGTACCCCCAAGATGACCCGGGGGCGTTGTTTGATTTACCGGGTGGCCAGCCCACAGGTGAGATCCCCGAACAAAGCCCTACCGATTCTGGTTCCCTAGTGGCACAGGTCAAGCGCCTGCACGCCTGGATTGATGACACGGAAACCGGTGATCGTGATGATCTGGTACCTGGCGTATCAGAGCGGGCATGGTCACAGGTCTCGGTGTCAAAACTTGAATGCTTGGGCACCAAATGCCCGTTGATTGAGGAATGTTTCCCCGAACGTGCCAAGCGTATTGCCTTTGATGCCGATGTCGTTGTCACGAATCACTCGATGTTAGGCATTGCCTCAACGGGGTCCCCGCACGTGCTGCCCGAATTCTCGGTGGTTGTGGTCGATGAGGCCCACGAGCTGAATGACCGGGTCACGGCATCCGCGTCGGTTGAACTTAGCTTGAGTTCGATCGATCACGCTGCGCGCTTGGCCCGACGTAATGGGGGAGTCGCAACCGCTGACCTTGACCGGGCCGCCCAAGACTTTGCCCAGGTGTTGGCCGAGCTGCCCGAGCAAAGTTTCCCCACGGGTCTGCCAGATGACGCCAGACTCGCTGTTGCTGGAGTAAGGGATAGCGCCCGAGAGGTCCTAACTCTTCTGAAACCGGCCAAGGACAGTGCCAAGGAGTCTGACTCCGGGTTAAAGATGGCGCAGTCCGCGGTCCTCGTAGTATTTGAAATCGCAGAGCGCATGGCAGCCGACCATACGGGAGCCGATGTCATCTGGTGTAGCACGGGCCGGTTTGGTTCCCAGGAAGGGATCAACCGGCTGCACGCGGCACCAATTGGGGTGGCCGGCTTGCTCCGCAACAATTTGTGGGCGGAGCACACGGGAATCTTGACCTCGGCGACCCTCAGTTTGGGGGACTCCTTCGACCATGTCGCCCGTGGTGCGGGAATTGCCAAGCAAGATGAGAGCGGTGTGCCGTGGGATTCCATGGACGTTGGCAGCCCCTTTGATTATGCAAAGCAGGGCATCTTATACATCGCAAAGGATCTCAAGGCGCCCGGCCAAGAATCGACCATCGAGTTGCAACTCGATGTCATGGCGGACCTGATCTCTGCGGCCAAGGGGCGCACATTGGGGCTATTCTCCTCCCGCAAAGCTGCTGAGCGTGCCGCGGAAGCCATGCGTAAGCGCCTTGATTTCCCCATCCTTTGTCAGGGCGACGATCAGCTATCTACCCTTGTTGAGCAGTTTTCCCAAGATGATGAAACCTGTCTCTTTGGCACACTTTCGCTCTGGCAGGGCGTTGACGTGCCGGGAACGGCATGCCAATTAGTGCTGATTGATAGGATCCCGTTCCCGCGGCCCGATGACCCGGTCAAGGCCGCACGTGCTCGCGCGGTTGAAAAGGCCGGTGGCAATGGATTTATGCAGGTGTCTGCCACTCATGCGGCGCTCTTGTTAGCGCAGGGGGCCGGCCGGCTCATTCGCAGCGCGGAAGATCGGGGAGTTGTTGCGGTCTTGGACCCGCGGCTCGCCACGGCCCGGTACGGATCGTTCCTAGTGCGTTCTCTGCCCGAATTTTGGCCAACCTCGGACAAGAATGTAGCAATCAGCGCGTTGACGAGGCTAAGCGCACTCGAGAGTAACTAATTTAGGTACTATTTAGGTCGTTGACGTGTAATTACGTTTAAGGGGTCAGAAATGTATTTTGAAAACTCGCAGGTTGAACAGGTCGTCGGCGGTATGCACACGCCCCGGCGAACGTCCAAGATCTCGATTGTGGGCGCCGGCGCGGTCGGCTCGACCATGGCCTACGCGGCCCTGATGCGAGGCTCCGCACGCACGGTGGCCCTGTATGACATCAACAAGGCAAAGGTTGAGGCTGAGGTCCTGGACCTCGCCCACGGCATTCAGTTCATGCCAATGGCTGAGATTATTGGCTCGGATGAAATCGAAGTCTGCCGGGACTCTGACATTGTCATTATTACTGCCGGCGCCAAGCAAAAGCCCGGACAAACCCGTCTGGATCTTGCCGGCGCAACGATCGACCTGATGAAGAAGATTCTGCCACCGTTGCTCGAGGTGGCACCGAACGCGGTCTATCTCATGGTGACCAACCCGGTCGATGTGGTCACATACGCGGCGCTAAAGATCTCAGGTCTACCGCCCGAGCGTCTGTTTGGCTCGGGAACGGTCTTGGACTCTTCCCGGTTGCGATACGTGCTCGCGCGCCAGTGCGGCGTTGCGGTGCAAAACGTGCACGCTTACATGGCGGGGGAGCACGGCGATAGTGAGATTCCACTGTGGAGCTCAGCAACTATCGGAGGGGTGCCTTTGCTGGACTGGCCTGGCATAGATGGTCGTGGCCCGCTGACCGCGGTCCAGCGCCATGAGATCGCTCAGGAAGTAATTACCTCCGCCTACCGCATCATTGAGGGCAAGGGGGCCACCAACTACGCAGTTGGTTTGGCCGGAACCCGGATCATTGAGGCGATCCTCAATGACGAACACCGAGTGCTCCCGGTCAGCCGCTTGGTGACGGATTACTACGGGATTTCCGATGTCTGCCTGTCAATACCGGCGATGGTTGGCCGCTCCGGTTGTACGGAAACGCTTTCGGTCCCGCTGTCAGCCAGTGAGGCAACAGGGCTGCGGCGCTCGGCTGATAAGGTCACCAAGATTGTCCGCGAGTTTGGATTCTAACCTAGCGGTGCTTAGCAAGTAAGTACTCCCGCAAATAGTAAATGGTCTGGCCGGCGTAGTTTTCACTACGTCGGCCAGACCATTTGCTTGTATATCGAGGGTTACTCCGTGCGCTGTCCCTGGGGTAATCCGGCACGAGCGACTTTAATCGGTGGTTAGAGCGATCGCATGACGGAGACCACGCGGCCTAAGATTTCTGCGTGGTCGCCCAGAATCGGCTCGTAGGCCTGGTTGTGCGGTAGTAACCACACGTGGTCCTTATCCCGCTTAAACGTCTTGACGGTGGCCTCTCCATCCAGCATCGCTGCCACGATTTGCCCATTCTCAGCTACGTGTTGGCGGCGGATGACTACCCAGTCACCGTCACAGATGGCGGCGTCGATCATGGAGTCCCCGGAGACTTCGAGCATGTACAACTCACCCTCGCCAACGAGCTGTTTTGGCAGGGTGAAGATGTCTTGGACTTCTTGCTCGGCAAGGATAGGGTTACCGGCCGCAATACGCCCAACCAGCGGCACTTGGGTCGCACTGTGATTCTCGAACATGGGCAGCACGATTGCCGGCGCAGGGGCCGGGGCGGGCGTAATATTTGCGGCCTGGAAATTGACCACCTCGATTGCGCGCGGCCGGTTTGGGTCACGGCGTAGGTACCCCATGCGTTCGAGGGCGTTGAGCTGATGCTTGACGCTAGACGGACTAGATAGTCCCACAGCCGTGCCAATTTCCCGGTAGGTCGGTGGGTATCCGCGGTCCGCGATGCTTTGGGCAATGGTGTCAAGGATGCCCTGCTGCCGTGCGGATAGCTTCGCGGTCGCCGGGAGCGCGGGTTTTACTTTGCTCATTCTAAATCCCTGCTTCTGTTCTGGCTACGTTTGCAAATGCCACGTCTGCGCTTCATATTCACCCCACCAAAACTCTGCGTGTCACAGGGGCGTGGTGAACTTCCTGTTAGACACCACATTAGGCCAAAAATGCACACTTTCAAACAACTGTTCGAGAAAGTTGCGAAAAGACCTTGAAATTGGTGGAAAGTTTCGTACACTTGTTCTAGCGAACAAATGTTCGAGTGTTCTGGTGGAGGATGACATGACACAGGTTCAGATTGCACAGCGACCGCTTGCAGGGTCTTTGGTTCGGCCGTCACGGGCTCATGCGCCACGTGGATTAGAGGGCATGCGGTTGACCCGCCGCGGACGTGTAGTGCTCTGGGCCGGTGGCATTGTCTTGGCCGTCGTGATCACACTGCTTGGGGTGGGGGCCGGTGCTGACGGCTCTCCCCAAGCAGTTGAGGTGAGCAGGCACGCCGTTGTGCCGGGGGACACCGTGTGGTCGCTTGCCGCCGGTTTGAACCCGGGATTGGACATCCGAGATGTTGTTGATGAGGTGCTTGCTCTCAACGGACGAACCAGTACGGTCCTGTACGCCGGAGAGACAATCTTGTTACCGCGCTACTGAACTAAGCTTTGCTCACACGGCATAGTCCGTCGCCGAGAGCAGTAGTTCTGGGACAATTCGTTGCATCTTCTCATGCAACATCACAGTGGTTGTTTGGTGGGATAGGGCCTGCGCTCACGCCTGTTTGGCTGTTTATTGCGTAAAGTATAAAACAGACCTACAGCCTAGGAGACTTCCGTGCACTGCCCTTTTTGCCGACATTCAGATTCTCGCGTTGTGGACTCCCGGACCTCAGATGACGGTTCCGCGATCAGGAGGCGGCGTCAGTGCCCACAATGCATGAAGCGCTTCACCACGATTGAGACTGCGAGCCTCTCGGTGGTGAAGCGATCCGGCGTGACCGAGCCTTTCAGTCGCCAGAAGGTAATCAACGGTGTTCGCAAGGCATGCCAGGGGCGTCCAGTGTCCGATGATGACTTGGCATTATTGGCCCAACAGGTGGAGGAATCTATCCGCTCGATGGGTATTGCCGAACTCGAGGCTTACGAGGTAGGGCTGACTATCTTGAGCCCGCTGCGGGAGCTCGATGAAGTTGCCTACTTGCGGTTCGCGAGTGTCTATCAGGCCTTTGAATCCCTAGAAGACTTCGAAGAAGCGATCGTGTTACTGCGCCAAGAGCGCGAACGCCAAGAAGCCTTGGCCAAGTCAGATGAAACCGACGAGGAACCCGGTTCCGATCCGAACGAGTAACGTTAACGTTACCGTCGCCGTTGCTGAGTACTGACTTGCGGTTGGCAGGTAACGAAGGTGACGAGCACGTCGGCAACAGTTTGTTCACGTACTAGGCTGGCCCACACTGATGTTCAGTGTGGGCCAGCATTGTTATACAGCGACCCGATGGTGGCGGCTCTGTGTGTCTTGCACGCCGCGCCTTGCACACCGCCGCGGTGCAGCCCTCGTGGTTTGGTCGCTACAGGTCGCTTGAACGCGGCGCCCAGAGGTTCAAGCCGCCATCAACTGCAGCCTGATCGATGGCGGTTATCTCATCGCTCGTGAAACTAAGCGCAGATACTGCGGCAAGATTCTCATTGAGTTGTTCGAGCGTACGGGCCCCCAGCAGGACACTGGTGACCTGGTCAGTTCGTAGGCACCATGAAATTGCCAGCTGCGAAAGTGTCTGGCCTCGGTCTTGTGCGATTGTGTGTAGCGCGGACAATGAATCTAGGTTTGCTTGGCTCAGGTAATCCGTGCTGAAGGAACCACCTTGAGCGGCCCGTGAGTCGCTGGGAACAGCGCCGAGGTACTTGTTGGAAAGGAGCCCTTGGGCCAGCGGTGAGAACGCGATGACGCCGATTCCAGCCTCTGCTGTGACGTCAAGGACCGAGTCACCAGCGCTGTCCGGTTGTTCAACCCACCGGTTCAACAATGAGTACGACGGTTGGTGCAGGGTGAGGGTGAGGCCGATTTCCTTCGCAATCGCAATCGCTTCGAGGGTACGCTTGGCCGAGTACGAGGAAATGCCGGCATACAGTGCCCGCCCAGAGTCAACCGCAGTCTTGAGTGCCCCCATCGTCTCCTGAAGAGGAGTGTTGGGGTCATAACGGTGGGAATAGAAGACATCGACGTAGTCCAAGCCCATGCGGTTCAAGGATTGGTCTAGCGAGCTCAGAAGATACTTACGTGAGCCCCCATCACCATAGGGGCCGGGCCACATTGGATACCCGGCCTTGGTCGAGATAACCAACTCGTCACGGTACGGGGCTAGATCAGCCGCCAAGATTTGGCCAAAGGACTCCTCGGCACTGCCTGGGGGAGGACCATAGTTGTTGGCAAGGTCAAAGTGCGTGACCCCCTGGTCAAACGCTCGGAAAAGTAGCTCTTTCTGGGCCTGAACCGAGGCTGCTTCGCCAAAGTTTTGCCACAGGCCCAGCGACACTGCGGGGAGAAGGAGTCCGGAGGAACCGGCCCGGCGGTAGGGCATCAGGCCTTGGTCATAGCGGGATTCGTTAGCGATATACATGATACTAAGGTACGTGACTTACATCATTTAAAACACTTTGGCCCCCACGTGTTGGACTCCGGATGAATCCGGTTGCCGTTCGTGAGGGCCCAAGTTACTACGTGGATGTTAGCCAGCCGTTGGCGGCAGCACCCTAATCTTGATGCACTGTTCGAGCGCAGAAAGAGCCGAGATTGCGTCGTCAGCAAGTGCCGAACCGACATCGGTGACCACGTAACCAATTTCGCCACGGGTAGCTAACAGTTGCCCGTCAATGTTGGCTCCGTGCTCTGCCAGGATGTTGTTGACCGCTGCAAGTACTCCCGGGGTGTTGCGGTGCAAGAATGCAATCCGAGAAACACCGGTGGTGGACTCGAGCGCCAGGTTCGGTAGGTTGACCGAGAGAGTCGTTGAACCCGTCCGCAGGAAGTCCTTGAGCTTGTTGGCAACAAAGACACCGATGCTCTCTTGGGCCTCAATGGTCGAACCACCAATGTGAGGGGTCAAGATGACGTTAGGCAAGCCGCGCAGCTCGGAGTCGAACTGGTCTCCGCGCTTCTTTGGCTCAACCGGGAACACGTCTACTGCGGCACCGGAAATATGACCTGACAGGATCGCGTTGCGCAGTGAGGAGTTATCCATAACAAAGCCGCGGGACAGGTTCAAGAACACTGCTCCCGGCTTCATCTGGGAGAACTGGGCCTCACCAAACAGGCCAGCGTTACCCGGCCGGCCATCGACGTGAATCGTGACAATGTCAGACTCACCCAACAGCTCGTTTAGGGAAGTTGCCCGGCGCGCGTTTCCGAGCGCCAGCTTTTCTGCGGTGTCGTAGAAGACTACGGACATTCCGAGGTTCTCGGCCAGAACTGAAAGCTGAGTTCCGATGTTTCCGTAACCGATGATTCCCAAAGTCTTGCCGCGAATCTCGTGGGCGCCGTCGGCGGTCTTGTCCCAGATGCCGTCGTGCAAAGCCTTGTCACGCTCGGTCAAGCGGCGGGTCAGAGAAATTATCTCCGCAATCGCCAGCTCAACTACCGAGCGGGTGTTTGAGAAAGGTGCGTTAAACGCAGCAACTCCGTGCTGCGCAGCGGCCTTCAAATCGATCTGGTTGGTGCCAATACAAAAAGCGCCAACCGCAACGAGATCTGGGCAGGCTTCAATGACCCGCGCGGTGACGTTGGTCTTGGAGCGGATACCAAGAAATTGGACGCCTTGAAGAGCCTCAATGAGTTCGTCTTCATCGAGCGCGCCCGAACGAGTGGTGACCTCAACGCCGTTGGCAGCAAGGATCTCCACTGACAGTGGGTGAACATTTTCTAAAAGCAGGGCCTTAAGCACAGTGCTATCGTCCCCCCGTATCTAGAATTCTCCAAATGGGTCTTGATTCATGGACGCCCCAAACGAAGTCTTTGCGAGCAAAAATTAGGGGATTAGGCATCATAGACCTGCCGGGAGTGGCTGGTGGTGGACAACGATCAATTCTTGCGTGGGCCGCGTCATTGCAACGTACAGATCGGAAGCGTTGCGGTTCTCAGTCAATATTTCTTGGGGATCGACGAGGATGACTCCGTCGTATTCGAGGCCCTTCGATTCCGTGGAAATAATCACAGATACGAGCGGGTCATTTCCGTCCATCATGGTGCCGACGGCTTGCTCAACGGCTGTGGCCACTTGGTCGTAACGAGACTGAGGAGTGATAACGGCAACGCGGCCAATCTGGTCACTAATCAGCCGGTCGGCTGCCTGTGCCGCAAATTTTGCGACGGTACCTACCAGTTCCTGGGGGGCGACTAGGTAAGTGGTCAGGGATCCCGGGACTGAACGAGCCGAGGTTAGCTCTGAAATCGGCAGATTTGCGGCGGTTGCTACCTCACCAGCGGTTTGAGCGATCTCAGCAGGGGTACGGTAGTTAATGGTGAGGTCGCTGCGGCGCCAGTTGTCGCCCAGCAGGGGATCGAGCATCTGTTGCCAGGACCGTGCCCCGGCGCTCGATGAGGTCTGCGCGACGTCACCAACAATGGTCATAGATCGGGTTGGGCACCGCCGCAGCAACATCCGCCACGCCATGGCAGACAGTTCTTGGGCTTCATCAACAATCACGTGGGCGTAGGTCCATGTACGGTCCTTGCCAGCTCGTTCCGCGGTCGTGAGACGGCTGCCGCTCGAGACAAAGCGAGAAGAGAGCATCTGGGCGTTGACTAATGGGTTGTTTGAATTCTCTAGGACCTGACGCGCATATTCGAGCGCCTCTTGCTGCTCGGCCTCGGCGATCTTTGCCGCAGCCTGGGCCACGGTGTCTTCCATTCCCAACAACTCAGCGGCCTCATCCAGGAGCGGAATATCCGCCTCGGTCCAAGGAGAGCCGGCGGGACGCACAAGGAGCGCACGCTGTGCAGCGGAAAGCTCCGGCCCTGCCTGAGCTAACCTGTGGGGCTTGATGTACAGGTCTTCCAAGAGCCGCTCGGGAGTGATGGGGAACCAGGCGATGTTGAGTGCGACCCGAATTTCCTTGGTGCTGCGCAACTCTTCGATAATCTCACCGCGATCCGCCGGATCAATGGCGTAGGCCATGTCGTCGACGTATTGCTGACCTAACCGATTGAGCATTTCCTTGACAAAAATACGCCGGGCAATGTTGTGCGGCTTGTTTGTGCGGCGGGCCTTGAACATCGCATCGCGGATGTCACGGCGGCGAATAACTAGGTCATGGCCATCGACGCGAATCTTGATATCGGCCGCGGGTACCCGTTCGCGGGCCTTGATTGCGCGTTTAATAATCTTGGCGAAAATTGGCTTACCCTTGATCACCGCTACTTCGGGAGCCTCGAGCGCCGTGGCTGAGACACCGGGAAGGAGGGAGCCAATGGTTGCGCTGACGACCCCGGTTTCACCAAGGGCAGGCAACACTTGGTCGATGTAGCGCAGGAATGCTTGGCTAGGGCCAATCAGCAGCACCCCAGAACGCTCAAGCAACCTGCGGTGAGCGTAGAGCAGGTAGGCGGCACGGTGCAGAGCAACCGCGGTCTTTCCGGTCCCCGGGCCACCTTGGACCACGAGAGCGCCCTGGAGCTGCCCTCGAATGATCTCATCTTGCTCGCTTTGAATGGTGGCAACAATATCGCTCATGTGACCGGTGCGCCCCGTTGCCATAGCCGCCAACAGTGCGCCCTCGCCCGTGAGGTTGAGTTTCTCTTGTTCTTCGGTCGTGAGGTTCAGGTTGAGGATCTCATCTTCTACCCCGGTCACCTCGCGCTGCTTGGTAATGAGGTGACGGCGCCGTACTACGTCGTCACGGCGGGCAGCAGTGGCCCGGTAAAACGGTTGGGCGGCATCGGCGCGCCAGTCCGTGAGGAGCGAATTATGTTCTTCGTCGGAAAGCCCAATCCGGCCAATGTACCGGGTTGACGTGTCATCAAAATCGAGGCGACCAAAGACCAACCGGTCTTCAACGGCATCGAGAAGCGCCACCCGGTCCTCGTATAGCGTGGCAAACGAGTCCCTCTCGCTACGATTTTGAGGCGACCCGCTGGGGCCCGCGCGGCGCACCGATTTCAGCCGGTTATTTGCCACTCGCCGGAGCTCATCCAAGCGGTCATACATGGTGGTGACGGCCTGTTGCTCTGCCTGAAAGTCTGGGTTGGGCTGTGACACTTTGGTCCCTTCAAAAGGCGCACAATTTCCTGCACACTGCGTAATGGCAGACCGTCTATTATCCCCTATTTTGGCTGGTGGAACAAAACACCGTGAATCGTGGTTGGGTACTGTTGTAGGACCACGTTGATAACCAGCAATTTTCAGGAGAGACCTTTCGTGCGTAGCCCACGTGATCTGTATGAACTCAATGATCAAGTTAGTGAGCACCTGCGTGCACGTTCTCAGGAGCACCGGGTGGGTCCGGTGCTGGTCGTTGCGCTTAAGGGATTTATCGATGCCGGAAATGTTGGCGCGATAACGGTTGAGCACCTGCTGGGTCTAGCAACCGCGAGGCGGTTCACCACGTTTGACCATGATTCACTCATTGACTACCGCGCCAAGCGCCCGGTCATGACCTTTGATACCAATCGATGGACCAGTTATGCCGAGCCCGAGATCGCAATCGAGCTACTCCAAGACAATGAAGGAACCGAGTTTCTCCTGATGCACGGGGCTGAGCCGGACCGTTCTTGGAACGCATTTGTCGCCGCGGTGACCGAGCTTATTCGGGAATATAATGTTTCCCTAGTGGTCTCGGCGTACGGGATCCCGATGGGCATTCCGCACACCCGGCCACTATCCATCACCATGCACGCCACCAACGAAGCGCTCTTGGGCGACGAGAAAGCGTGGATGGGCAAAGTGCAGGTCCCAGGTAGCGCCGTGAACCTGCTTGAGTTCCGTCTTGCGGACTCTCACATCGACGCGGTTGGCGTGGCAGTGCACGTACCGCACTACCTTGCGCAATCACAGTATCCGCCGGCAGCCATGAGTGCCTTGACCCGAGTTGAGGGGCTCACCGGCTTGGATTTCAATGTGTTGGGGCTAGGGAAACAAGCCGAGGACGCCCTCGAGGAAGTCACCAAACAGATTGAGCAATCCAGTGATGCTCAAGAGATGGTGACCGGCCTAGAAAATCAGTACGACGCATTTATGGCGGCGCACGCTTCTGATTCCCTGCTCGCCACGGATGAGCACATGCCAACGGCAGACGAACTTGGTGCGGAATTCGAACGGTTCTTGGCCCAGCGCCACGACGACGACAAGTAACACCGGTTTGATTCGGTGGGCGTAGCTACCGCTGCAACCTGCTAGGTTGCAGCCAAATCACCTTGAGCTAACTGATCTGAGTGAGCTTCGCCCGCCGGGTCGCTTGGTACCGGGTCCCGCAGAACCGGGGCATTGCGGGCAAACATCAAGCTGTCGGCCCCGGAGGCAATCTGTGCTGGCACAGCGAGGGAGCGTAGTCTGCGACCCAATTGCGCACCGTCGAGGTCAATGGCGGTTTCTTCGGTCTGCCGGGCCACTTCCGGCTCGGTAGCGTCAACCTGTGCGCAATCCTGCGGGTCTTTAGCTAGCAGCGGCTTCACCAGTGCAAGGACGAGGTTGCCGTATCGCCGGCCCTTCAACAACGCAGGTTCCGAGATCAAAGCGACGTCAGGCTCATGCTTGACCTGACCGCCTGCGGACTCAAGTTCCGTTCGGAAGTCGCGTTGGGCCTGCCACAACGTGGCGATCTCGCGGCGTGCGTGGGTCAGCGGAGGGCGGTCCGCACAGTTGATCAAGTACATGCCGCCGGGCCGCAATACCCTGAGCGCTTCCATGGTGAACTCGAGCGTAATCAAATGTTCGGGTGTCACCGTGCCATCAAAAACATCGCGGATAATCACGTCGGCGCTACCGTCGCGCATGCGGGCCAATTCGGCGCGGGCGTCCCCCGTGCGTAGTCGCAAGCGAGGCGCTCGCGGGAGATCAAACCAAGACCGGGCGTATTCCAAGAGTTCGCCGTCAATGTCCACGCCGATCTGGCGGGAATTTGGGCGAATGTGTTCGATAGCACGTGCCATGGTGCAGCCGGCTGCGCCTAAGTGAACCACGCGGATTGGACCGGGTGGGAACTCTTCAAGAGCCGCAAGCATGATTTCCATGTATTCAAAACCCACGTTGACCGGGTTATCTAAGTCGATAAATGAACTCGGGGCGTTGTCGATGAAAACGGTCAAGGACCGGGCATTGTCGCGGTCAGCCTCGAGATGGACTTGCGAGTATTTGGTGCGTACCGGAGCATCGGGCAGTTCGGGTGCAGCCGGTGATGTCACAGGGAAGCGGGATGATGGATTTGAAGATTTCTTGCGGGCCATACCTCTATTGTGGCCCAAGATTGTAGAACACTTGACTAGCATCGAACTTGTGTTCGATAATAAGGCAGGGAGGTGTAACTAAGATGACTGATCTTTTAGAAGCTCCAGCGGTAGTGGCACAGGGTGGAGCCGGGCGGTTGAACGTTCCTGCGAACCGGTTGTTGCGCGGAGCGGAAGCGCAGTTACGCCAGGCGCGCCGTCCCGACGAAGTTTTTGAACGCTTCGCTCACACGCACTACGCGGCGTTGCGGTTGGTGGGGGCAGTTGTTGCGGTTTCAGAAACTGCGAAACGAATCCCGCGGGGGCACAGCCCGTGGGATCGTCTGATTCGCACGGTGCCCGAGTTGGCGCACTGGGCGTTGCGGTTTGAAGGTGCTGCAAAGGTGCGTGCTGCCTTGGACGCTGGCAACTTTGCCGCGGTTGACCTTGCTGGAGTCGAGCGTTGGATCGCTTTGACTGAAGAGTTTAGGGCCGGTGTGTTTACTTGGTTCGGGCTGGATCCGTTGTTGGATTTTGATTCCCAGTACACTTTTGTCCCATGAGTGCGGGGCAAAGAGTTGAAGGTGCCAAGAGGGACTGGGGCACAGATGAGTCTGGGTGTGCAATATTGCACGTGGACATGGATGCGTTCTTTGCCTCGATAGAAGTGGCCCGCAATCCGCACCTACGTGGGCTCCCGGTCGTGGTCGCTGGGGCCGAGCGATCGGTTGTGCTTGCCGCAACATATGAGGCTCGGAAGTTTGGGATTCACTCTGCGATGCCTACCATGCGAGCACGGAATCTGGCTCCCACGGCTGTATTTCTGGAACCTGATATTGAATATTACCGGTGGGTTTCTAGCCAGGTAATGGAAATTTTTGCCAATGTAACGCCACTCGTTGAGCAAGTGAGTGTCGATGAAGCGTTCTTAGATGTCAGTGGTGTGCGCAGGCTCTCGGGCGGCCCCTTAGTGATTGCTCAGGGTATTCGGGAGCAGGTTGTTCGGCTATTCGGAATCACCTGCAGTGTGGGTGTTGCGCGCAACAAGTTTGTTGCCAAGTTGGCCTCAACTCATTCCAAGCCGGATGGTCTCATGCTCATCCCGGATGCTGCGACGGTCGAGTTTTTACACGCTCTGCCGGTGGGGGCATTGTGGGGGGTTGGGGCTAAGACAAACGAAACTTTGGCTAAATGGGGGATTGAGTCCGTTGCCCAACTCGCCCATACCCAGGTTCCGCATTTAGCGAACATGGTTGGCCTGGCGGCGGCATCACATTTGCACAACTTGGCGTGGGGGATTGATGCGCGCAAGGTGGAGACCCACACTCCGGAAAAGAGCATCGGTGCCGATTTCACATTCGGTGCAGATACGGATGACCTCAGCGTGTTGGACAGGAAAATACTGGAACTCGCGGGCCGGTGCGGTGTGCGTCTGCGGGCTGACGGCCTTGGCGCAAAGACGGTGTCGGTACGGGTGCGCTTGGCCGATTTCACGGCTAAGACGCGGGCTCGGACCCTTGTTTCGGTGACCCAGTCAACCGCGGAAATAACTGAGGTTGCTCGTCAGCTTCTTCGGGAGGTTGACCTCGGTGGGCAGGAGGTTCGGCTTGTCGGTGTGCGTACCGAAAATCTGGCGCAGATGGAGGGTGCGCCAATCCAGATGACCTTGGAGGACTCGCTGTCTGAGGCCAGTGTGCAACGCGGGGCTTCGGAACATGTCATGGATGAAGTACGCAGGCGGTTTGGGAGCGAATCAATCACACTGGGTAGCCAAACTCGAGGTTTGACTTCCAACACTCGAGTTGACCCACTATCCTTAGGTAATAGGACAAGTCCAACTTCTCAATAACCGGGGGTGCAAATGCCTCTGTCCGAGCATGAGCAGCGCATTTTAGAGCAGCTTGAACGGGACCTCATCTCAGAGGATCCGAAGTTAGCTACGGCCCTTAGGTCGGAGCAGGGAAACTCTGTGGGCAAAATTATTATTGCCGTAGTCGGAGTCATCGTTGGATTGCTTCTTCTTGTATTGGGTGTTGCCCAGGGAGCATTGTGGCTTGGCGTTGTGGCCTTCCTCTTGATGTTTGGTGCAGTCACCTACGCGTTCGCGTTTCCGTCAAGATCGCAAGCAGGCAAGGGGCCCGGCCTAGATCGGAACCGACCAACGGCGCGGCCTTCAGGGGCAAAGCAATCCGGAGGCTCGTTCATGCAGCGGCTGGAAGACCGCTGGGATAAGCGCTCCCGCGGAGAGTAACCGCTCAACTTAAAAACATATTTTCAAAGGGCCACGTCCGTCGAGGACGTGGCCCTTTGTTGTGTCCAGAAAAGGTACTCCACTTCCCTCCACGTCAGCGCACCGGACGAAGATGGGTCGGTTGCACGGTGCAAAGCTGGGCAATGACGCCCCAAGAGTGGCTTGTTGGCACGGTTTTGCTGGGAAGGCTCGTGGCCGCCCTGGGCAACTGGGGGTTGAAAACTCGACTCGCCGGAAATTTTACTCCACCGCCATCTATCCCATGTGACCTGCAGTTATTTAACTTACTGGGTGAAACTTTGGCAAAATTAATGAAATTGTGGAGCAAAGTGGAGTAACGTGGGGGTACTCGGAGAGAGGGGAAGGCTGTGCAAGAACTGCTAGGCGGTATTCCCAGTTTCTTTCTGGGCACTTATAAGCCGAAATTGGATGAAAAAGGCCGGTTAATACTGCCAGCTAAGTTTCGAGCGCAACTCGCCCCTGGTCTGGTCATGACCCGAGGCCAAGAGCGGTGCTTATTTCTCCTGCCTCTGGATGAATTTCGGCGCATGTACGACCACTTGAGGCAAGCTCCCGTGACGTCAAAGCAGGCCCGTGACTACATGAGGGTTTTTCTATCGGGTGCAAGCGATGAGAAGCCAGACAAGCAAGGCCGCATCTCAATACCGGCAACCCTGCGGGAATATGCAGAACTTGACCGTGAAGTAGCAGTAATTGGCACTGGCTCCCGGGTGGAAATTTGGGACGCACAGGCTTGGGATACCTACTTGGCGGACAAGGAACAGGGATATGCAGAAACTGCCGAACAGATTTTTCCGGATTTGAGTTTTTAATGATCTAGCTGGTGACTTCGGCCTCCTCCCGCCCCACTGACACAACTTCCCCTGTGGCAGATAGCGCGGTGGGAGACCAAAGCCCCCAAACCAAACCGAGTTGCATCAGCGCAACAACGAAATGAGGAACAGATGGAAGAGCTTAATGATGATTCCGCGGCATCACGCAAGCACCTGCCCGTTCTGTTCAACCGATGCATTGAACTCCTAGGTCCCGGGTTATCCAAACCAGGTGCGGTTTTTGTTGACTGCACTTTGGGAATGGGCGGCCACACCGCCGGCGTGCTGCGTGCGTACCCAGACATCATTGCTATTGGGATTGACCGTGACCCCCAGGCCCTGGATTTAGCTTCAGCGCGGTTGGCCCCATTTGGGGATAGATTTACACCCGTTCATGCGGTCTATGACGAGATCGGCGAGGTGCTAGCTGCGCAAGGTCATGTTGGAGCAGACGGGATTTTGATGGATCTTGGGGTTTCATCCTTGCAGATTGATGAAACAGACCGGGGCTTCTCCTATGCCCACGACGCCCCACTTGACATGCGTATGGACGGAACAGCAGAGCTGACCGCAGCGGATGTCCTCAACACCTACGCAGAGAAAGACCTGACCAGAATCCTGCGCGAGTACGGTGAGGAACGCTTTGCCGCAAAGATCGCGCGGTCGATCGTGGCCAAGCGCCAAGAACGCCCGTGGGAGCGGTCAGCTGAGCTGGTTGACCTCGTACGAGCTTGCATTCCGGCCGCCAAGCGGACATCGGGCGGCAATCCTGCTAAACGAACCTTTCAGGCCCTGCGCATTGAGGTCAACGGGGAACTAGAAGTTCTTGAGCGGGCCATGCCGGCGGCGGTCCAAGCGCTCAACGTTGGCGGTCGCCTCGTTGTCGAGTCCTATCACTCACTTGAGGACAGGCTCACCAAGCGCGAGTTCGCAAGGGGGGTTCAATCGAGTGCCCCAAGGGAATGGCCTGTTGAACCAGAGACTCACCGCCCTTACCTCAAGGCGGTTACGCGCGGCGCCGAAAAGGCTGATGCGCAAGAACTTGAACTAAACCCACGTTCCGCCTCAGTCCGGTTACGGGCTGTTGAGCGGCTCCGGCCCACCCCAGAGCACATGATGATCGGATTGGACAACTGAGACATGAGTGCACTTCAGTCAAATGCTGCTCGCGCATACCCGGCTCGGTCTTCTAAGCCGCTATCAAGTTCGACCCCCTCGACAAAGCCGCGACTTCGTCTTGTAGAGACTCCCGCACAAGAACGATCTGCATCGGTGTTTATCGCAGTGTGCATTGGCTTATTATTGACGGCGGTTGTTACGGTGTTGTTCATGAACACCGAAATGGCTAATGGGGCCTACAAGAAGCAGGAGCTGAACACCGCGATTTCAAACGCAGCTCTGGTGACCCAGACCCTGCAGTCCTCGGTGGATGATTTTTCTACCCCAGAAAACTTGGCCAAACGGGCAACCGAACTTGGCATGGTCCAGATGGTGAACCCAGGGGTTATTAGTTTGCTAGATGAAAAGATTCTAGTAAGCCCGTCAATCGCTGGGGACTAGTAGTGACTGATCCACGTAATCGGGGTCCCAAGAAACCCGGATCTAAGTCAACTCCCGCGGGCAACCGTGCACCTAACGTGCAGCGCCAGCCCGGAGAAGGGCCGCGCCGGGTGACTCCGAAGCCCGGAGTGCCAGGAAGCGCTCGCACAAACAGTGCGGCGGGGGCCAAAAATGGCTCCCAACCGGGCGAAGGGCATTCACCGCGCCAAACAGTTGGGGTGGCCCGTCAGGTCAAGGCGCTGACTTCGGAACAACGACGCGCCCAGATGGACCGGGAACGGGCTCGCAAGGAGCGCGAACAACGCCGGAACGCCAGGCCGCTTGGCTACGTTGACACGGGTAAGCGCATCAAATTCATGTCGGTTTCGGTCCTTATCTTATTCGCATTCTTTGGGCTGAGGCTGGCACAAATCCAGCTGGTGCAAGGGGAGGACCTTGCCGCTAAGGCGTTGTCCCTGCGAACAACCGAGGTCACCTTGGCAGCCGCACGCGGCGAGATCGTTGACCGCAACGGCCACCTGGTGGCCAAGTCCACTACCAGATACAACATCTTTGCTGACCAAGAGTTGCTAGCCGACTGGAAGACGGTTGACAAGGACAAGAACGAAAAGGGTGGACCTCGCTACGCGGCGAAATTGCTGGCTCCCGTGCTGGGCATCGAGGAATCGGAGCTCGCCGGGCTGCTGACCAAACCCGAAGAGAATGAAAAATTTAACAAGTACCAGATGCTGGTCAAAGACGTGCCGCCAGAAATGTGGAATGCCGTCAAGGATCTGAAGATCGTGGGTATCTTCCCTGAGACGTTTAACAAGCGGATCTACCCGGCCGGCAAGTCCGGTGCAAATATCATTGGTATTGCAGGTAAAGACGGCGGTCTATCCGGGCTTGAATACTCCCTTGATAAGACACTGACTGGCACCGACGGCACCATGAAGTTTGAACAGGGTGGCAAGGGACAGATTATTCCTGCGGGCCAGATCGAAGAAGTACCCGCGGTCTCAGGCCAAACGGTGAACATCACCCTCGATATGGACATTCAATGGCACGCCGAGGAAGCCCTACGCAAGCAGCTTGATGCGATGGGCGCAACCAGTGGGTATGTCATTGTGCAAGACGTGAAAACCTGTGAGGTGCTGGCTTTGGTCTCTGAGGAACCCGAGTCCAAGGACCAAAACGTGCAGTACACGGGGCGTGTGGGCGCAGTTCAAGATATTTTCGAACCTGGCTCGACCTCAAAAATTATTACCATGGCTGCCGCGTTGGAAAACACTGATCTGACCCCAACCAGTCAGTTCACCGTTGCTGACCGCTACACCACGAGTAACGGACAGACATTCAAGGACTCGGTGGATCACCCTGTTCAACAGCTCACCTTGGCCGGAATTCTCGCTGAATCATCAAACACCGGAACCGTACAGGTTGGTGAAAAGCTATCCAAGCAAGTGCGCAGCGACTACCTGCGAAAATTTGGTTTCGGTACTAAAACCGGAATCGAACTCGGCGGTGAGTCCAAAGGGATCTTAGATCCTCCTAAGGATTGGGACGGCCGTACCCAGTACGCGGTTCTGTTTGGGCAAGGTATGGCCGGTAACGCGCTCCAGACTACGAATGTGTTTGCGACCGTAGCTAACGGCGGCAAGCAATGCATGCCGCACTTGGTCGCTGAGACCGTTGATGAGAAAGGTAACGTCACACCTTCAACAATGTCTGACACTACCCAGATTATTGAAGAGCAGACCGCCAACGATGTGCTGAAAATGATGGCTTCAGTTGTTGCCGATGGTTCCGGTAAGGGCGGCGCAATCTCGGGGTACAACGTTGCGGGTAAGACCGGTACAGCGCAAGCTGCCGATGCTTCGGGAGCGATGAACTCGATTGTCTCCTCATTCATTGGGGTCGCCCCCGTTGAGGATCCACAGCTCGTGGTTTCAGTGATCGTGAGGGACCCGCAAGCAGCAATTTACGGTGGCGTGGTTGCCGCGCCGGTCTTCTCTGACGTCATGGCCTATTCACTTCAGCGTCTGGGGATCGCCCCGACCGACAAGGCTCCGGACCTGTTCCCAACACGGTGGGGTAAGGACGCACAAAAGTAGCCTGATTCCGGGCATCTGAAGCTTGTGAAGATCCTGCATGAGGGTGCCTGGGTCGTTGCTTGGACCGGCACCACTATTACTTGGACAGATAGATTAGGACTTATGACTTCTCAAATTACCGAGTCGGCCTGGCCGCAGCCGCGGTTGATTACAGACCTGATGCAGCAATTCAACGTGTCGGCGCAGCCGACAGCGAAGGTGGATGGCGCATTCTTTACCGGTCTTTCTGTTTCAAGCGCTGAAATCCAAAAGGGTGAGATTTTTGTTGCGGTTCAGGGTTTGAAAGCCCATGGCGCGCGCTTTGCCCAGGATGCGTTGGCTGCAGGCGCCAGTGCGGTGCTTACCGATGCCGCTGGTGCGCAGTTCTTGGCCGCCCCGGAAAGCGGGGTCGCCGGTTCCGAAATCGTGTTGGTGGCGCAGCCCGGTTCTGACTTGCGTGAACTTATGGCGAGAGTGGCCGCATGGTTCCATAATGAGCCGTCCGCTACGGTTGCGGTCGCTGGCGTTACCGGCACGAATGGAAAAACGACAACGACGTTTTTCTTGGATGCGATCATGCGGGGCGTTGGTCAGAGAACCGGTCTGATTGGCACGATTGAAATGCGCTTGGGTGAGGAACACAAGGCAGCCGTGCGTACCACGGTCGAAGCCCCGGTTCTGCAAGACTTTTTTGCTCGAGCAGTCGAGCAAGACATCGACACGGTCTCAATGGAAGTATCTTCACACGCGTTGAGTCTGCACAGAGTTACCGGAACCAAGTTTGCGGTGGTTGGGTTCACCAATCTGCAGCATGACCACTTGGACTTCCACCACACCATGGAAGAGTATTACCAAGCCAAAGCGGCTTTGTTTACCCCGCAGTACGCTGCTGCCGCGGTCATCAATGTTGATGATAAGTACGGCTGGCGCCTCGCCCAAGAGACTGACTTGGAATGCGTCAGTATTGCTAGCCAACCAGATGGTCCACATTTCCAAGAAGCAACCTGGCGGGTTCTTGACGAGCACGTAGCGAAGGACGGACGTGGGGTAGATTTTGTGCTCGCCGGCCCACACGGTGCGGTTATTCCGTCTTTCTCTCCTCTGCTGGGCTCGGTCAATGTTGCCAACGCTGCATTGGCAACACTGATGGCGCTGCAACTGGGGATAGCTCCCCAGCAGATAACCGATGGCCTGAAACGCCTGGGAGTTGTCCCGGGGCGTATGGAGGTAGTCTCGGCTCCGCATCAGCCGCTGACAATCGTAGATTACGCACACACGACTGAGGCGCTTGAATTCGCGTTGACGTCCCTTGGTGAACGTCACATGGACGGAACAGGGAAACTGATTGTCGTATTTGGGGCTGCGGGTGAACGTGACGCGAGCAAGCGTCCGGATATGGGCCGAGTCGCAGTCCAAATAGCTGACCGAGTACTTGTGACGGATGATGATCCGTACCAAGAGGACCGGGGGGACATTCGGTCCCAAATTATTGCCGGGGCGCAACAATCCGAGCATTACCTAAAACTCAGCGCCCACGATCGGGAGCTGTTATTACAGGACTATGCGGTCCGAGAAGATGCGATTACGGCCGCTATTTCCATGGCGGATCCAACAGACACGGTCCTCATTGCGGGCCGCGGACACGAGTCAATCCAAGATCTTGCGGGTGTGCAACATGAACTGGATGATCGAGTCTTTGCCCGAGGAGTCTTGGCGCGGGTGTTCCCAACGTCAGAGGCGTAAGGTTTGTAGATCAAGGTGTGAAATGAACTGGAATTGACCCGTTCAGGTGCCGTCAGGTGTTCTCCGTGGGATACAAGATGGTTCAATAGATAGCGTGCAAGACCAAAGGTTGGCTTGCGCCGTCGATGGTAACTGGTGCGGTTGCAGGAAATTAAGTTTTGGTCCGGGAAAAAGTTCCCCGAGCATAAGATTCAAGGAGCGTCTAACAAGTGTTCTTAGCGGAGCAAATTGCTTTGATAACCGGTGGGACCCTTTCGGGGGATGGGGCCACTCGGGTGTCGGGGCCAGCGGTTTTGGACTCCCGCAAAGTGCAAGAAGGTTCTCTATTTGTGGCGCTAGCCGGAGAGCACTCCGACGGGCATGATTTTGCTGCGACAGCGATCGACAACGGCGCGGCCCTTGTTTTGGGTTCGCGCGAGATAGCCGGGCTTCCCATGGTGGTTGTTCCTGATGTTCAACTCGCGCTTGGCCAAATCGCAAAGCAGCACCTGATCAATCTGCGTGCGGCGGGTGACCTTAAGGTAATTGCAATTACCGGCTCCGTTGGCAAGACCACGACTAAAGACCTGATCGGTCAGATCTTGTCCCAACACGGTGCAACGGTTGTTCCAGCGGGTTCGCTTAACAACGAGCTGGGTCTACCCCTAACAGTTCTGACTGCGACCGCGGAAACTCGGTATCTTGTCGTTGAAATGGGTGCGTCTGCCCCCGGTGATTTGACGTACCTCACAAGTATTGCGCCACCCGATGTTGCAACCGTTTTGATTGTTGGACAGGCCCACCTTGGCGGCTTTGGCGGCATTGAGGATGTGGCTCGAACCAAAGCGGAGCTCGTTGGTGGCTTGGCTCCCGGTGGGATCGCTGTCTTGAACGCGGACGACCTTCGGGTAGTTGCCATGAAGGAGCAGGCGCCGGGTGAAATCATTACGTTTGGCAGCGTACGCGATGCCACGTTCCAAGCGGTTAACACCACCATCCGCGAGCTCGGTCAGGTCTCATTCGATGTCCTCACCAGCGACGGCTCAACCGAGCACGTCGATCTGCAGCTCGTGGGGGAGCACCACCTAACCAACGCCCTAGCGGCTCTGGCGTCTTGCGCCGCGGTAGGAATTGAGATCTCGCAGGGTGCGCAAGTACTCAATACGGCCCAGGCGATCAGCCCGCACCGTATGGCGGTGACCGAGCGTGACGGGATCACATTTATCGACGATTCCTACAACGCAAACCCGGATTCTATGCGGGCGGCGCTTAAAGCGTTGGCCGTCATTGCCGGACGTAAGCGGCGTACCATTGCCGTTCTTGGTGAAATGCTTGAGCTGGGCCCAGACTCACGTGCACACCACGACGAAATTGGACGACTTGTTGTCCGCCTCAATATTTCTTTGCTCGTTGTCGTCGGGCAAGGAGCAAGTGGATTTGCCGACGGCGCTCTTCAAGAGGGATCTTGGGGCGACGAGGTCGCTAGCGTCGACACCGTTGAACAGGCAGCGGCGCTTTTGGAAGAAGAACTGACCGCGGGCGATGTTGTCCTGCTGAAGTCATCAAATGGATCAGGTCTATGGCGGCTCGCCGACCAACTTGTGGGTAAGGCGGAACAGAAATGATTGCGGCTCTCGTTGCGGGTGGAGTATCCCTGCTGGCGACACTGTTTGTCACCCCATTATTTATTCGGTTCCTTGTCAAGAAGGAATATGGTCAGTTCATCCGGCAAGATGGACCGACCGCTCACTTTGTGAAGCGTGGGACACCCACCATGGGTGGCGTCGTCATCATTGGTGCGACCCTGCTGGGCTGGTTGGCCTCGATTCTGGTGTCAAAGAACTTGCCCTCAGCTTCGGCGCTGTTGGTGATTTTCCTTATGGTTGGCATGGGACTCGTTGGGTTCTTGGACGACTTCACTAAGATTTCCAAACAACGATCACTCGGTCTTTCCCCAATGGGTAAGATCATTGGCCAAGCCGTGATCGGTATCATCTTCTCGGTCCTGGCTCTGCAGTTCAAGAACTCCGAGGGCCTTACCCCCGCATCAACGAAGATCTCGTTTCTGAGAGACACCAACTTGGACTTGGCATTTGCCGGTGCCGGGTTGGGGTTGGTCCTCTTTGTCATCTGGGCAAACTTCTTGATTACTGCCTGGACCAACGCGGTCAACCTCACCGACGGGCTCGATGGCCTGGCCACGGGCGTGGCATTGACGGTGTTCGGAGCCTACCTACTGATCTCAATTTGGCAATACAACCAAAGCTGCCGCTGGGAATCTGTCGCGGCTTCCGCCTGCTACAACACCCGTGACCCATTGGACCTAGCGGTTATTTGCGCCGCGATCGTTGGTGCACTGCTTGGTTTCTTGTGGTGGAACGGGGCCCCGGCCAAGATTTTCATGGGTGATACTGGATCGCTTGCCCTCGGTGGCGCGCTGGCAGCAATCTCAATCCTGTCCCGAACCGAAATTCTGGCCGCAATTCTTGGTGGTTTGTTTGTGCTAGTTGTCCTGTCGGACGTAATCCAAATCGGTTTCTTTAAAGCAACGGGAAAGCGCGTCTTTAAGATGGCGCCCTTGCACCACCACTTTGAACTTTCCGGGTGGCAAGAGATAACCATCGTGAACCGATTCTGGATTGTGTCATTCCTGTTCGTCGCGGCGGGTGGCTCGTTGTTCTACGCAGAGTGGATTGTTAGTTAGTGTTAGCTTCAAAACGCGTCTTAGTGGCCGGGCTTGGTGTTACGGGTAAGGCCGTGGTGGCTGCGCTTGAGGGGCTACCTGAAACGGTAAAGCCCGCTCTTGTGACCACCTTGGACCGTGTTAACCCGCTAGCGACCTTTGCTCATACGGATCAGGTTCCCTTGGCGGACATAGACCTCATTGTGGTCTCCCCGGGCTGGGCGCCTAGTTCTGACCTCTTGGTTGGCGCAAGCGACCGGGGCATTGAAATCATCAGCGAAATCGAACTTGCCTGGCGACTGCGAGTCAAGACAACAGCGACCGGTGAACCTGCACCTTGGCTGGGGCTAACCGGAACCAATGGCAAAACCACGACTGTCCAAATGCTGGTGGACATGCTTACTGCAAGCGGCAAACATACGGTTGCCGTGGGCAATGTCGGAACCCCTGCAATCACGGCTGCGCTCGATCCTACGCTCGATGTTTTGGCCCTTGAACTATCCAGCTTCCAACTGCACTTCACCTCGACCATGTCCCTGCACGCGGGAGCCGTACTGAACCTGGCACCCGACCACCTGGACTGGCACGGTTCGTTTAAGAACTATGCGGACGACAAAGCCAAGATCTTTGCTCATGCCCAAGTTGCGTGCGTGTACAACGTTCAAGATTCCGCAACCATGAAAATGGTTGCAGAGGCCGACGTTCAAGACGGAGCGCGAGCTATTGGATTCACCCTTGGTGCCCCCGAACGGGGCCAGCTGGGGCTGATTGAAGATGTGCTGGTTGACCGTGCATTCCATCTGCCCGTTGACACTCCGGGTAGGCATACTCAAGCGGCAGAGATCGGGACGCTTGCAGACTTGGCCCACTTGGCAGGTCCCTCGGGACACCCGGCTCCGCACACGGTGGCTAACGCCTTAGCTGCCGCTGCTCTGGCACGCTCCGTTGGTGTCTCAGCGCGAGCGGTTCAGACCGGCTTGCGGGGATTCACCCCCGACGGTCACCGCATGACCGCTATTGGGAGCTTGGAAGTGCCCGGCGGTGCGGTCGCATTCTTTGATGACTCGAAAGCAACAAACCCACACGCGGCTGCGGCCGCCCTGACCTCATTTGCCGATGGCACGGTGGTTTGGATTGCAGGAGGCGACGCTAAGGGGCTAGATCTAACCGAGCTGGTCGCCGGGGTGCACCAAAAACTACGCGGGGTTGTGGTGATTGGTGAAGATCAACAAGATATTCTGCATGCACTTGCTCAACACGGGCCCGCAATCCCAGTGACCGCAATCGCTCCCGGCGATACTGGAGGCATCATGGACCGCGCAGTGGCTGCTGCGGTGGAACTCGCCCGTTCGGGAGACACCGTCTTGCTCGCACCTGCGTGTGCCTCGATGGACCAGTTTGTGTCATACGCTGACCGTGGTGATCGTTTTACCGCGAGCGTCCTGGCCCATCTGCGAGACGTCGGGCAGGCACCCCAAGCGTGACCGCTTTGCCAGCTAAAAGGGGTTAGTTGGGCATAGGTGCAGGAGTTTGGGAACTACTATTTAGACAAACGGTGAGGGAAATGCGGCAGCCAACTAAGGACACGGACAACCGTTCGTTGGGTGAGCGTAGCCGCAAGTGGTCCCAGGGCGTTTGGAACTCACCAGCAACGAGCTATCAACTTGTCATGTCAAGCACGTTGGCCCTAACCGTCATTGGCCTCATCATGGTCTTGTCGAGTTCTGCGGTCGACGCGCTACAGGTAGGCGATTCGGCTTACTCGGTCTTTTCCCGTCAACTGATGTTTGCCGGAATCGGCATCGTGCTGATGATTGTGGCCGCACGGGTGTCCGTCACGTTGTATCAGCGCTTTGCGGCGATCCTGATGTTATTAGGATTTGGCTTGCAGTGCCTGATCTTTACCCCCTTGGCAAAGACCGTCTTGGGTAACACTAACTGGGTCAGAATTGGATCATTTCAGTTCCAACCCTCTGAGTTCTTGAAGATTGCACTGTGCGTTTTCCTAGGCACCGCGATCGCCCGGCGTCTGAAATCAGCCACCAAGTGGACTCAGGTGTTGATTCCAGTGATCTTGGCCTCCGGCATTTCAATTGTCTTGGTGATGGCCGGAGACGACCTCGGAACCGCCCTGATTTTCTTCTTCATCTTGGCCGGCGCCGTTCTGGTCGCTGGCATACCGATGAAGCATTTTGCCATTGGGTTGGGCCTAGCTAGCGTTGCCGTTGGCGCGATGGCGGTCTTGAAGAAAAACAGATTTGCTCGAATCTTTGCCACCTACGATCCGCAATGTGAAGAGTCCGGGTTGTGCTACCAAGTCACCCGCGGTATGGCGGGGTTGGGCAGCGGTGGATTGGGTGGGGTAGGTCTTGGTGCGGGACGGGAAAAGTGGTCCTACCTACCCGAGGCGCACAACGACTTTATCTTTGCGGTTTTGGGTGAGGAACTCGGTTTCATGGGCGCCATGACCGTCGTCATCCTGTTTGTGCTACTGGGAGTTGGGATTGTCCGCATCATTAGGCGCCACCCCGATCCGATGGTCAAGATTTCTACGGCAGCGATTGGGGCCTGGATCGTTGGCCAAGCTGCTTTGAACATCGGCGTGGTTACCAAAGTGTTGCCGGTGATTGGTGTGCCCCTGCCGCTCGTGTCTGCCGGGGGCTCGGCTCTGGTTGCAACGTTGCTTGCAATCGGAGTGCTGTTAGCATTTGCCCGGTCGGAACCCGGAGCTAAGGAAGCCTTCGCAGCGAGACCCTCGGTTGTGCGCAGAACATTTGCAATAGTTAGTGGCTCGTCTAGACGAGCACGTCAAACCTCTGGTTCATCAGCAAAGGAATAGAAGTTGTCAAAGTCAATCTTGCTTGCCGGGGGCGGCACAGCCGGACACGTGAACCCACTTCTTGCGGTGGCCGACCAGATCCGTGCAACTTATCCGGACGCGGTGATTCGGGTGCTTGGAACAAAAGAGGGCCTGGAATCAGATCTCGTTCCCGCCCGGGGCTTTGACCTCGATCTTGTGCCGCGGGTGCCCATGCCCCGTAAGCCCAGCCCTGCTTGGTTCACGTTGCCTAAAAACTTGAACGCCGCGGTTCGTGCGGCCCGGGAAACGATGGTTACCTATGAGACCGACGTGGTGATCGGTTTTGGCGGCTACGTTTCGACTCCCGCTTACCTCGCGGCGCGCAAACTCGGCGTGCCAGTGGTAATCCAGGAACAAAACGCGCGCCCAGGCCTTGCAAACAGGCTCGGCGCACGGTGGGCATCGGCAATCTCGACTACGTTCGCGCAAACGGCCCTCAAGGGGGCTCAGGTCACCGGCTTGCCGTTGCGTCATGAAATTGCAGACTTAGCGGACCGCCTCACTACGGACCGCGCCGCGGTGCGTAGTACCGCGGCGCAAGAGCTGGGCTTGGATCCTGCCCGCCCAATTCTTGTGGTCACGGGAGGGTCGCTTGGGGCGCTTAGCCTCAATACTGCGGTTAGTCGGGCCGCGGGCCAGCTCTTGGCCCAGGGAATGCAGATCCTGCACCTCACGGGCCGAGGCAAATCAGGGCCCGTGCTTGCCGCAATCTCGGACATCGACCCAACTTTGCGCCCCGATTATCACGTCCTTGAGTACTTAGCGCAGATGGATTTGGCGTATGCGGTTGCGGATCTGGTGGTGTGCCGCTCGGGTGCCGGAACGGTATGCGAGTTGGCTGCGCTCGGTGTTCCGGCGATCTTTGTACCATTGCCAATCGGCAACGGGGAGCAGCGCCTCAACGCGATGGACATGGTCAATGCCGGTGGCGCATTGCTGGTTGCTGATCAGGACCTGACCGCACAATGGTTGGTGGACACGGTAAACCCGTTGCTGGTTGACGGCCAAAAATTGGCCGCGATGTCCGCGTCTGCGCGTAGCGTTGGGCAGCCCGATGCCGCACAAAAGATAGTCGCCTTGGTTGCGCAAGCGGCCGGTTGGGAGAAAAAATGAGTCTCACGTTTGCCCCTATCACGGACCCAAATTTGCGCGTCAATGACCTGGGAGCCGTCTATTTTATTGGCATTGGCGGCGCGGGTATGTCCGTCATCGCACGGATGTACCACGGCGCGGGTGTCCAAGTAGCCGGAGCCGACGCAGCCGCTAATGAGGTTACTGCGGCGCTGAGCAGCTTGGGCGTGCAGGTCTATCAAGGCCATACGCAGGAGCAAGTGCATGAAGCTCAGACGGTGGTGGTTTCGTCCGCCGTCCGTGAGTCTAATCCGGAATTAACCTACGCGCGGGCTCATGGTCTCAGAATCTTGCACCGTTCGCAGGCCTTGGCGCTGCTCATGCGTGATCGCCGTGCGGTTGCGGTTGCTGGTGCCCACGGAAAAACTTCGACCTCGGCCATGATCGCCGTAGGTGCCCAAGAGTTAGGCCTCGACCCCAGCTATGCGATTGGGGGCTCCGTCATCACGGCTGCGGGCCCACTTCCCGGAGGCAAACTTGGGCTCAGCGATGTGCTGATTGCGGAAGCTGATGAATCCGATGGCACCTTCTTGAACTACGAACCGTTCATTGCGGTCGTAACCAATGTTGAGGCGGATCACCTAGATCATTACGGTAGCGTCGAGAATTTTGAACGGGCGTTTATCTCCTTTGCCAGCAACATTGTCCCGGGCGGAACCCTGGTAGCTTGCGCGGATGATCCCGGTGCCATGCGTACCGCTCAGGGGTACCGTGCGGCAGGTGGCACAGTGATAACCTACGGCCAGTCCGCCAAGGCAGATGTCCAGATTACTGATTTTATCCAGGCCCCAGGCCACGTTGGGGTTACCTGCAGGGTGCATCTGGGTGAGCTCTCTAACGGAACCACCGTCACCATGGATTTGGCCGTTCCGGGGCGCCACAATGCTCTGAATGCGACCGCGGCGCTGAGCGTACTTGTCCTGCTTGGGGGAGACCCCGACCGGTCCGCAACTGCGTTGGGTCAGTTTTTGGGAACCGGTCGCAGGTTTGAATTGCGCGGAACCGTGGCGGATATTCAAGTTATCGATGATTATGCCCACCACCCAACAGAAGTAGAGGCACTCCTTGCCGCGGCTCGTGTTGCTGCCGGGACCGGCCGGGTCTTGACGCTGTTCCAACCGCACCTGTTCTCGCGCACCAAGACCTTCACCACGAAGTTTGCTCAAGCGCTCGATGCGGGTGATCACACCGTGTTGACCAGCATCTACGCCGCGCGTGAAGACGATGATCCGACTGTTTCCGCGGAAGATATTGCTAAGCAGATGACCGCGCCGGTGGACTACGTGGAACAGCGAATCGAAGCAGCGCGAAGAATCGCGCAACTCGCTGAGCCCGGCGACCTTATCTTGACGGTCGGAGCCGGCGACGTCACAGAGTTAGGCGCAGTTATTTTGGCCGAACTCGAAGCTACCGGCACGCAGCAGCCACAATTGAAGGAGACTGGCTCAACGGGGCAGTCCGCTGGGACACCACCGCGTACAGTCGAGCTGGGGGAGTAGAGGCTTGTGAAACCGCCTCCAGCTCCGCGGCGCCAGCCAAGACCAGCCCGTCCGCAACCGCCAGTACCAACTCGGCAGCCGCAAACTCCCAGGCCACAGGAGGTACAACCTCCTCAGGAGCCGGTACGTGATGGACGTGACCGAGTGGCTACCGGTGCAACGCAGCGGCAAGGTCCTGCGGGGCCACAAACCTCGCGGCGGATCTCGTCACGCCGTGTGGATGGGGTAGAACCAACCCCCGGTGACTCAACCGCGACCAAACGCACAGGTTCCCAGCTGGACACTACAAACGCCGCCGCCGACCCGCAACAGGCACCGTCCGGGCGAACCCCACAGGTACACGGGGGAGCCACGGGCCACGGGCCTCTGGCCGAGCGTGTGCCCGTGTTGTCCTCCGGAATGGCGGACCGACTAGCGGAACGCGCAGCTATTAGCAGGCATCTGCGGGTGCGGAAATTTTTGTGGGCCTTGGCCGCGATCATGACCGTACTGATAGGGGTGTGGCTGGTCTGGTTCTCTCCCGTCCTAGCCCTCAAGCCCCATGAAATAAAGATCAATGGCACGGGAAAGTATGTGACAACGCAGGAGGTTCTTGCCGCCGTTGCCCCCTTGGCGGGGACTCCCTTGGCCAAAGTCTCAATGGCAACCGTGCACGAGTCAGTCGCTGCGGTAGAAAATGTGCGCGATGTTGTTCAAACGAGGCGGTGGCCCAATGGGCTGACGATCACCATTGAGGAACGCATACCTGTCGCGGGGGTTCCTCAAGATGGCGCATTTGCGCTCCTGGACATTGACGGCGTAATGGTGGCGCGCCAAGATGAAGCACCACCAGAACTGCCCATAATTGAGCTAGCGTTGACAAAGGGTACGGAAACGACTCTGAAATCCGTGTTAGGGATTCTGGAATACCTACCTGTTGAGCTCTTGGCAGATATTGAGAGCATCTCGGCGACGAGCCAAGACAGCGTGAACTTAAAACTCCGGGACGGAATCACCGTACACTGGGGTAGTTCGGATGAGACAGCACTCAAACTTGAAGTATTACAGGTCCTTCGAGGCACAGCACTTGAGGAAGGCGTGAAGGTCATTGACCTATCTGCGCCGACGTTTCCAATTACCAGATAACCCCGTGTTAGCAAAGAATACGATGACGCGGTGAGTCGCAGAGAAACCAAGGGTTTCTTTCCGACACTCGGCTTATGTCGTTGCTAGCTCACGGGGTTCAACATAACGTTTCGATAGCAGAACTTGACATAACTTTAACCCTCAAGTTGAGAGTTAAAGTTTGCGATCCAAAGATCGAGAGGCAAAGGCGTGACGACTCCGCAGAACTACCTGGCAGTGATCAAGGTGGTGGGTATCGGTGGTGGTGGTGTAAACGCCGTCAACCGCATGATTGAGGTTGGTCTCAAGGGTGTTGAATTCATCGCGATTAACACCGACGCCCAAGCACTTTTGATGTCCGATGCAGATGTAAAGCTTGATGTAGGCAGGGAACTGACCCGAGGCCTTGGCGCTGGCGCGGACCCCGAGGTTGGTAAGAAGGCCGCCGAGGACCACGAAGAAGAGATTCAAGAGGTCCTGCGCGGCGCAGACATGGTGTTTGTGACCGCGGGTGAAGGCGGTGGCACCGGAACCGGTGGCGCCCCGGTTGTGGCCCGTATTGCGCGTTCCATGGGTGCGCTAACGGTTGGGGTAGTTACCCGTCCGTTTTCATTCGAAGGGCGTCGCCGCTCCAACCAAGCCGACGCTGGAATTGAAGCGCTGCGTGCTGAAGTAGACACGCTTATTGTGATCCCGAACGACCGCCTGCTGTCTATGGCCGACCGTTCGGTTTCCGCGCTTGATGCGTTCCACTCCGCGGATCAGGTGTTGTTGTCCGGTGTCCAAGGCATCACCGACCTCATCACCACACCGGGACTGATCAACCTTGACTTCGCCGACGTGAAGTCGGTTATGCAAGGTGCTGGTTCCGCTCTCATGGGAATTGGATCCGCCCGCGGTGAAGACCGCGCGGTCCAGGCAGCCGAATTCGCAATCTCTTCGCCACTGCTGGAAGCCTCGATCGATGGGGCATACGGCGTACTGATCTCGATCCAAGGTGGCTCGGACCTAGGCCTGCAAGAAATTAACGAGGCCGCGCGCCTCGTACACGAGGCCGCTCACGCTGAAGCGAACATCATTTTTGGAACCGTTATTGATGATGCGCTCGGTGATGAGGTCCGCGTGACCGTGATCGCCGCGGGCTTCGATGGAGGCAATCCACAACCTCGTAACGACATGCGTGGGTACGCAGCCCCGGCTGCATCGGCGCCTGCTCGTCAGGTGGGACAAACTACCCGCCGGGAAGAGGAGCCGCCGCCAGTGACCTCCGGTATGCGCGCTATGAACCGTCCGATTGTGCCGCTTGAAGAGCCACAGGAGCCGCTGCCGGCTGTTATTCCGGATAACCGGTACGCAACGCCTGCTCAAGAGGTTCCGGTGCCACAGTTCATCAACCAGCACTCCCAAGAGGATGTTTCGACGCAAAGCGCGTTGGAAGTGCCTCGCATTTTCGAAGAGGCTCCGGTAGCACGGCGCGAGATCGATGATCTCGATGTGCCGGACTTCCTGAAGTAAAGCTGGCATATGACCGTTCAGGTTGACCAAATCCCGGCCCACGAGGTTCACCTCGGGGCCGGGATTTCGGCATTTTTTACCATGGCCGGCGGAGGAGTGTCGCCCGCGCCGTGGAAAAGTCTAAACCTCGGACCAAACGTCCGTGATGAGCCTGCTAGAGTGCTCGCAAACCGGGCTAGGGTAAGTAAACGATTGGGTAAGCCGGTCAGATTTGCTACTCAGGTGCACTCCAACGCGGTGGCGCGACTTGAGAGTGCTGGCGCCCCGGGACAAATGTCGATTGGCGAGGCGGACGCGATCGTCGCGGTCTCTGACGAGTTTGGCCTGGGAGTTCTGGTAGCGGATTGCGTACCAATTTTGCTCTCGGATCCTATTGCAGGAGTCATTGGGGTCGCCCACGCTGGTAGGGCTGGTCTCCAAAATGGGGTGATCGCGAACGTGATCGAAGAACTTGAAGCAGCTGGGGCATCGGCAAGTAGTCTTCTTGTAGCCGTAGGGCCCTGTATCTGCGCCCACTGCTACGAAGTGCCGGCCAGTATGGCCCAATCGTTCGCAACTGAAACCCAGATCTCACCCGCAACGAGCAACTGGGGAACTCCCGCTCTCGACCTGCGCGCAGCAGCCGATACGCAATTGCGACAAAACGGCGTGGGGAATGTTACCCATGTGCCGCACTGCACATACGAGCTTGACCAGTACTTTTCTCACCGCAGAGCCACTAAAAATGGGCAGACTACCGGACGTTTTGCCGGAATCATTGGGCGCACAAGTAGCCGTAGCGAGTGAAATTTGCACGCATCCTTGGACACTGACGGGCGTGTCGCACAAACGACCACTGTCAGCTGAGATAGCGTGAACTCAAGTTCACCGGTTTTTTACGTAACGGTGATTGACCGTGTATCGACAATGGATGGAGTAACTGCGATGGCGGGAGCGATTCGCAAGACAATGCAGTATCTAGGCATTGCGGAAGACACCGGCCAGGGCAAGTATGACGAGTACGAAGAGTACGAGGAATACGAAGAGGCCCCGGAACACGTTGATGAAAGCGTTGGTGCGCAAGTAACTCCAATCAATCGGTCACGGTTTCAACATGAACCAATGGCCGCTCAGGAACACGACCTACGTCGTATTACTACCGTGCACCCACGTTCTTACAACGACGCTCGCGTTATTGGAGAAGCGTTCCGTGCCGGAACCCCGGTAATTATGAACCTGTCCGACATGGATGACGCCGACGCCAAGCGTTTGGTTGACTTTTCAGCAGGTCTGATTTTCGGGCTTCGTGGCAATATTGAGCGGGTAACATCCAAGGTGTTCTTGCTTTCTCCCGAAAGCGTTGAGATCACCGGTGAAGCAAATGAGTCCGCCTTGCAAGGTGGCTCCCCAAGTTTTTATAACCAGAGCTAAACTGTGATCATCTGGGCATTCCTATCGTTCCTGTGTTCGCTGTTCTTGGTAGTTCTGATTGGCCGTGCAGTTCTTAGTTGGGTACAGATGTTCGCCCGGCAATGGCGGCCCACCGGATTTGTTTTGGTTTTGGCAGAAATTGTCTACACTGTGACAGATCCGCCAGTGAAGTTCATTGCTAAGATTATTCCGCCGGTTCGTTTAGGTGGAATTTCCTTGGACGTGGGGTTCATAATATTATTCGTAACCGTGTCGGTTCTCAGTAACATTTTTCTGCAGTTAAGTTTAAGTTGATGAGACACTGACACGCAGGTTGGAACGGGCCCGGCCCGTTTCCAATGGCGCAACCCTTGCGCCTTAGCTCGTTGCATGAGACCGCATCTGCTTGGTGGATTACGATAGTAATCTTCCAGGCAGCGTAAACATTGATATGGAGACCATGGTGGCACTCTTAACACCAGACGAAGTCCTGAATAAGAAGTTCCAGGTAACCAAGTTCCGTGAAGGTTACGACATGGTTGAGGTAGATGACTTCCTCGACCTAGTTTTGGGTACCCTTCGTGCGGTCTACGTTGAGAACGACGAGCTAAAGGCCAAGCTGGAAGCCGCCGAAGCTCGCGTTGCTGAACTAAGCCGTTCCGCTGCTGAGGGTGAATCAGCTCCACAGGTTGAGGCTGCGCAAGCACCTGCACCGGTTGAGGTCGTTGAAGAGCCGGTTGTAGCACCGGTTCCCGTTGCCAGCGTCGAGGTTCCCGCTCGTGAACCAGAAATGGCGACCGGGATCATCCAGATGGCCCAGAAGCTGCACGACGACCACGTGCGCGCCGGTCAGGAAGAGGGCGACCGCCTGATTTCCGACGCTCGTGCTGAGGGATCGCGTATTGTCCGTGAAGCGGAAGAGACTTCGAGCCGTACCCTAGGCCAGCTGGAAATTGAGAAGTCTACACTCGAAGCCAAGATCGATGAGTTGCGCACGTTTGAGCGCGACTACCGCATCCGTCTCAAGTCGTACCTGCAGAACTTGCTAGGTGACTTGGACCAGCGGGCCGCTGTTGGTGGACCTGAAGACGCACAGATCTGAGAGTAGCTCCTACTCACGGGTAAGTCTTTTAAGTTTTACGAGGCCGGTGCGTGCCTAGCCTTCTGCGGAAGACTGGCAGCGCCGGCCTCGTTGTATCTATCCGATCGTCAAATCGAAAGAGGTGCATGATGGCGAACCATGATGTGATCTCAGCAAGTACCGTCAAAGAAATGTTTCCAAACCTGGGCAAGGACGCCGGAAGGTTCTTGGTGCGTGATGGTGAATCTAAGTGGACAGCGGCCGAGGCACGCGAAGTAGCCGAGCAGTTGCTCACCGAAAGTGCGCGTCTTGAGGAAGAAATAGCTGCCGCTGACCTTGAACTCTCCGACTTCCTTAGAAACTCCGGTGAAGGTGCGGGCGATGATCAGGCCGATTACGGATCTTCTGCATTGGAACGCGAGCAGGAACTCACCCTGCTCAACAACACGCGTGATGTCCTAGCGCAAAACAAGCACGCACTGAATCGCATTGGCTTGGGTACCTTTGGTACCTGCGAGAATTGCGAAAAGGCCGTTGGCAAGGCGCGCCAGCAGGCGTTCCCGCGAGCAACATTGTGCGTGGAATGTAAGCAACGGCAAGAGCGGCGTTAACCGCTCATCAAATAGTTAGATGTGATTCACCAAAGCGACGCGGATTTATGTCCGCGTCGCTTTGGGGTAAACGGCGAATCGTGGCAGACTTTGCTGTGATGTCTAAAAATTCCAATGCCCCAGATGAACCCGTGACCCCTCTTGAACCTGAACTTGCAGAGCAAGAAACAGCCACGGTTGCGCCGGAGATTGCTACGGCTGCGCAAGAAAGCTCCGAACCAGAGTCGAAGCAGTCTCCAACTACGCCACGACGTGCGTTAGGGGCTGTCAAAGCGCTTTCGTTGCTGTTGCCTGTGGCGCTGTTCGTGTTTGCTGCCGATCAGTTGACTAAGGTCTGGGCGGAGAGCGCCCTCGAGTTGGGTGACGCCCCGATTCCGTTTATTGGAACGTTCATACAGTTCCGGTTGATTTACAATCCCGGAGCAGCTCTGTCCCTGGCGAGCGGCCAGACCTGGATCTTGACTTTGGTTTCCCTGGGCGTCGTGGTATTTATAGCGATCATGGCAAAGAAACTTGTCTCGCGCGCTTGGGTGCTCACACTGGGCCTTATCCTTGGTGGCGCACTAGGGAATCTGTACGATCGACTGTTTCGCGCCCCAGGGTTCCCGCAAGGTCACGTAGTAGACTTCCTCGATTACGGTCCATTCATTGGAAACGTAGCGGATATCGCCATCGTCGGCGCCGCTATCTTGGTGGCAATCTTGGCGTTCACTAATATTCCAGCATTTGAGGAAACAGCCGAGGTCAAAGAATGACCACGCGCACCCTGCCTGTTCCCGATGGTCTGGTCGGAGAGCGCGTAGACGCGGCCCTTTCGCGCATGTTGGGGTTGTCTCGAACCTTGGCGGCGCAGCTAGCTACCCAAGGCGATGTACTGATCAACGGTTCGCCCGCTGGAAAGTCCGACCGGCTACCTCCAAACGCGATGCTTGAAGTGACCATGCCAAATCCCAACGCCCCAACCGGGCTAGAGATTGTCGCCGAGCCAGTGCCAGGCATGATTATTCGCTATGACGACGACGACATCGTAGTGATCGACAAACCGATCGGGGTCGCAGCTCACCCCGCCGTGGGGTGGACGGGTCCAACCGTCGTTGGCGCTCTTGCTGCAGCGGGCTATCAGATCGCCACGTCAGGTCCTGCGGAACGTCAAGGCATCGTCCACAGGCTCGATGCCGGAACGTCGGGGCTCATGATCGTAGCGAAGTCAGAGCGCGCGTACAGTTCGCTCAAACGCGGCTTCAAGGAACGTGCCGTGACCAAGATTTACCACGCGCTGGTTCAGGGCCACCCCGAGCCTACGAGTGGCACGATCGATGCGCCAATTGGGCGGCACCCAAAACACGAGTTTAAGTTTGCGGTGACACCGGACGGCAAGGACTCAATCACGCACTATGACGTTCTGGAAATGTTGCCCTCGGCATCGCTCCTGGAAATTAATCTTGAAACAGGGCGCACCCACCAGATTCGAGTGCACTTCTCAACCCTTCGCCATCCGTGCGTGGGGGATGCCATGTATGGAGCTGATCCAACCCTCGCTACCAAGGTGGGTCTCAACCGACAGTGGTTGCACGCCATGAAGGTAGGCTTTACCCACCCCGGAACCGGACAGTGGATGGAAGTATCCAGTGAGTACCCCGCGGATCTGCAGCATGCTCTCGACGTGTTGCGCGAGGACTACGCCTAAACCTGTCTGGCGGTACGTAATGGGGATTTGGTTTAGTATTCCAAAGCTCCAACAGAACGAATATTGTTTCCTTCAAAGCCATAAAGGTTCTCCATGTCTGAACTAGTTAAAGTTGTACGAGTCAGCACCCCCGCGCAGTTGGAGCAGGCGTATTTGGTGCGGCTCGAGGTCTTTGTTCGAGAACAGCAAGTCCCGATCGAGTTCGAGATCGATGTTCTCGACACGGACCCAAGCACTGTGCATGTGCTCGCGTTGCGCACCGATGTTTTCCCGCACCAACCTATTGGAACCGCACGCCTTTTGCCGGATGCCGCAAACCCTGGACACCTGCACATTGGACGCGTAGCGGTTCTTGCCCACGCCCGTAAGATGTCGGTGGGTAAGGAACTCATGGCGGCGCTGGAAGAAATTGCGGTTGCAGAACATTGCCATGAGGGCACGGTGACCATTGAGTTGAGTGCCCAAGAGCAGGCGTTAGAGTTCTATCACCGCCAGGGCTATGAGCTCTTTGACGATCGCCGTTATCTCGACTGCGATATCTGGCACCGCGATGCGCGCAAGGTGATCACGAGACGTCCAACTGTGTAAGAAATGACACCGCCTGTCGCTCGGCAAGTCGTATCTCAAAGAGCACTAGACTTGGGTCCATGGCTTCTTCACGCGATGATTTTGTGCACCTGCATGTTCATACCGAATACTCCATGTTGGATGGGGCGGCTCGTCTCGATGATTTGTTTAAAGAGACTGAACGGCTGGGCCAAAAGGCGATTGCGACGACTGACCACGGGTATATCTTTGGTGCGTTCGAGTTCTGGAACAAGGCCCAGCGCGCCGGCATCAAACCGATTATTGGCGTTGAGGCATATCTGACTCCGGGTACTTCCCGTCATGACAAGACCAGGGTTACGTGGGGTGACCAAAGCCAACGCAGCGATGACGTCTCCGCGCGCGGTGCCTATACCCACATGACGCTGTGGGCCAAGAACAACGAGGGCTTACACAACCTGTTTCGCATGTCCTCGTTGGCTTCCCTAGAAGGCCAACTTGGTAAGTGGCCTCGGATGGACCGTGAGCTCCTGCAGACCTACGGTAACGGCATGATTGCCTCAACCGGGTGTCCCTCTGGTGAGGTACAGACTCGCATGCGCCTGGGCCAATACGATGAGGCCCTGAAAGCCGCCGGTGAATTCCAAGACATCTTTGGTAAAGAAAATTTCTATGTTGAGCTCATGGATCACGGCCTGAGTATTGAAAACCGGGTTCGCGCTGATCTGCTGAGGCTGTCCAAGGACCTCAACGCACCACTTGTGGCTACGAATGACTCCCACTACGTTAAGCAGGAAGACTCCTATTCCCAGGAGGCCCTGCTGTGCATTAACTCCGGCTCGACGCTGACCGACCCGGACCGGTTTAAGTTCGACGGCGATGGCTACTACATCAAGAGCGCGGCGGAAATGCGCGACGTATGGCGGGACTTCCCTGAAGCCTGCGACAACACCTTGCTCATTGCCGAGCAATGCGAGATTTCCTTTGACACCAACGCTAACTTTATGCCAAACTTCCCGTGCCCCCCGGGCGAGGACGAGACCTCTTGGTTTGTGAAAGAGGTCGAGGCTGGGCTGCGAATGCGGTATCCAAATGGGATCACCGATCCGGTGCGCAAGCAGGCGGACTTTGAAGTTGGCGTCATTACCCAGATGGGATTCCCCGGCTACTTCCTGGTTGTTGCCGACTTCATTAACTGGGCAAAGCGCAATGGTATTCGCGTTGGGCCGGGCCGTGGGTCCGGTGCCGGTTCCATGGCCGCGTACGCCATGGGTATCACCGACCTTGACCCGCTCCAACATGGTCTGATCTTTGAGCGGTTCTTGAACCCCGACCGTGTTTCCATGCCGGACTTCGATGTGGACTTTGACGAGCGTAGGCGCGGTGAGGTCATCCGCTACGTTTCTGAGAAGTACGGAGAAGACCACGTGGCTCAAATCGTCACGTATGGAACCATTAAGGCCAAGCAAGCGCTACGAGATTCCTCGCGTCTGCTTGCTATGCCCTACGCAATGGGTGACAAACTCACCAAAGCTATGCCGCCAACGATCATGGGTAACGACATTTCCCTTACTGGAATCTTTGATCCCAAGGACAAACGCTACCCGGAAGCGGAAGAGTTCCGTCAGGTGCATGCGACTGACCCGGACGCCCAGCGTGTGGTCGAGCTGGCGAAGGGTATTGAGGGACTGAAACGGCAATGGGGTGTTCACGCGGCCGGAGTGATCATGTCCAACAAGCCGCTGATCGACATTATTCCGATCATGCGCCGCCCGCAAGACGGCGCGGTGATCACCCAGTTTGACTATCCGACGTGTGAGAACTTGGGTCTCATCAAGATGGACTTCTTGGGGTTGCGTAACCTCACTATCTTGGATGATGCGCTCGAGAATATTGTCCTGAATAACAAGGCCCCAATTGTTCTCGAAGACCTAACGCTTGATGACCCGCTGACTTACCAATTGCTAGCTCGCGGTGACACATTAGGCGTGTTTCAGCTGGATGGTGGGGGTATGCGAACTCTGCTCAAGCTCATGCGCCCCGACAACTTCGAAGACATTTCCGCGGTCGGTGCGTTGTATCGGCCAGGGCCAATGGGAGCGAATTCGCACACCAACTATGCCCTGCGTAAGAATGGCGCGCAACCGGTCACTCCCGTGCACCCGGAGTTGGAAGAGGCGCTCTCGGATATTTTGGGTCAGACGTACGGTCTGATCGTGTACCAAGAGCAAGTTATGGCGATTGCCCAGAAACTTGCCGGCTACTCGCTGGGTCAAGCAGATATTTTGCGCCGAGCGATGGGTAAGAAGAAGAAAGAAGAGCTGGACAAGCAGTTTGAGGGTTTCTCCGCGGGTATGGTCGAGCGCGGCTATTCCATGGACGCGGTCAAGACGCTATGGGACGTTCTGCTTCCATTCTCGGACTATGCGTTTAACAAGGCGCACTCGGCAGCGTACGGCGTGGTTTCCTATTGGACCGCATACCTCAAGGCAAACTACCCAACCGAGTACATGGCTGCCTTGCTGACATCGGTGCGCGACGACAAAGATAAATCGGCGCTTTACCTCAACGAGTGCCGACGCATGGGTATCACGGTCCTGCCCCCGGATGTTAACTCGTCCTCGGCCAACTTCACCGCAGTCGGGGCAGACATTCGTTTTGGCCTAACCGCAGTCCGTAACGTGGGTGCAAACGTTGTTGATGCCATTGTTGCCTCGCGGGAAGAGAAATCTGATTTTGAGAGTTTTACAGACTTCCTAGACAAGGTTCCGGCGATTGTGTGTAACAAGCGCACGATCGAATCGTTGATCAAGTCAGGCGCCTTCGATCAGATGGGGCAGCCTCGCCGCGCACTGCACGTGGTTCACGAGCAAGCCGTAGATTCTGTCATTGGTGTCAAGCGCAAGGAGGCTGAGGGCCAGTTTGACCTCTTTGCCGACATCGCCGGTGATGAGGAGGGCATGTCCTTCTCCGTAGATATTCCGGATCTGCCGGAGTGGGATAAGAAGCAGCTCCTCACGTTCGAACGCGAGATGTTGGGACTTTACGTCTCGGATCACCCGCTCAGTGGGCTTGAGCACCTGCTGGCCAACTCTTCGGACACTTCAATCGCCCTATTGATGGCGGATGAGGGGCGCTCGGATGGCTCAACCGTTACGATCGCCGGCCTGATTACCAGCCTGCAACGTAAGATGTCCAAACAGGGCAACCCGTGGGCTGCGGTAACGATTGAGGATCTCGAGGGTTCCGTTGAGGTGATGTTCTTTGGCGAGACCTACCTGGCGTATTCGGCCGCTCTGATTGAAGACCAGGTGGTTATCCTAAGAGGCCGCGTGCGCCGCAGGGATGAGACCATGCAGCTGCAGGCCATGGAGGTGACCCTACCGGACCTCAGCGCCAGCCAGGATGCCCCGTTGATGATCACCCTTGCAGAGGCGCGTTGTATCGAGCCCCTCGTAGATAGCCTGGGGGAGACCCTCCGTAGTTACCCGGGTAAATCCGAGGTTCGCCTAAAATTAACGCGTGCCGGTCAGTACACGGTGATGCGATTGGGAGACGGGTTCCGGGTGGAACGCGACCCGGCGCTCTACGGGGAGCTGAAAGCCCTGTTGGGTGCTTCTTGTCTCAACTAGTTCACAGTGGGGTCATGGTGGGCTCAGCCGGTAAATGACTAGACTGATCTGGTGATTCATTTAACTCCAGAACAGCGGATCTTTACCATTGAGCGCCACCTAGCCACATTGGCTACCTTGCGTGCGGACGGAAGTCCCCACGTGACGCCCGTGGGGTTCACGTGGGACGCCGATCATGGGTGGGCGAACATCACCACCATGGACTACTCGGTCAAGGTGCGCAACGCAAGCGGTTACGCTGATGGGGCCCCGCGGGCTGCTTTGTGTCAGGTCGACGGCGGCCGGTGGATCACCCTCGAGGGCACCATCGCGGTTGTCCGAGACCCGCAAGAAATCGAGTTAGCGGTAGCTAACTACACCAAACGGTACTCTGCTCCCGAGCCCAATCCGGCTCGTATTGTTCTGCGCCTGACGGTAGATAACGTCATGAGTTCGGACTACATGGCCCGGTAGCAGAGTAGTTGTTTGTGTTTCTTAGCCCACTATTACTGTTGCATTGCCCTGTGGACTGGCTAGAGTAATGACGTCACCTTTTACGAGCTGACGTCCACGGCGAACTTCAAGTTCACCGTTGACACTGACTTCTCCGTCAGCAATGGCTTCGCGTGCGTGTGCACCGGATTCTACTAGGTCGGCCAGTTTTAAGAACTGGCCAAGACGGATACTGTCATCGCGGATAATAACTTCATTCACCCGCCTAGTTTCGCATAGGCCCCGGCCCAGTTGGGTCGTTCGTGAGATTGAGAATTAATGTCACACCCGCAAGGCGAAGATTTTGAGCGTCCCCACCAGGTTAATCCCGGAAGTAGGCGGCCCGAACTTCTCCAAATCGTTGGGCTCAATTACTTTCCTATTGCTTTCATTGGGCGGTTGCCCTTTGCTATGACGGTCGTGGGAGTGCTCACCCTCATAGTCTCGGTCACGGGTTCTATTGGGGATGCCGGTCTCACATCCGCAACGGTGGGACTGGGGACCGCAATTGCTGGACCGTTCATTGGTATGGCGGCTGACCGTTACGGGCAGCGGTTGGTGCTGTTGACCTGCTCACTGATCCACGCGAGTGCCCTGATTGGGCTCACCGTGTTGACGTATCAGGGCGCACCGCTCGCGCTTTTGCTGGCGGGTGCCTTCCTGATTGGGGCAAGTGCACCGCAATTGGCGGCGATGTCCCGGGCACGTTTGTTGGGGGTAATTAATACCCTGGTTTCCCCGGTGCGCAGGTCCAAGACACTCAACAACACCATGAGCATCGAATCGGTTGCAGATGAGTTGGTCTTTGTTTTTGGGCCGGTTGCGGTGGGCCTGTTGGCCGTGCAGTTTGGGGCCGGGGCCCCACTTGGAATCGCCGCGGCCCTGACCCTTATCTTTGTGGGGAGCTTCGCACTGCACCCTACGGGCCGTTTGGTGCGTTCAACCGCGGCTCAAAGCGGGCAAAAGCCGCCATTGAAGGAATTTTTGGGCGCAAAGTACTTGGTATTGATCTTCTCGATGCTTGCTATCGGTTCGTTCTTTGGGGCGATGCTGACCTCGCTTACAGCGTTCATGGATGACGTTGGTAAGCCAGAGTCCGCAGGCGTGTTGTATGGCGCACTCGGGATTGGCTCAGCAGTTTTGGCTCTCAGCATGACGCTGATGCCGCAACGCTTCGCTTTGCCGGCGCGGATGGTGACGTTTGCCGCCGTCATGTTTGGGGCTGCAGTATTCCTGCCATCAGTGGCCACCGAAACGTCCATGACGGTTGTGTTAGTCGTGCTGGGAATCGGTATTGGGCCCGTTCTCGTGACGCTATTTTCGTTGGCTTCGATCCACGCGCCAGCCGGGCGTACCGCGACCTTGATGACAATTTTATCGAGTTCTATTGTGGTGGGCCAAGCTGCCTTCTCAGCGATCACGGGCCAAGTTGTTGAAGTATTTGGCACCCGGGTCGCATTGCAACTGCCCGTGTGGGCGGTTGGAGCGTTGTTGTTGGCCGCGGTTGTTAACTTGCTGGTCTTGAAGGTTGAAAGGCCTACAAAGGCATAGCATTCTTACCCCTAGAATGTAGGGGTGATGAACCGTTTAGATCTTCGAGGCCAGAAACTTACTCCACGCAGCTTGGCAGAGGTCTTGCCACGCGCCGAGGTCAGCGTTGATGACGCGGCCCAACTTGTTGCCCCAATTTTGGCGACCGTTCGGGACCGTGGCGCCGCTGGACTGCGGGACCTATCCGAGAAATTTGACGAGGTGCGGCCCGAGCATCTGCGGGTTCCAGCCCAAATGCTGAAAGACGCCCTCACCACACTCGATCCGGCGGTGCGTGAAGCGCTCGAAGAAGCGATCGTACGGGTTCGCAAAGTTCACGCTGCTCAGCGCCCAAACGACTTTTCCGTGACCTTGGCGCCGGGCGCGCAGGTGCGTCAACGTTGGGTGCCAGTCACCCGCGTAGGGCTGTACGTGCCCGGAGGCCTAGCCGTATACCCATCATCCGTGGTGATGAATGTGGTGGCAGCTCAGGAAGCCGGGGTGAAGTCCCTCGCGGTGACGTCACCTCCCCAAAAAGAAAACGGCGGTCTGCCACACCCGACCATCCTTGCCGCTTGCGAACTGCTCGGAGTCGATGAGGTATACGCGGTTGGAGGTGCGCAAGCCGTTGGAATGCTTGCCTACGGTGCGGAAGGCAGTGAACCACAAGACGGTCAGTGGCTCTGCGAACCCGTCAACGTAATAACCGGTCCCGGCAACGTATTTGTGGCTGCTGCAAAGCGTCTGGTCATGGGCGTCGTTGGAATCGATGCTGAGGCAGGTCCCACCGAAATCGCGATCCTCGCCGATGACACCGCTGATGTAGACCACGTAGTATTTGACCTGATTTCTCAGGCCGAGCACGATCCAAATGCAGGTTCGGTTCTGGTGACGGACAGCGAGGCGTTGGCAGACGCCGTAGCGAGCAGGATCATCGAATTGGGTAAGAACACCAAACACGCCGAGCGCGTCGCAGTTGCGCTTGGGGGACCGCAGTCGGCGATTGTGCTGGTTTCCGATTTGGAGCAGGGGCTGCAGGTTGTCGATGCCTATGGAGCTGAACACCTTGAAATTCAGACCCGTGATGCTGCCGCTTGGGCGGAACGAGTGTCAAGTGCCGGGGCGATCTTTGTAGGACCGTACTCGCCGGTTTCCCTTGGGGACTACATGGCTGGATCGAACCACGTCTTGCCTACGGGAGGCTGCGCTGCCTTTGCCTCGGGCCTTGGTGTGCACTCATTCATGAAGGCCATTCAGATTGTCGAGTACTCCAAGGATGCGCTTGAGGAGCTGTCACACAAGATTGTGGCTCTGGCCAATGCTGAGGACCTTCCGGCACACGGAGAAGCAGTTCAGGCACGGTTCAGTAACTGATACGTGCGCGGTTCTTTGACTGTGACGTACTAGTATCTACGTATGAGCCGAGCTTTCAGCAGTCAGCAACCTGCCCGCGTGACCGCAACAATGGTTGCCAAGCATGCCGGCGTTTCTGTAGCCACCGTATCGCTGGTTGTTAACGAGAAGCACCGAGGGCGGGTCTCGCCGGCAAATGTCGAGCGCGTGCGCGCGAGTATTGCAGAACTTGGATACGTTGTTGACCGGGTCGCTAGTTCCTTGTCCAAAGGGTCTAGCGACTTGGTCATCCTCATTGCTCCGGATATCTCCAACCCATTCTTTGCCGGCGTCGTTGCCGGAATCAAAGAGGTGTTGGGCAATAGGTTCCAACTCTTACTCTCGGTGACTGATGACGGAAGTTTGCCACGCGCCGAGGACATTCGAGGATCGCTCGAGTTTAGGCCGGCGGCTCTTTTGATATTTGCCCCGAACGAATCATTTGTTGATGATATTCGCGGTCGCGCCCCCATTGTTTTGATTGATGCGCCGGGCATGGAGAGTGTTGCTCCAACGATAAACATCGACATTGAGTCATCTGCCCGCATGCTTGGCGAGCACCTGACTGGGTTGGGCCACCGGTCATTTGGTTACCTTGACTCGATCACAGGGTCGGGGACATTTAGGGTACGGCACCGCGCCATTATCGACGAAATCAATAAGGCAGGCGGCGTCGAATCTATCGCGGAAGGTGGCGCAACATCGGTAGTTGAGTTCGAAGCCGCCGCGCAGGCATTCCTTCACGCCTGGCCAACCTGGCAAGCTGATGACGTTACCTGCGTCATCTGCGCAACGGACATTCAAGCCTACGGTGTGATCAAGGCTGCCCGTACTCTTGGGCTGAATATCCCCGAAGACCTCTCGGTTGCTTCCTTTGATAACTTGAGTTACTCGGCAATTAGCTCGCCGAGCCTAACTTCGGTCGAGTTACCGTCCCATGAACTTGGCCGAGCTGCTGCCCAGCACGCCCTAGCGCTTATTGACGGCAGTGAAGTTGAGGCCGTCCATGATGTTTTCTCAGGGATTCTGTACGTCCGGGAATCCACGGCGGCCCCGCGTCAGAGCTAGATTGCCATTGAAAGACACTGCGTAAGAAATTACCAATCCCTAGACAGAACAGGGATTGGTAATTTCTTTTTGGAGCCGGTTGTGAACCCTAGAACTGAGCCAGTGCGAATGGCAGGACTTTACTAGCTCCGAGCTCACGTAGCAGCTTGGTCGCAATTGTCATGGTCCAACCAGAATCAACGTAGTCATCGATGAGCAGAATAGTGCGTCCCGGCAGTCCGCCGCTGGCCGCTGGGGATAGCTGAGATTCGAGACGTTTGGCTACCCCGGCTAGTCGCATCGCTGAGTTGACATCGTGGCGGTCTGCTGCAAGATGGTTGGGGTTAGGCCCGATTGACCCGATGAAGGGTTTCTTTAGGTAGGTGGCCAGCCCCTGGGCTAGGTGGGAGGTGAGAAGCGGCCGCGTGGTTGAACTGATTGCGACCACGCCTTCGACCTGACCGATTTCAGGCCACGATTGGAGTACCTGGACCGCTGCGCGGCGTAGAGGAACCGACAGTTCACCGTCCGGTGTGCCGGCTGCAAAGAGCTCGCGTAGCGGGGCGGACCACCCCAACCCGTCGAGGCGGGCAATAACACGGCCCGGCTCAGCCTGAAGTGTAGGAGCAATGCGCCCGGATAGGTTGAGCCCCAAATCGCTCAGAGCGGAGGGCCACATCTTGCGCGGCAGTACTTCTAAGCCCGGGCGATCCATCGCGGTGCGGGCAGAGGCAACCTTTGTTTCATCCACAGCGGTGAGCAGACTGATCCCGCCGCAATTATCACACCGACCACAAGGCTGAGTTGGATCTAGATCAGGGTCATCCAGGGCAGCCCGCAAGAACACCATGCGGCAGGTCTTGAGGTTGACGTAGGTCAACATGGACTGCTGCTCTGCGGTGCGCGCAGCCGTTACCCTGGCGTAGCGTTCGCGGTCATAACTCCACTCTTGGCCGGTCAGCTGCCATCCGCCTTGGACCCGTTTCACCGCGCCGTCAACATCGAGCACCTTGAGCATGAGCTCGAGCCTGGAGCGTTTCAAATCGACCTTGGTTTCCAACATGGGCAGCGAAAGTGTGCCAGTTCCGGATTCTTGGGCGTGCCGCAAAGCGGACAAGGTTGCTTGGACCTGTTCCGGCTCGGGAAACGCCATCGACCCAAAGTAGTCCCAAATCCGCTGGTCTTCAGTTCCGGGCAGCAATACGACTAGCGCTCGGTCAACGCCACGGCCGGCGCGACCAACTTGCTGGTAGTACGCAATGGGGGAGTTGGGGGCACCAAGGTGAAACACGAAGGCGAGGTCGGGCTTGTCAAAGCCCATTCCCAACGCCGACGTGGCAATTAATGCCTTAACCTCGTTATTCTTCAACTGACCTTCAAGGAGCTCGCGCTCGGTCGTGTCAGTTTGCCCGGTGTAAGCGGCAACGTTGTGGCCGGCAGCGCGCAGTTGCTCGGTAACTTCTTGGACTTGGCTCACCGTTAGGCAATAGATGATGCCAGACCCCTGGGTACTCTCAAGGGATTGCATGAGCCAAGCGATGCGTTGCGGCTGCTCGGCCAGTTTCACCACTCCGAGATACAGTGAGGCCCTGTCAAGATCGCCGCGCAGCACCAGAACCTTGCTGTGCGCGGAATCTGTGGATTCGAGCTGCTCAGCGATATCATTGGTGACTCGCTCGTTTGCGGTTGCCGTGGTTGCCAAAACTGGAATACCCGCAGGGAGATCGGTAAGTAACGTACGAATTCTGCGGTAATCAGGGCGGAAGTCATGGCCCCAGTCGGAAATACAGTGCGCCTCATCGATCACGACCAAGCCCGCGGTCTGAGCCAACCGCGGCAGTACCTCATCACGGAAACCGGGGTTATTGAGCCGTTCCGGTGAGCACAGTAAGACGTCGATCTCACCGGCTGCAATCGAGTTATGAATCGTGTCCCACTGCGTCACGTTAGCGGAATTGATGGTTACTGCTTTGATTCCCGCCCGCCCGGCTGCCGCAATCTGGTCCCTCATGAGCGCCAACAGGGGAGAAATAATGATCGTAGGCCCGTAACCTTGGGCACGCAGTAGTGAAGTGGCCACAAAGTAGACCGCCGACTTACCCCAACCGGTGCGCTGAACCACGAGAGCACGCTGGTGCTCAGCTACGAGCGCTTCAATCGCTGTCCACTGATCGTCTCGAAGCTGGGCAGTTGAACTACCAACGAGCTTTTGGAGAGCTTCCTGTGCTTGAACCTTGAGCTCAGCGGCGGTTGGTAACGCAGCGATTGGGCCCGCTGGCGTGACCGGAACCTGACGCGCAGTACGAGCGGTCGCGCGTGGCCCGGTTGCATGAAGATCAACCGGAACCAGGTCCGCATATGGGTCGCTGCCATACTCGGGCTCGAAGCCCGAGTCGAGGAAGGGATCCTCAGCCGGTGGGATGTCATCACCACCCCAGTCGCCGTACACTTCCACTGGTGCTGGTGCTGGTGCTGGTGCTGGTGCTGGTGCTGGTGCTGGTGCTGGTGCTGGTGCTGGTGCTGGTGCTGGTGCTGGTGCTGGTGCTGGTGCTGGTGCTGGTGCAGCTTCAACCGGTACCGAAATATCTTCGACCAGTGGTGGGTCAGGGGACCCTGGCTCGGCGGCCAACGTATGTCCTTGGGCTTGTTCAGCTTCTTCGAATTCGGATTCGTCATCCTCGAACTCGGACTTGTCGGTTGCAACTGGCTTGGCTGAAGCGTTGTCGGCTGCCAACTCCTCGGTGGTTGGCGCAAAACCGGGTATTCCCCAGGCGGGTTGGGCATCATCATCGACCGTATTAGCGGCAAGTTGGCGGGCATCGGTTGCAGACGCACCCCACTGCGGTTCATCGGTCGTCGAACGCCGCATCCGCCCCAACGCCTCAGCGGGAATTTTGGACCAGTCTGGCTCCACACCCCAACGCTTAGGGCCCTTGGCAGCTACCGGACCCAGTACTGCTGCGGGTGGGGTCTGGCTTTTAGGGGAAGCGCTGTCGGTTAGGCTGTCCGCTTCGATAGGAACTGCGGGCTGGGCCGGCTGCTCGTGCTCGGGGTGGCCAACATCTTTGGAACCAAAATCACTCATGCACCCAGCCTATTGGGTATGGGCCCTACGCGATGCTGCACGCCCCGGATGTGGTCAATCTTGGACGCAGACCACAGGTCTGGGGATAACGTCAGCGGTACTTGATATGGGCGCTATCCCGTGTAGTGAGGTACAACGCGACGCTCAGGGTGAGGGCCGATCCTAAGATCAAATACAGGGGAGTGTTCCAGTTGCCGGATAGGTCGTACAGGTAGCCCAACAGACTTGGACCCACTGCCGCAAGTGAATATCCAATGCCCTGGACCAGAGCGGAGAACCGGGCTGCCTCGTGTTCGTCTTGAGCGAGTTGGACCATGAGGAACATCACCAGGGTGAAAGCGCCACCTTGGGCAACTCCGGCGCTGATGAGCCACAAGATCCATAGTTCCGGGGACGTCAGCATACCGATGATGAAGATGAGCCAGCCCGTGCCAAGCCCAATGCCAAGGTGCTTGTACTTCACAAATTTGGCCAAAATGGGGATTCCAAATGCGCCAACTGTTGCGGTCATCTGGAAGATGGAAGCGGCGGCCGCGGCGCCGTCGGGGGCCATATTTGCGTTGGCCATGAGGATCTGCGGCAGCCATGCGGTCACAGAGTAGTAGCACAGGGACTGAAACCCGAAGGCCAATGTCATGACGGTAAGCCGGAATTTCAGGTCCTTGCGGAACCCGGGGTCGTTGGGGTCATCACCAACCATCGCCTCTGCGCCAGACTTAACCGTGGTGATTGGTGTTGTCTTGGTGGAAACAGAATCTTGGCCGTCCTCGGTACCCGCTACCGCTCCTGCCAGTTTTGCGGACGAAGAGTTCGCCTGCTGGCTGCGCGCAATGTGGAACGCTCCGGCTCCGCCCACCGTAACCAGCCACATGATCAAAGCGATTGCCGCGTGGACCACCCAAACGCCAAGAGCCCAACGCCAACCCCAGGCATCGGCAAGTGGAACCACCGCAAGAAGCATGAGCATCGCACCCAAATTGAGTGACGTGGTGTAAAGCGCGGTGGCCATGGCTCTGCGCTGAAGAGGGAAGCGGTCCCGGATCATGACCGGCATTGTTACGTTTCCCAACGTAATGGACAAGCCGATCAGTGCCGTTCCCAAGACAACGGTGGGAGTCGATCCAATTGAGCGGACCGCGATTCCCAATGCGATGCCAAGCAACGTCATAGTGATGGAAAACTTATACCCGGTGCGCCGGATCATGAACGCGGCAAAGGGCGTGCAAACGGCGAAGGCCAGGACCGGAATGGTGGTAAGTGAGCCCGCCACGAGCGCTGAGAGATTGAGATCTAGAACTACCCGGTCGAGTACGCCTGACAAACCAACGACTGGGCTACGCATTGTCGAAGCTACCAGCACCACGCTGGCAAGCGACAGCGCAAAAAGCACTGAGCGGGACCGAGAAGTCACGTAATCAAAACCTCATCAAGAAGGATCAAATAGCGGGGCAAAGTGAGCACTAGTGTGGCCGGGGGACGGACAAAAGTGTGATCCCCAGCCTCAAGTAGCCATAGAACGGACAACCGAAGGGTTTGTTTGCCCAAGACTCTAGAATGGTGGGGTGACCCCAACTCCAGAAAATCAAGTTGCGCCGCAATTGTCCACCTTACCCGACGGCGCGCCCACAGGGCTGCCGTTACGTACTGGAATCCGCGGTGAAACGCCCTATGGTGCACCGCAACTTGACGTTCCTCATCTGCTCAATACGAATGAGAATCCATACGGACCTAGCCCCGAGGTAGTCGCTACGATTACCGCGGAGGTTGTTGCTGCCGCAACGGGATTAAACCGCTACCCGGACCGAGAGTTTTCGCAGTTGCGGACGGCCCTGCGCGGGTACCTCGCCAAGGAGTCCGGTGTATCGCTGAGCCCCGACCAACTGTGGGCAGCGAACGGATCCAACGAGGTCATGCTGCACATTCTGCAGGCGTTTGGTGGTCCGGGCCGCACCGCCGTGGCCTTTTCTCCCGCGTACGCCATGTACTCCGAATACTCACGGGACACGCTGACCGAGTATGAGGCCATTGCGCGCGAGGAAGACTTCAGCATCGACCTGAATAAGGTCGCGGCAGAGCTGGCTCGGATCAAACCGTCAGTAATTTTCTTGACCAGCCCCAATAACCCCACGGGAACCGCACTGTCACTTGATGAGATCAGGGCTATCTGTGAGGTTGCCCAAACGATCGATATCGATGGCGCTCCGGCCGTTGTCATCGTTGATGAGGCCTATGGAGAGTTCCGGCGCACCGGCAACCCATCCGCGCTTGAGCTGCTAGCGGAGTTCCCAAACCTTGCTGTTACGCGCACGATGTCTAAAGCGTTTGCACTTGCCGGCGGCCGCCTTGGCTATTTGGCCGCGTCAGCCGAGTTTGTTGCCGCACTAACCATCGTGCGGCTGCCTTACCACCTGTCTTCTGTTACTCAAGCGGTCGCCCGGGCAGCGCTCCAACACGCGGACACCCTGTTGGCCACCGTAGACAGTTTGCGCCGTGAGCGCGACGGATTGGTTACCTGGCTGCGGGAACAGACATATAATGGCAAACCGTTGATCGTTGCGGATTCAGATGCCAACTTTGTATTCTTTGGCAAGTTCGCTGACCGCCACAGTGTGTGGCAGGGGCTGCTTGACCGGGGAGTGTTAATCAGAGAAAGCGGTCCAGAGGGATGGCTTCGGGTAACCGTAGGCACGCCTGAGGAAATGACCGCATTCAAACAAGCACTTGTGGAGGAATTAGGACTGTGAGCCAAATTGTTAGCCCGCGCACCGCGCGCTTGGAACGTAATACGTCGGAATCAAACGTGGTGGTGGAACTCAACCTCGATGGAACCGGGCGTACCGACATTTCGACTTCAGTTCCGTTTTTTGACCACATGCTGACCGCCCTTGGTAAGCACTCGCTCATTGACCTAACCGTTAAGGCAACCGGTGACGTACACATTGACGTTCACCACACCGTGGAAGACACCGCGATTGTGATTGGCGAATGCCTGCGTCAGGCACTTGGTAACAAGGCCGGAATTGCTCGCTTTGGGGACGCAATCGTTCCGTTGGATGAGGCACTTGCGCAGGCGGTAGTCGACGTTTCTGGACGCCCATACGTGGTCCACTCAGGTGAGCCAGAAGGCCAGGAATACCACCTAATCGGCGGCCACTTCACGGGGTCAATGACTCGCCACGTGTTCGAGTCAATCGCCTACCACGCAGGGATCTGCCTGCACATGAAGGTCTTGGCTGGCCGCGACCCACACCACATCGTTGAAGCGCAGTTCAAGGCGTTTGCCCGAGCGCTGCGCGCTGCGGTTACTCCGGATCCTCGAGTTGAGGGAATTCCGTCAACAAAGGGAGCCTTGTAGGGATGACCAATCCGGAACAAGTCACCGTGGCGGTTCTGTTGACCCAGGTGGCCGACGCCCAGTCACTCGCCGCAGCGTGCGCCATGAATAAGCTCAAGGTCACGGCAGTGAGCTCCCCAATCGGAGCGTACGGCGTGTGCCATGACCTGTCAGCAGGTAAGCCTCAAGAGGTAGCAAAGGCTGTCTCAGCGCTGGTCCAATCAGTCCCTGTCATCATGATTACGGCATCGAGTGGACAGATGAAGGCGGAGCAGTGGCAAGCCGGGGAAGTAGTTGGCAAGCTTCCGGTAGCGCTCGTTCTCGATGGCGCCCCGCACGAGCTTGAAGATCTATTGCTCCAGCAGACCACCGTTGAAGAACTCCCAGATACCGTGTTCTCCGGCGATATCTCTCGGTTCAAGGCGTTGCGCATGCTAGCCGGAGCGGCAAAGGCTTACAAGGCAAAGGCGAAATGAGCGCACGCAAGGTAGTTGTTCTGGACTACGGATTCGGTAACGTCCGCTCGGCCGTGCGTGCCCTTGAGCACGTGGGCGCGGACGTTACCCTAACCGCTGATCCGGTTCTGGCTGCTAATGCGGACGGTCTGGTCGTACCCGGTGTGGGCGCGTTTGCTGCGGTCATGTCCGGGTTGGCGAAGGTTCGCGGCGGCCAAATAATTGAACGTCGGCTTTCCGGTGGACGTCCCGTTTTGGGGATCTGCGTTGGAATGCAAGTAATGTTTGACCGCGGTGTGGAACACGGTGTGCAAACCCCGGGGCTGGGCCAATGGCCGGGCGAAGTTACTAAACTCAGTGCCCCGGTCGTACCGCACATGGGCTGGTCCAACGTGAGCCCGCCGCAAGGCTCGGTCCTGTTTGCTGGCCTCGAGCAGGAGCGTTTTTATTTTGTCCACTCGTATGCGGCTCAAACGTTTACGCTGGGGACTGATGAACCCGAAGATACCTCGTTCCGCCCGCCACTGGTGACTTGGGCGCAGCACGGCGGACTGTTTGTCGCCGCGGTAGAAAACGGCCCGCTCAGCGCCACGCAGTTCCACCCGGAGAAATCTTCGGATGCCGGACTGCAGATGCTGACAAACTGGCTTTCATCCATCAAGTAATTTCTTATCAACCATTTAGAGCAGGGAAATTCCATGTCACAACGCCTTGAACTTCTTCCAGCAGTCGACGTTGTCAAGGGCCAAGCGGTCCGTCTTGTCCAAGGTGAGGCCGGCTCCGAGACGTTCTACGGAACCCCTCTCAAGGCCGCCCAAGAGTGGCAGGAGGGTGGCGCCGAGTGGATTCACCTGGTTGACCTCGATGCTGCCTTTGGCCGCGGTGCAAATACCGAGATCCTCGCCGAGGTTGTGGGCGCGCTCGACATCAAGGTTGAGATGTCAGGCGGACTCCGTGATGATGAGTCGCTCGAGCGTGCGCTTGCCACCGGTGTGGCTCGTGTGAACCTAGGCACCGCCGCGCTCGAAAACCCGGAATGGACCGCGCGCGCGATCGACCGTTTCGGTGACAAGATCGCCGTTGGCCTCGATGTCCGCGGAACTACGCTTGCCGGGCGTGGCTGGACCAAAGAGGGGGGCGACCTGTGGGAAGTACTCGAGCGCCTCGAAGCCGCTGGCTGCCCACGCTATGTAGTAACCGATGTGACCAAGGACGGCACCCTACGCGGCCCAAACATTGAGCTCCTTGAGCAGATGTGCGCCAAGACCAAGGCCCCCGTCATTGCGTCGGGTGGTATCTCCAACCTCGATGACATCGTTGCGCTGACCGCAATGGTCCCGGCCGGAGTTGAGGGCGCAATTATTGGTAAGGCACTGTACGCGGGTGCGTTTACCCTCCCGGAGGCACTTGATATCGCTGGTCGGCCATGACCGAACCACTGCGGTCAGGCGGTAAGGAGTTGCCAACGGGAAAGGCATTGCCAACGGGAAAGGCATTGCCACCGGGATCGGCCTTTACCGGCGACGATGGCACCGCGGATCCGGAATTAGCACGCCGCCAGGCGGACTATGCGGCTGGAGTAACGGGACTGGGTCCGGTTGTCGAACGCCTTGCGCAGGTTCGTGTGCTCGTGCCTATTTTGGCTTCCCTTGACCAGGAAGATTACACCGAGGAAGGCCTACGCTACGACAAGGAGGCCTCGGCGGGAATCGTTGCGCTTGAGGCTCCCGATGGGCGAACGGCATTGCCGGTTTTTTCTTCCGTAGCGGCGATGACCGCTTGGCGTCCCGATGCCCGTCCCTCTCCCGCTGATTGCGTGCGGGCCGCTCTGTCAGCGGTTGCCGAGGATTGGGCTTTGTTGGTGCTGGACCCGGGAAACCCAACGCAGGCCCTTATTCCACGTCCTGCAGTTTGGGCTATCGCCCAACAACAACCGTGGCTCCCAACGGTGGATTTGGGTGTGGTACACCCCGAGATTCAAGCCGAAGTTGCGGCCGTGGTAGGAGCGATTGAGCACGTCGCAGCGGTTACCTGTGCCCCGGGACGTTCCGCAGAACTGGCCGTGGTGTTGACCCTCGAACCCGGGCTTACCCGGGCTGGGCTGGATTATGTTCTTGCGCAAGTGAACCGGGCCTTGAGTCAAAGCGAACTGATCGCACAGCGGGTTGACGGTCTTGAGTTGCGGTTGGAACAGGTTTAACCTACTGCTCGAGGCCGCTAGACGGGAGCCTTATTCTAGAATTTTGTAGGTTTGTGCGAAGAGTCGTGTGGCCGGTAACCAATTGGTTACCGGCCACACGACTCATCGCTGTTGCTGGGTGTCCAAGGAGTTTAATGCGTTACGAACAGGTGCTCTCGGTCTGGGGCACAAAACTTGCCTCGTCATCCAGCAGTCCGGTCAGCATGCTAACCGGGATGATGTAGGTGTATCCGGAGTTGCTCTTTGCATACACCACGCCAATAACCCTGCCTTCTTCATCGAGTGCGGCCGAGCCGGAACTGCCGGGTTCAACCGTGGCGTCGGTAAGAATGACCTTACCCAAGTTCTCATTGAGGGGATCCTCGGTGTATTGCAGCACCATGCCCTGAGAGACCGTGAGCTCTCCACCCTTGGGGAAGCCCACGATGCTGATGAGGTCACCAATTTCCGGATCGTCTTCAGCGATCGTTGGGAACGTCTCGAGGTCCTCGGTTGTGCGCACAATCGCGAGGTCAGCGATTCCCGCGGTTGCTGAGCTAGTGACGTCAACATCGCGGCCATCGTACGTGCTGAGTTGGAGCTTATTGGTTCCCTCAACCACGTGTTTGTTGGTCACCAACGTGCGGTCATCGATGGCAAATCCGGTGCCCCTGATCACGTCGGTGCAGCTGATGTTGCGTACCCGGACGGCAATGCGTTGAGCCTCCGAGAAACCATATTTTGTGAGGCTTCCGTGAGCGGGCTCGGCCTCGGGTAAGGCCGGGACGTAGTCGGGTATTGGCTCAGGAAAATCCGGCACAATGCCGCAGGCGGTGACGAACAGGAGGGCAATACCGGCACCTAGTAGTCGAAATCTGTGGGTCATTGCTGGTTCAAATCATCTAACAGGCGGTTGTACCGGTCTACCGCTCCCGTGCATGCGTCATTGGCTGCTGTGCGCTGGGTGGAAATGTCCGTGTTCATCTCGGTCAATGACTCATTGGTGGACCTGATTGCATCCATGTTCGGATTTTCTTTGAGCAGCTCGGAAATAATTTCATGCTGCTTGCCCTGTGCGGTGGTGATCAGGTTTGCGTGAGCGGTTTGCGCAGAAATGCAGTCACCCAGTTGGCTAGAAACCGTTAACGCCTCTTGAGCGACCTGCGCAGTATCCTCCGCGATGATCCGTTGGCTTTCGCGGTCGTCACCAACCAGCGCCTTCTCTGAAGCTAACTCGGTGATCCGTTTTTGGGCCTTGGTCAGTTGCTCCTGAGCAACCGTGAGATTGTCGGTCGTTGCGTTGAGCTCGGTCTGCAGACCGGCAATCTGCGTGCCTAAGCCGGAAGAGATAGCGTCTAGTTCAGCGCTCTGGTTCGACCATGACCTTGCCAAGAACACGAGGTAACCGGTCGCGGCAAGAGCCAACACCAACAATATCGCCAAGATGATGTTGAGCCGCTTACGTTTGTCTGCTGTAGCCGGTTCTTGGCGGTGAACCGGCCCTTGGGGAGCTGGAACAGACGGTGGCAGACTCAACTGACAAACCCGGTGAACTGTTCACCCGGGCCTTCGCCAGGTTCGTCTTGGATGGTCGAGGCTTCCCTAAAGGCCAGTTGCAAGGAACGCAAGCCATCGCGCAATGACCGGGCGTGCTGGTTGCCAATGTCAGGAGCTGCGGTGATAACCAAGGCCGCAAGGGCGTTAATCAACTTGCGGGCTTCATCCAAGTCCTTCAATGATTCGCCCTCTTCGCCTGGGGCCAACCCGCATTTCACTGCGGCGGCGCTCATGAGGTGCACACAGGCGGTGGTGATGACTTCAATTGCGGCAACCTCGGCAATGTCACGAGTTGCTGCTTGCGAATCAATGGGCTGGGAAGCGTTGGCCTCGAAGGAGGCGCTCTCGGTGGAAACCATAACCCCATTGTTCCAAAGAGTTGCAACGAATGCTTCATACCAACGGATGACATAGACCAACTGTGTGCCACACCACCTCAAAAGTGAGGTTTTTGGGCTCGTAGCGGTGTTGTGGTTGGCTCTCTAGAGGAAGCGAAACCCCGGTGTGATCACGGGACGTGACTGCGGCATCGGAAAATCCAGCGGGAATGCCTGAAAATACAACTGGGGTGCACCCAAAGAGGTGCACCCCAGCGAAACGCTTAAGAAACTAGCAAGGACTACTTACCCACGTTGGCCCGCAACTGCGCACCAAGGTCAGCGTCAACGGCGGTCCAGTAACCGAAGAAGCGCTCACGGATCTCAGGCACGGTGATCGAGTTACCTTGACCGGTAAGGGTCTCAAGGAAACGAGCCTTTGCCTCTGCTGAGAAGACCTCGCGGTACATGGTGCCAGCCTGGCCAGCGTCCGAGTCCTCGGAACGCAGGGTAGCTGCTGCGCGGACAAGCTCGCCGTCGGTCTCCCAGCCGCCAGCACGTGCTGCCTCTTCTGAAGCTGCCGGACCACCGAAGGTGTTCGGTGCGTAGACCGGAACCTCTGGGGCGTTGAAGTGGTGGCGTGCGGCACCGTCCTGTGAGTAGTTGTTGACCTGGTTAACAGGTGCGTTCACAGGGATCTGGTTGTAGTTGGTACCTACGCGGTAACGCTGTGCGTCTGGGTAGGAGAATACGCGTGCCATGAGCATCTTGTCAGGGGAGATGTCGGTGCCTGGGACGGTGTTAGCAGGTGACAGAGCGAGCTGCTCCATCTGTGCAAAGTGGTTCTCAGGGTTGCGGTTCAGGGTGTGCGTACCAACCTTGATCAGCGGGTAGTCCGCGTGTGGCCACACCTTGGTGACATCAAACGGGTTGAAACGGTAGGTCTTCGCCTCTTCATACGGCATGACCTGAACAAACAGGTCCCAACCTGGGAAGTTACCCTTAGCGATCGACTCGTAGAGGTCGCGGCGGTAGTAGTCAGCGTCAGCGCCGGCGATCTTCTCTGCCTCGTCGTTGGTCAGGTAGTGGTTGCCCTGCAGGGACTTGAAGTGGTACTTGACCCAGAAGCGCTCACCGGCGGCATTGATCCACTGGTAGGTGTGGGAGCCAAAGCCTGGCATCTCACGCCATGAGCGCGGTAGTCCACGGTCACCCATGAGGTAAGTAACCTGGTGGGTGGACTCAGGTGACTGGGTCCAGAAGTCCCACTGCATGTCGGCGTCGCGCAGGCCGGAGCCTGGCAGACGCTTCTGTGAGTGGATAAAGTCAGGGAACTTGATGCCATCGCGGATAAAGAACACCGGGGTGTTGTTACCTACGATGTCGAGGTTGCCCTCTGAGGTGTAGAACTTCACGGAGAAGCCGCGAACGTCACGCCAAGTGTCAGGGGAGCCCATCTCACCGGCAACGGAAGAGAACCGCTGAACCGTTGGGGTGGTGGTTCCTGGCTGGAATACGGCTGCGCTCGTGTATGCGGAGACATCCTCGGTTACTACGAACTCACCGAAAGCACCGCCACCCTTGGCGTGCACAATACGCTCTGGAATACGTTCGCGGTTAAACTGCGCCAGCTTCTCAACTAGGTAACGGTCGTGCAGGGCAGTTACGCCATCAGGACCGGTGGTTAGGGAGTGAGCGTCACTAGCAACGGGGGTGCCCGTCTGAGTAGTGGTGTGCAACGGTTGCGACATCTGATTCTCTCTTCTCTAGCTAATTAAGTGGAAACTTAAGGATTGTAAAAAGGTGGCCCGCCGTCAGTTAGGCAGTTACGTTAGTGGTTGGCGTGCGAGCTTAGGTTGATAAGCAGGACGCGCAAGTGCCCCAATACAACACCTCAGCGGATTCAATCTCAAACCCGTGATCGGTTGACGGGGTCAGGCATGGTGCGTAACCAACCGCACAGTCAACATCCTCAACAAGGCCGCAGGACCGGCAAACAGCGTGATGGTGATTGTCTCCCACGCGCAGTTCGTACCGGGCTGGGTGGCCGGCAGGCTCAACGCAGTTCAAAATCTTGGCCTTCGCCAAGGTGTGCAGTACGTCGTAGATTGCTTGAACCGAAGCGGTGCCAAGTTGGGCGCGCACTTGCTTCAAGACGTTGTCTGCGTTGGTGTGAGGATGCTCGGCTACACAATTCATGACCGCTAGGCGGGTGGCAGTCACACGCAGGTTGTTATCCCGCAGTAACTGCTCAAACTGTGTTGCGCTCATGACTTCACCATAGTCGCTAAACTGGAATAATTCAATTTAACGAATAACTCAACTTCCAAAGACTGCAGACTGTGATCCATGTCCCTGGGGTTGTAAGGGTTGTGGTTAACGGATCTGATCAAAAGGGTGTAGGTTTAGACATTGTGACGTCCGCCTAGTGCGCACCAACTACCCAGTTGGTTGTGTTAAAGTAGAACGTCGACCGACCTTGATGGTGCAGTTCGAGATAATCTCGGGTTTTGTTGTCAAGTGTGCAAAGTGGAGTCAATCCCACCTTAGTCTCCTTCAAGGGGGCAAGGTAAACCGGTCCGGTTCCTGTTCTTGCAACAGGACTCCAGCCACTTGTGGCGGGGTATTCTAGTTGTGCACTTATGCATGGTGCGCAACGGTTTAACGGATCAAATTGACCTCCGCTCTGCTTCCAGAGACGGGGGTTTTCTTGTTTCTGGGTTCGTTACCACCACAACTTTTAGGAGCTTCACATCAGCGAGCCGCGTATCAACGATCGAATCCGAGTTCCCGAGGTTCGACTTGTCGGACCTGCCGGAGAGCAGGTCGGTGTTGTCCGCCTAGAGGTCGCACTTGGGTTAGCCCAGGAAGCAGACCTTGACCTGGTTGAGGTTGCACCCGACGCACGTCCACCAGTTTGCAAACTGATGGACTACGGCAAGTTCAAGTACGAGTCCGATATGAAGGCTCGTGAAGCACGTCGCAACCAGGCAAATACGGTTCTCAAGGAGATTCGTTTCCGCCTTAAGATCGACGACCACGACTACGAGACCAAGAAGGGCCACGTAGTACGGTTCCTCTCGGCCGGAGACAAGGTCAAGGTCATGATCATGTTCCGTGGACGTGAGCAGTCTCGCCCAGAGATGGGTGTGCGCCTGCTGCAGCGTCTAGCTGAAGATGTTTCTGACTTGGCTACGGTTGAAAGTGCGCCCAAGCAAGACGGCCGCAACATGATCATGGTTTTGGGTCCGATCAAGAAGAAGACCGAAACCAAAACGGATCAGCGCCGTCAGCCGGAGTCGACTGTAAAGTCCACCCGTGCAGAACGCCAGGCAGCACGTGCAGCACAAGCTCAGCAGGAACAGGAAGCGCAAGCGCCCTCTGCTCCAGTTGAGGAAGTTGCCCCAGTCGTAGTTGAACCGGCAGTCGTAGCACCAGTTGAAGTTGTTGCTGAGCCTGTTGCAACTGAACCTGCCGAAGCAACACCCGTTGCAGTTGAGCCGGCCGTAGTTGAGCCGGCCGTAGTTGAGCCGGTAGCCGCTAAGCCAGTGACTACCAAACCAGCCGTTGCTAAGCCAGTGACTACCAAACCAGCCGTTGCTAAGCCTGCGGTAGCCAAGCCAGTTGCTGCTAAACCAGCTGCTGCAAAGCCAGCTGCTAAGCCTGCGGTAGCCAAGCCAGTTGCTGCGAAACCAGCTGCTGCAAAGCCTGCCGCTGCTAAACCAGCTGCTGCAAAGCCTGCGGCTAAGCCAGTTGCGAAGCCTGCAGTTGCCAAAAAGGAAACTGCACCAAAGCCTTCCGTTGAGTCCGCTGAAGAGGCGAACTAAACGAGTTGACCACCCGGCCGCTTCTTAGGAAGTGACCTTGCTGGAGTCCACCGGCTCCAGTTGAATCATGTTGTGGGTTTCTAACCTGCGACCAGACGAAGGAGAAACGGCAGCCATGCCGAAGAACAAGACGCACTCCGGCGCTAAGAAGCGCTTCCGTGTAACCGGTAGCGGCAAGATCATGCGTGAGCGTGCTGGAAAGCGCCACCTGCTCGAGCACAAGCCGACCTCTCAGAAGCGTCGTCTGTCCTCTGACGTTGAGGTCAGCGATGCTGACGTCAAGACCGTCAAGAAGATGCTCGGCCTCTAAGCCTTTTCGATGCATTTGAGCCGCCCGCGCGGTTGGTTCAAAACATCTTGCCCATTAATTTTCAACTTGTAAGGAGCATCACGTGGCACGCGTGAAGCGGGCGGTTAACGCCCAGAAGAAGCGTCGGGTAATCCTGGAACGCGCAAGCGGCTACCGCGGTCAGCGGTCCCGTCTTTACCGTAAGGCAAAAGAGCAGGTCACACACTCACTGGTTTACCAGTACCGTGACCGCAAGAAGCGTAAGGGTGACTTCCGTCGCCTGTGGATTCAGCGTATCAACGCTGCTGCCCGCGCCGAAGGCATGACGTACAACCGTTTCATCCAGGGCCTCAAGGCTGCTGGGATTGAGGTTGACCGTCGCGTTCTTGCTGAGCTCGCAGTAAGCGACATTGCAACCTTCAACACCCTTGTTGGACTTGCAAAGGCTGCCCTTCCAGCGGACGTTAACGCGCCACGCCAGGAAGCTGCCTGATAGTTTTGCTTTCAAAGTAACGGTTGGCCACGAACTCGTGGCCAACCGTTCTTTATTTTTACGGCTAAAGGACACCCCATGACTGACCTAACTAACCCACGCGCTGAACGAGTGAAACTGGTACGCGGCCTAGCAAAGCCTGCGGCCCGTACAAAGACCGGGTTTTTTCTGGTCGAGGGACCTCAATCCGTGCGTGAGGCCGTGGCACACACGCCGGATATGGTCCGGGACGTGTACTTCAGTGACACCGCGCTGGACAAACACCGTGAGATCCTGACTATGGCCCATGCCAAGGGTGTTTACACGCACACGGCCTCCGATGAGGTCGTAGATGCAATGAGCAAGGACGCCCAAGGCGTTGTGGCAGTCGTGCGCCAACTCGACAGGGGAGCAGGTGCCCTCGAGCACGCCCTTTCCAAGGGTGTCAAGAACGTCGCAGTGCTCCATACCGTACGGGACCCGGGTAACGCCGGAACCGTTATTCGCGCCGCTGATGCAGCCGGCTGCGACCTGGTGATCATGACCCAGGAATCCGTAGATGTTTTTAACCCTAAAGTCGTGCGCTCAACCGCCGGTTCGCTCTTTCACATTCCGGTTGTCACCGGAATTGCTGTCGAAGACGCGATCTCACAGTTGAAGGCTGCTGGCCTGATGGTGCTTGCTGCCGCAGGCCAGGGAACCCATGACCTTGATGATCTGCAGGACGTTGCGGGCACACAGGCAGCTGGCGAGGTTGACTTAGCAAAGCCAACGGCTTGGCTCTTTGGCAACGAAGCTCGCGGTTTGAGCGCCCAAGAGGTTGAACTCGCTCATTCGTCCGTAAGGGTCCCAATCAGGGGCCTTGCGGAGTCACTAAACTTGAGCACGGCGGCAACAGTTTGCCTCTACGCAACTTCACGCGCCCAGCGCTAATTACGTTCGTTTGTAACTTCTAAGGGCTTAGCTGTTGTCGCTATGGCCCTGCGGTGACGAGCCTAACCGTGGTTGTGTCACTCAGATTCTGCCGTATTTGAGCAGGCGGTTGTCCGTGACCCGGGCGCCGTAATTTGGAGAGTAATATGAGTTCGTCCCAGTTGAGCCACGGGCTCAAGGTGCGCCACCTGACCATGATGGGCCTTGGGTCTGCTATTGGTGCGGGCCTGTTCGTAGGAACGGGGCAGGCGATCTCGACGGCCGGCCCCGCAGTCATCATTTCCTATCTCCTTGCCGGGGCCATGGTCATTGTGGTCATGATGCTCTTGGCGGAGATGGCTGCGGCGATGCCGTCCTCGGGTGCGTTCTCTACCTACGCTGAAAAGGGCGTGGGACGCTGGGCCGGGTTTGCGGTGGGCTGGAGTTACTGGTTCATGCTGATCATGGTGCTGGGCGTCGAGATTTTGGCGGCTACCCAGATCATCTCCGGCTGGTTCCCCCAGATTCCACAGTGGGCCACAGCGACCACCTTGGTACTGCTGTTTGCGGTGGTTAACCTCGCGGGTGTGAAAAATTTTGGGGAAATGGAATTTTGGTTTGCGGCCATCAAGGTTGGCGCCATTATTGCGTTCTTGGTGGTCGGGGTGCTCTTGGTGACGGGAGTAATTCCGGGCCCCGATGGCATGGGACTGCAAAAACTGTTCAGTGGTGAGGGCGGATTTGCTCCCCGTGGCCTAAGCGGTATTGCAGCGGGCCTTCTCGCGGTCATGTTCGCCTTCGGTGGTATTGAAATCATTACGATTGCGGCCGCAGAGGCGACCAACCCCAGCGACTCAATTAAGCGTGCGACGTCTTCGATCATGTGGCGCATCCTCGTGTTTTACGTGGGATCCATCCTGGTCATGCTGATGGTGCTGCCCTGGAATGACCCGGCCTTGGTCGAGGGCTCGTTTGTTGCGGTTCTTAACGTTGCCAAGATCCCAGGCGCGGCCACACTCATGGAAATCGTGATTGTGGTGGCGCTGCTCTCGGCATTTAACGCCCAGATCTATGGCACCTCTCGCATGGCTTTCTCGCTTTCACAGCGTGGCGATGGCTCACGTGCTCTGCTCAAGGTGTCCAAGACCCAGGTGCCATATGTGGCCGTGTTGGTCTCCGTGTTCTTTGCGCTCGTTGCGGTGGGCTTGAACGCCTTGGACTCCCAGGGCTCGGTGATGGGAATACTTCTCGATGCCGTAGGGGCTACGTTGCTCATCATTTGGGCTTTCATTGCACTGGCTCAGATCCGTATGCGGCCCGGGCTTGAGGCAAGTGGGCGGCTCAAGTTGCGTACCGTGTGGCACCCATACTTGGGAATCGGTGCGATCGGCGCGATCGGCGCTTTTTCAATCCTGATGCTCTTCGACCCGGTGGGTCGCCGAAATCTGCTGATCACCTTGGGGATCTTCGCAATCATCGTTGGCATTTACTTTGCACGCCAAGCCATTTACGGCAAAGATAGTGACCACCTTAAAGGTGACCGGTTAAATATGGATGATGCGGTCGGATGATCGTGATCTGGATATAGAATGTGAAGTTGGCCAGTTGGCCGAGAAGCAACCTTTTGGAAGGCCTGTATGTCAACGCCTGAACAGCAAGATAATGTCCCCGTGATCTCACCGATTGACGCCGAGGCGATCAATGGCGCGCTGAGTGACGCCCTGACCGATATTGCCGGTGCAAAAGACCTGGACGAGCTCAAAGCCGTTCGTATTGCCCACACCGGTGACCGCAGCCCGTTGGCGCTGTCCAACCGTGGCATCGGAAAGCTCGAACCCAAAGACAGAGCCATCGCTGGCAAGCTCTTGGGTCCCGTGCGCGGTCAGATTAACAAGGCACTCGCAAGCCGCACGACCGAACTTGAGGCCGAGCGTGACGCTCGCGTGCTCGTGGAAGAGGCAGTGGACGTAACGCTGCCCGTGGCCCGGACCCGTCCCGGTGCCCGCCACCCGCTTGAGAGCCTGCAAGAGAAGGTTGCCGATCACTTCGTGGCCATGGGATGGGAAATTGAGGAGGGTCCGGAGATCGATGCCGAGTGGTTCAACTTTGATGCCCTGAACTTCGGTCCAGACCACCCCGCCCGCCAAATGCAGGACACCTTCTTTGTTGGCGGTATGCAGGGCCAAGATCAACCGGGGCAATCCGGTTTGGTCATGCGAACGCACACATCTTCAGTTCAGGCACGTGCTCTGCTTGAGCGTGACCTGCCGCTGTACATTGCGTGCCCCGGTAAGGTGTTCCGCTCCGACGAGCTCGATGCCACCCACACCCCGGTGTTTCACCAGGTTGAGGGCCTTGCGGTAGACCAGGGCCTGACCATGGCGCACTTGCTTGGCACCCTGGATCACTTTGCTAAAGCAATGTTTGGTCCGGACGCCAAGACCCGGATTCGCCCATCATTCTTCCCGTTCACGGAGCCTTCGGCTGAGATGGACCTGTGGTTCCCACAGAAAAAGGGTGGCGCGGGTTGGATTGAATGGGGCGGCTGCGGCATGGTCAACCCCAACGTCCTGAAAGCCGCTGGTATTGACCCGGACAAGTACACCGGATTTGCCTTTGGTATGGGCCTTGAGCGTACGCTCATGCTCCGCCACGGAATCTCAGACATGCACGACATCATTGAAGGCGACGTGCGCTTTTCAACGCAATTCGGAATGGACATCTGATGCCAAATATTATTCTTCCTTGGTTGGGTGATCACGTTGATCTCCCAGTAGATCTCACTGCCGAGCAACTGGCCCTGGACCTAGTACGTGTTGGCCTTGAAGAGGAGGAGATTCACTCTTCCGGAATCACCGGCCCTCTCGTTGTGGGCCGCGTGTTGGAAATGGTTCCTGAGGAACAAAAAAATGGCAAGGTCATTAACTGGTGCCAGGTTGATGTGGGCGACCACAACGTTCCAAACGAGGACGGTGTACCAACCACACCCCGCGGCATTGTTTGCGGCGCGCACAACTTCGCTGTTGGCGACCTGGTAGTTGTAGTTCTTCCCGGCGCAGTCCTGCCCGGCCCATTCGAGATTGCGGCCCGTAAGACTTACGGTCACGTTTCTGACGGCATGATTTGTTCCGAGCAGGAGCTGGGACTTGGCGGAGACCATGACGGAATTATTGTTCTGACCCGCAAGGGATTCGCAGAGCAGGACCTAACCCCGGGGCAAAACGTGCTGCCGTTGCTGGGTCTAGATGAAGAGATCCTCGAGATCAACGTGACCCCGGACCGGGGATACTGCTTCTCAGTGCGCGGTGTTGCCCGCGAATACGCGCACTCAACCGGTGCTAACTTCACCGATCACGGGATCCGCACGGACCTGCCGCAGGCCACCGAGTCCGGGTTTGAGGTTGTTGTTCAGGACGCAGACAGCCCACTTGGGGCCGTTGGGTGCGACCGGTTTGTGACCCGCATTGTGCGTGGCATCGACGCAACTGCGCCAACCCCGCAGTGGATGGTACAGCGCCTTGAGCAAGCCGGCATGCGTGCGATCTCACTTGCGGTGGATATCACCAACTACGTGATGCTGGACTTGGGTCAGCCGCTGCACGCCTACGACCTGGGTACGCTGAGCGCTCCGATCGTTGTGCGCCGCGCAAACCCGGGGGAAACGCTGGTCACCCTTGACGATCAGACGCGCAAGCTTGACCCACAAGACTTACTCATCACGGATGGTGCCGGTGACGAGCAAGGGTCGCGCATTTTGGGGTTAGCCGGTGTCATGGGCGGCCAGGAGACTGAAGTCACTGACGCCACCACCGACGTGTTGATCGAGGCGGCGCACTTTGAACAGGTCACCATTGCCCGTTCTGCCCGCCGCCACAAGCTACCTTCTGAGGCGGCCAAGCGGTTTGAACGTGGGGTTGACCCGCTGTTGGCGCCCGTTGCCGCGCAAAAGGTAGCTGAGCTCTTGGTTGAGTTGGGTGGCGGAACCATCGATGAGGCAGTGTTTGACCTTAACGAGGTCAAGGCTAAGCCCGCAATCAAGTTCTCCTTGAAGGACCCGGAGCGCATGGTCGGCGTGGCCTATGAGGAAGCGCACGTCGTTGCTATCCTCCAGGAAGTTGGCTGCGTGGTGACCCCAATCGAGGGGACGTCGATCGTTGACGTATTCGCGCCAACCTGGCGTCCTGACCTCGTTGGACCCGCGGACCTGATTGAAGAAGTCGCCCGCCTTGTTGGCTATGACAAAATTCCATCGATCTTGCCGGTTGCCCCAGCGGGACGCGGTCTGACCACCGAGCAGAAGGCTCGGCGTTCGGTTGCCCGCAGCCTTGCCGAGTCCGGCTTTGTTGAGGTGTTGTCATACCCGTTCATCTCCACCGGCCAATTGGATGAGCTGCGGATTGAACAAGATGACGCCCGCCGCGTTGATGTGAAGCTGCTCAATGCTTTGCAAGCGGACAAATCTCACCTGCGCACCAACCTCTTGGTGACCCTGCTGGACACCGCGCGCCGTAACACGGCCCGTGGGAACACGGACATTGCCCTGTTTGAAATGGGCATGGTTACCAAGCCAAACGCAGATGCAGCGCCTGCACCACAACTACCGCCCGCGGTACGCCCAACTCCAGAAGAGCTCGCTGCGCTTTTGGCCGGTGTGCCGGATCAGCCACGTCACGTTGCAGGAGTCCTTTCCGGACAAACCCAACTGGCCGGTTGGTGGGGCAAGGGGCGCAATGCTGATTGGACCGATGCTCTTGCGGCAGCCCAGCTGGTGGCGCAGCGCGTTGGCGTTGCAATCAAGGTTGTTGCTGACACGGCGTACGCTCCGTATCACCCGGGACGCTGTGCGCGCATCGAACTGAGCGACGGTCAAGTCGTTGGCCACGCCGGCGAATTGCACCCCAAGGTGATTGAGGAACTCGGCCTGGCACCACGTGCTGCTGCGTTTGAGCTCAACCTGAACCTCTTGGTTGCCCAACTCGATGACACGGCATACCAAGCCACGCCTGTGTCTACCTTCCCTCTGGGCAAGGAAGACTTGGCATTCGTTGTTGACGAGTCTGTCACCGCAGAGCAACTGTTTGATGCAGTGCGTGACGGCGCCGGTCCGCTCCTTGAGGATCTGCGTCTGTTCGACGTCTACGTAGGCGACCAGATCGCGCAGGGCAAGAAGTCCCTCGCGTTCTCACTGCGCCTGCGTGCAACAGATCGCACGCTCACCGCTGCGGACACCGAGCAGGTCCGTGCCAACGCAATTGTTGAGGCTAACAAGCGGGTCGGTGCTGTTCTGCGGTAAACCTGTGGTCATGCTTCACCACGGCGTGTTTCATAGCTGTGCGTGGGCATAAACACCGAGATTAGCGAATCGCCCCCGATAGTGTCGAAATATTCGGCATTGTCGGGGGCGATTTGCCAATCTCATTCATTCGTCCAGGCAGGCATCTCATAGTCAGCGTTGTCGGTGCCCTTGACTGCGGTGGGATAATGAAACTATGAGCACCCTAACTGAACTCTTTGAGAGCAAGGTCGTAAGGGACCTTGTTCAAAAGGTTGCGACTGAGAGCCAAGTGGCGCTGTCGGCATTGCCCGCTGCGGCCTCTGAGGTTGACCCGGATGATCCGCGTGAGCAGATCCAAGTCGGTGTGCTCATGGCCAATGGGCGCCTGGCACCGCGTAATTTTGCTGACCGTGCGGAAGCCGAGGCGTGGGCGTTTCCCGATGAGCAGGTTGTTGAATGGAATATGATCTGCGGCTGTGACCGCTAATTGCTAACCTGTGCCGCGCCGGTTTCGAAGGCATCCTTGAGGTCGGGGGACCGGTCGTGGAGCATCCGGTAGATGGTCAGGTGCATCCAGATGGCACTGATCAGTGTGAGCACAAAGAGAACAAAGAATGTGGACTGCGGCATGCCCGTCCATGATTGCAGATAGGCGAAGGCGGGTGGCAGAATAAACCCACCCAGGGCGCCCAACGTGCCAACCAAGCCGCCAACGGCCCCAACATCTTTGGGGAAGTACTCTGGAATGTGTTTGTAAACGGCGGCCTTGCCCACTCCCATGGCAATACCAACGATAAAGACTAAGACGGTGAAGGCAACGACGCCTAACTCGAATGGCAGAATCTCTTTGGTGCCAATACCAGATGCATCGGCAGGAACCTTGATGACAATGTGTCCATAGGGCATCATCAAGATGCCACTTGCCACGAGCATGATCCCGAAGGTCCAGTACATGACCCTGCGGGCCCCAAACCTATCGGATAAGACTCCGCCCACGGGTCGGAGCAGCGACGCCGGGAAAATGAACAATGCGGTCAGTAGTGCGGCTTGGGCCAGTGGTTGGTCATACACGTCCACGTAGTACTTGGGCAGCCAGGATGACAGGCCTACGTAGGCACCAAAGACCACCACGTAGTACAGGCTAAACCGCCATACTCGCACAGACTTCAGTGGCGCTAGCATCGAGGCAAGTGGACGGCCCTGCCCGGGTTTGCGGTCCGGCTTTGGTGTGGTGAGGTACATAACCACGGCCATGATCACCAGTAACAGCGAGTACAGCATGGGGACAAAACGCCAACCATCGAACGTCAGTCCGGCAATGGTCAAAGATGGCACTGCAACAATGAGCCACGGCCCAATGAGTTTGGTGACCGAGGCCCCAACGTTTCCAGCCCCAAAGAGTCCGAGCGCAAACCCCTGTTGGCTGCGGGGATACCAAGTTGAGTTCCAAGTGATACCCACGGAGAATGAGTTCCCGGCGAACCCGGCAAAGAAGGCGAGCCCCAGGAGCATGGCGTAACTGTTTGCCTGGCTTACCAAGAAGGTGGGAACCGCGGTCGCCACGAGCATCACCAGCATGACTACGCGCCCACCGTACCGGTCCGCAAGGATTCCGGTTGGTAGCCGCCACAGGGCGCCATTTAAAATTGCTACGGCAGAGAGCCACGATAGTTGCACATCGCTGAGCCCAAATTCGTCCCGGATGGGGATACCGAGCACACCAAACATGAGCCAGACGGCAAACATGAGGGTAAAAGCGACCGTTGAGTTGGCTAGGACCCTGCTGCGTGGGCCGGGTGGGTCGAGCTCGGGATCATTCAAAGCGGGTGCCAACTGGGGTTCAGTCATGACAGGCTCTCTTCTTCGTTGGACAGAGCAGAAACTTCAGACACGGACGTTTACACAATAGTGCCTAGTTTCTATTGCAAACTAGGACTTATGTCATCTCTTGCCTTAGTTGCCTGATCGGTGCCGATATTGCTGCCCAGCAAACTATCATTGGGTGGGGCCACACCGGTACGTAGGTCCTTTTGGGAACTTTTGCTGATGGAGACGTCATGGCTGTGCTCGATATCTTGGCGGCATCCCCGCTGCTCACCATCTTCTTGGTGGTCGCATTGGGAACCGCGTTTGGTGCGATCCCGTTTGGGCCCTTGCGGTTTGGGTCAGCCGGTGCGCTCTTTGTTGGCTTGAGCTTTGGCGCTGTCGATCACCGACTCGGTGAGGGTTTAGCGCTCGTGCAGACACTCGGGTTGGCCCTGTTTGTGTATACCGTTGGGTTGGCCGCTGGAAGCACATTCTTCAGGGATTTGCGTAGGCAGTTGCCGCTCATGGCCACGGCAGTCGTGACCATTATTTTCGCGGGCATCGCTGCCGTTGGTTTGGGTAAGCTCTTCGATTTGGGTGGGCCCCTTGCCGCTGGGACCTTTACCGGTGCGCTGACTTCTACACCGGCGCTTGCGGCCGCAACGGCGGCATCGGGTAGCAGCGAACCGGCCGTGGGTTACTCACTCGGCTACCCAATCGGTACCACCGTGGCAATTTTGGCAGTGTCCATTGTGGTCAATCGGATTTGGCCCGCACGCAAGGATCCTCAACCTGCCGCGAGTTTGGGTCTCGATGCCTGCACAGCTAAGGTCGTTCGGCGCACGTTCTTAAAAGACGTACCCGGTTTTGCAGACCAAACAGTGCTCATGTCTTACCTTGCACGTGATGGCCGCACAAGGGTTATTACCACGGGTGAGGAGCTGCAGCCGGGGGACCAAGTGGTGTTGGTAGGCCCTCGTGATCAGGTGGTCACGGCGGTTGACCATATTGGGCAGCGGATGTCGGAGCACCTGGCCGACGATCGTTCGACGGTAGAAAACCGGCGCTTTGTGATCTCTAGTAAGAAGATTGCTGGCCTCAGTGTGGGTGAGCTGGACATTCCCGGGCGCTTTGGTGGCGTCATCACGCGAGTGCGGCGCGGGGACCTTGACCTACTTGCACGTGAGGATCTGACATTAGATTTGGGTGACCGGGTATTAGCGGTCGTTCCCAAAGAGGAGCTCAATGCGGTATCTAAGTTCCTAGGCGACTCCGAGCGTCGAGTCTCTGAGATTGACGCGCTCACGGTTGGGATTGGGATGGCACTGGGCCTGCTTCTTGGACTGGTCACCGTGCCACTGCCAGGAGGAGCCAGTTTCACCATCGGTTCCGCCGCTGGCCCGCTGCTTGTCGGCATGGTCCTAGGCGGATTGGAGCGCACCGGACGGATTGTCTGGGGAATGCCGGCCGCCGCGAACCTGACGATTCGCCAACTCGGTCTGCTGTTCTTCCTTGCAGCCGTTGGGTTGTCATCGGGGCAGGACTTTGCTTCCCAGGCATTCACCATGACGGGGCTGAAGGTAGTCATTGCGGCGATGATCATTGTTACCGTAGCCGCCATTGTCTTGCTGACCTTGGCCAGATACATCGGTGTGAGCGCCCCAAGGGCATCCGGGGCCCTAGCTGGGCTCCTTGGCCAACCAGCCGTATTGGCCTATGCCGGTACCCGCGTTGTTGATGAGCGAGTTGAGGCAGGGTATGCCGCAATCTTTGCATTGGGAATCATCGTCAAGATCCTGCTTGTGCAACTGTTGGTGGTCATCTAGCCTTAAACAACCCGTTAATCCAAAGGTGGGAAAATGATTGCAACAACGAAGTTGATCATCACTGTTATCTCGGTTGGAAGCCTTTTGGGCTGCGCGGCCGGTGCCACCGAGAATCGGGTAGCGCTTGTCGAAGAGACCGCGAATCCAAATATTGCTGTACAAAGTGTCAACGGTTCCGGTTATCTGGTGCCCTTTACCGCCCAAGAACACGCAAACGCCAAGTTCAATACGCAGGTGTTTACCGCAACGGTAACTGCAGTAGGTGAACCTATTCGGGTTCTAGGAACTACAGATGACCAATCGTTTTCCGCTGCCGTGTATACCCCTGTGGATGTTCAAGTAACACAGACGCTCAAGGGAGAGACCCAGCCCAATAGCGTGGTTCGGTTGCGCTACCTGGGCGGAACCGCCGATGGTATGACCTTTGATAACGCCGAGTTTCCCGAGTTGACTACGGTCCAGGAGGGCCAGGAAATCTTGGTGTTTGGCGGTCCTCTTGAGCGCGCAGGTGGTGAAGATGAACCTGCCCTGACACCCAACTTTGTCATGATTGATCAAGACGGTACGTTCTTTGTGCCCAGTCTCAATGGCCTTGAAGCCCAAGAAATTGCCCGAGAAGAACTCTTACGGATGGTGCACTCCAACGGTTAGATTCAGCGCTACTCTTTGGACTCGTTGGTTCCGTGCGGTTTAGCTGTTCGGCGTTGTTCAGCTGTTCTGCGCCGCCTAGCAACTTCAGGGGGCGGCTTGGGAAAAGCGGTATGGCCGAGCAACCCTAGGGGCAGGTAGCGGTACGTAGTGGCAATATCGGCAGTGATGAGTCCACGTTGTTCGAGCACAGTGAGTGCGGAATTGAGATCGGTACGGATTTCCAGTTGGCGTTGGGCATCCAATGCCTCGATGGCAAATTGCACTTGGCGCCGGTAGAGCCGCTGCCCGGCCTCAAAACCCTCGTGATTTTGATAGAACTTGAATGAAGTAAGGGCCACGATGATGTTGCTTAGCAATCCAAAGACCCAAATTGGTGAGTCTGCTTGGCCTTCTAGGATCGCCAAGATAGCGATGACTAGACCAACCGATGACGGCACGAGATTCAGATATTCAACAGTTCTTGGGCCGCTTGAAGTTCTGCCGTCGGGTCTTGTGGAATCGAGCACCATGCAAATGGCAATCCACGCGGCGGCAAAGCCCGCCATGAATCCAGCCCTGCTGACAAGCGCGGTGTCGGAGGGATCAAACGCCCAGGAGACCATGAGCAACCCGGCCATCAGCGGCATAACTAATGAGCTGATATGCAAGGGCACCATGAGACAGCCCAGTGCTTTGGGGGTATTGCGCGCCAACGGCTGCCACGCTCCGTAAGGGGCGGTCAGAGCCAGACGCTGGCGGACCTTGTGTTCTTGTTCAAAGGCTGCGCCTTCAAGGTGCCACCAGTCTAAGTCTGTCCAGGTGGTTGCTGCATGGGCGTATGCGGTTGCCGGTTGAGAGCTGATGATCGGGTGCCATTCGTGTTTCTGAGTTGTGTGCTTACGCCGGCCGGTTAGACGCTCTGTAACTGTCCATTAATAGTGCACACCCCAAATGGGGGCATCCATGACAAGGAAAACTCGGCAACGACATCTTGGCTAGCGCTCGCCTGGCTGAGACAGTCAAAGCGGGCATTGTCGTAGCCTTGCTTGGCGTAAAAAACTACGAGGAGTGCGCCAAAGATGACGGCAAGGACGGTTACTAGCCGTCCCAGTCCGCCGGATGAGCGACCTTGGGTGTATGGATTGAAACCGGGCTCAGAAGTCATGCCATAACTTTACTGTCAATCGAGAACGGAAAGCACTTCCTGGCATTCAACCGAACCGTCTGGAAACTCAATTGTGCTGGAGTCTTCCTCGGTCAGGAGTGTAACTAGAACCCGGCACTCGGTGAACCCGGCCATCGTGTCACTGGCAGACCCATCAACCGTAAGGATGAGGGTGTCGCCGTCCCAGCGAGCTTTACCACTCTGACTAGAAAAGGCCGTTTCGATTGCCTCTGCCATTTGGTCCCGGTCAACACCAAAGGCATAGCCCTCGCCCGATCCATCGGTATCTTGATCACCGGAATCCGGCGCCGGTTCCTGTGAAGCGTCCGGCGGAGCTGCCTGCTCGCTTGATGTGCTGGCTGGTAGTGGGCTGCCCTGTGAACAGCCTGACACCAAAAGTACCGAGGCACACGCGGCTAGTACTCCCGCGGTAAGAAGTCGTTTTGAAGTCATTTTCGTTCCCCCATTGGAATAGGCGATTACCGGAGTCTACCTTGCGCTTTGGGGTTCTTGAAGAAGATGTGTAGTTATATTCGAGTGGGCTAGTTATTCTAGTTTGTCCCAGGAATAAGGATCACCTTTCCGGTGGTGGCACGGGACTCGAGAGCGGCTTGGGCGGCGCCGGCCTGATCTAGTGGGTATGTTGCGCCAATACGAACCGAGAGTGAACCGTGTTCGATGCTGCCAAATACGTCGTTGGCCCGGGATTCTAACTCGGTGCGCGTGAGTGTGTAGTGCCCAAGCGTTGGGCGTACCACCGAGATAGAGCCGGCAGCGTTCAGTCGCTGCAGGTCAAAGGGTGGTACTTGGCCCGATGCCCCACCAAACAACACGAGGAACCCGCGTTTGCGCAGGGAGGCAAGTGAGGCATCGAACGTGGTCTTGCCTACGCCGTCATAGACGGCGTCAACTCCGGGGCCGCGACCGTCTTGTAACCTGTCACCCGTCAGTTCCATAACCAAGGAGGGCAGCTCAGTAGTAATATCCGCTAGTTGGTCGTAGCGGATCACGTGGTGCGCCCCGGCTGCCCGTGACAGCGCTTCCTTTTCTGCCGTGGAGACGGTTGTGATCACGGTTGCGCCAAGATTGACGGCCATCTGGGTAAGCAGCAGGCCCACGCCGCCGGCGCCCGCGTGGATGAGCACCCAGTCGCCCGACTTTATTGAGTAACTGGAGTTTACTAGGTAGTGGGCCGTTAAACCCTGCAGGGGAACCGCGGCGGCCTGGGTCAGATCAACATCGCCGGGGACCGCGAGCGCAGTTGCGGCGTCTACCAGGACGTGTGTGGCGTAGGACCCGGCCGAGGAAGCCCACGCAACGGTGTCGCCAACGGCAAATGCGGGGGAGTCGGAGCCGCTGAGGTCGCCGGTCGCAATGATGGTTCCGGAACCTTCGAATCCCAGGGGGCCCGGGTAGTCCATGCGGTATACGCCTGAGCGCAGGTAGGTATCAATGAAGTTGACCCCTGCCGCCGCGACCTTAACTAAGAGTTGACCGGGTCCAGGGGTGGGCAACGGAAAGTCTTGTAGTTCAAGGACCTCGGGGCCGCCTGCTTGGGTTGCAACGGTACGTTGACCGGTTGTGGTGTTGAGTGCGGCACTTTGTGCAGAGACAGTCATGGTTCCACTCTAGGACACGGCAACAGAAGTTTTGGTTTTGGCGGCACTATCTCAGTAGACAAACATGGCCGCTTCTTGATTGGTTGTCAGCGGCTTCTGAACAGTTTGAACAAGTGGGATTCCCTGCTGGCTACGGCTAAAAGGATCATGGCGAGGTAGGAAGCTCCCGTACCTGCAACGAGAGTTTGTAGCCCGGATACTAGGGCTGGCAGGAGGGGATCCGGGTTGCCGATGCTTGCCGCAAAGAGGACTGCCATGCTGGCTACCAGCACGGCGGGTACAGCCCACAGTAGCCACTCAACGCTCAACAGGATCCCCAGCGCGGGCTTGCTTACGCGCGCGTGCAGGGCACTTGCGAACTCGAGTCTGCGTGAGCGCAGGATTACTAGGGGAGCGGTAAGACCAGTGATGATTGCAATGAGTGGATACATGGGGGTCCAACTCATGGAGGGCTTAAACTCGGAGCCCAAGGTCCGGTTGAGCTGTTCAATTTGCATGTTCGATGATGCCGGGTCGCTGCCCGGTGGGGTGATAGCTGCTAACCGCAACATGGCGGGTGCATTTTTGACCTCGGGCCAAAATGACGCCATGCAGAGGTCTGATTCTTGAAAGGAAGTGGTGGGGATCAAGATACTCTCGGCAAACCGTTGATCCCTGTCATCTGCTGGGTAGTCAAAGATGGCGTCAATCCGCATGGAATACGCGCCCCGTTCACCGGGGGTGGTGATTGCATCGAGGCTGTCCCCAACTGCTAGTCCCAACTGCGTTGCCAGCGGTTGAGACAGCCATACCCCGGAATTCGGTGTGACGGCAGGCGAAATGCTCAGCACCCCGGCCATGCCTTGGGTTGTTTCCCAAGTCGGGATGCTGCGGTCGGGGAGAAGGACCAAACGTGTCCCGTCAAGCGTTCGTAGCGCCCCGGACGCAGTAACGCCGTCGCTTGCGGCAAGACTGTTGCAGGCATCGGGAGCAACAGCACCCGGCGCATCCAAAATAAAGGTGGCGGCCCCGGAGTCCTGGAACTCTAGGGCCCGCTGCGAAAGCCCAACCACCTCGCGCGCATGTAAGACCGCGACCAGCCCAATAATACAAATGAATACCAGACACAGTGAGACCGCCCGGGCGGTTCCCGCGCCAACGTTGCGGGCTGCCTCCGACCAAATTTCAACGATCCGCATGGCCTACAACCTCTGGTCCCGCAGTTTGGATGGCTGTTAGGTCAATAATCCGGTCGCAAGACTCCCGGGTGTGTGGGTCATGGGTGGCCACCACAACGATGGTGTTGTGCCCTGCCAGCTCACCTAGCACGTTGTTGACCGTTTCAGCCGAGGTTAGGTCCAACTGGGCCGTTGGTTCATCTACTAACAGTAGGGATGGCCGCCCGGCAATCGCGCGGGCAAGCATGAGGCGCTGAGATTCTCCACCGGACAAACTTTTGAATGGTTGGTGGGCTAATCCTGCAATGCCAAAGCGATCCATAATCGCAAGTGCCTCAACACTTGCCGTGGAGCGCCGCAGTCCCATGCCTAGGAGCGGGAGCGTCACGTGATCTAGAGCGCTACGGTCCGGGACACCAAACGGGTTTTGCAGCACCCACGCGGTATGTTCAATTCCAACCGGGCTAAGCGTCCCCTCGGTGGCAGTGACCCAGCCGGCCAAGATAGACAGCAGCGTAGATTTTCCAGAGCCACTGGGCCCGGTCAGTCCAATGAGGTCACCGGGAACAAACTCAAAGGAGACATTGCGGAACAAGAATGGCTGGTTTGGAAATTGGTGTCCCAACCCCTGGGCGGTTATTCGCACGCCACTCCTTCTGGGTTGCCTACCGTGACCGTTGCCGGTAGGTCACCTTGGACAAAGGTTTGCCCCAGTTCGCTTCCCACAACGGTGACCCAGCGGTTACCTGCAGGTGTAGCAACACAGGCCTGGTCTGTTCCGGATGTTCCGATCACGGCAGCCGGTGGAATCACCGAGACATCAATGGCTTGGTCATACGTGGACGTTAGCGTTACCGGACGGGCGGGGTCTTCTTGCCATTGGCTGAACTGCGGGGACTGCGCCACCGCTTGCAGGAACGAGCCGTCGGTGATGGCACCGGATTCAGGTAGGGCAATGGACATGTCACCCATATGTACTAGCCGTGCAAATTCGGTATCAGTGGGTAGCTCGACCGCAATGGACTCGAGTGTGCCACCGGCAATGGCGACTTCCGTTTCTGCGGAGATGGTTTGGCCAACAGTAATGTTGCAGGCGGAGATGGTTTGGCTTGGGTTGGGCAGCCACAGGAATGAGGATAAGGAGAATGTCTTTGTCGCCTTGCCACCGTGATCTTGTAGCAGTTTTGAAACTGCGGCACTCGTTGACCTGTCAAAAGTGCCCGACTCGGACACGTTGTACTTTAACTCGGTAAGAGCTTGTTGTAGTTGCTTGACGTCACTGCCTTTGGCGCCAATCTCAAGGTCACGCCAAAATGGTTCCGTAGTGTGTAATCCAACGACGGGCTGCCCATCAACATGGAATAGTGCATCGCCAGCTTTCCACTGTTCCCCGGCACTACACTCCAGTTTGGTCACCCGCCCGTTCGCAGGGGAGACCAGAGCCTGTGAAGCACTGACTGTAGGTGTCATGCGCAGTTGCTGATCACCTTCAAACAGGCGAGTTGAAACTGAGACTTCTTGTACCCGCGGCAGTGGTTCAAGGGATTGCCCTAATTGCTGGGGGAACACAAAAGCTCCCACGCCAGCGCCTACTGCCAAACAGGCCAATCCAATAAGAGCGAGTGATCTCATAGCCATCAGAAAGTCAGTCCTAAGGGGTTATCGTAGCATTCCAACGCTTCTGGTGAATCCAAAGATTTGCCACCAGGAATGACCATTGAATCCGAGTGCTCTGCATCTGGGCTAAACCAGACGGATACACCGCCACCATCAAGTTCAATCACTTCGCTGAAGTCCTTGGACTGATCCGCTGCTGGTAAGGATGCAATGAATGTCTCATAGTCTCCACTGGTGAACCCGAAAGGCGCGACATCTTGTTCGACTAGGCACTGAACATAGATTTCTAGAAAATCTTTCTTTTCGGGATTCTTACGCATGTCCTTGTATAAGGAATCGAATAAACCGTAACTTGAGTTACTGCAGTCATCCTCTGCGTTTGCGCCCGCGACGTCATTAGCTTTATATGGCTGAGAAAAACCTTCAGTGAGGCCGCCGCCAAAAACTGTGATTCCACGTTCTGCCATGCAACTGACGTACCGGTCTTGGGCCTCTAGATACTCGGCATCTGAAATATGTCCATCTTCAAGGACTGCAAACTGAAAATCATTGGCCTTAGCTCGAGCCTCTTCAAACTCTGCCTGGTACGGAGGTGATGCAAAGTCAGCGCTATCGCCCGTAGTACAACCGCTAACTAAGACCAAAAGTGTACCCAGCAATGTGGTTGTAGCCGCCTGAAATCTTGTTACCAAGTCTCTCCTTTGAAACGTGAGCCTGAGCGCAATAGTAGGCAGAGATTTGCTACTAACCTAGTGCCCTTGCGGGTTGATGAAACATTCTTCTGCCTCTGGAGAATTGAGGGATTTACCACCGGGGACTATTACCTCTTCCGCTACCTCGAGGTCCAAATCTGGAAAACGCTCTAAGGTGTCTGGTTCATCAGACTCATTTGTTGCTGTCGGAATCTCAATGATCACCCCGGGAGGTTGGAGTGCGTCTAGATCAGATCCGGTAAAGCCCGCTGGAGCGACCCCAGCCTTTACAAGGCAACGGGCGTAAACATCGGGCATATTTTCCTTGTTAGGGTTGTCTCGAACCAAGAAAAACAGAGAATCGATCGGGCCAAAATTGGATTGATTACAGTAGACATCTGCTGCGGAGGCGGTAGGATCGTTCCAATCGTACATGAGTGTATATCCGCTATTGATTCCGTTGGAAACCACCGTAAATCCTCGCTCCGCCATGCAGGACATGTAACGATCTTGAGCCTCTAGGAACTCTGCTTCAGTTATTAGATTGTCTTCAAGAATGGCCAGCTGAAAATCATTAGCTTTGGCACGGGCCTCATCAAACTCGGCCAAATATGGAAACGTTCGAGTATCGTCTGCCCGTTCTACGCTACAACCAGGCGTAGTCGCAATAATCGCTAGGGAGACCAGTATCGATGCAAAAATTCGGTTTAACATTGAAATAAACTGGTTAGGAGGAATGGTGAGATTCCTCCTAACCAGCTTTCTCCTATCTAGGTAAAACATCGTATGAGGAACCGGCCCGGAAAGTACCAGAGGCCGCAATGGCCACGGATTTTGCGCCGGCACCGTATACATACGGCCCGAAGACGATCAGGATCCTTGTGGAATTATCGTTGGCGAAGAACTTATGGGCTGCTGCAAATTTGTGGCTACTACACGTATTTTCCATGTCGAGGGTGGTCTTCGTTTGAGACGTCGCGGCGACTCCAAATGTGCACCCGTTAACCGAAATTGCATTTGCGGTTGTAGCGCCAGAACTTACAACTAGACCTGTAGCGAAGGCCATCGCTAAAAGGCTAGATCCGAATTTTTTTTCACTGCATTTCTCTCCTTTGAGTTCTGCGTCCGATCACCCTATCTGGCTGTGATTCGGTTTGCTAGCAGGAATCTAGGGTGTGTCTGGAAAGTATGGGTTGTATATGAAATTAAGTCCTACTTGATGCGGTAGCAGTAGCCTGAATTCTAGCCACCAGGACCCTTCGCTGAGGCTCGGGCCTGGGTAGCAGGTGGTGATTTACCAAGAACCTTGTGTTATCAAGGGTTGATGAAGCGCTCTGCTGTATATATCAGCATGTGATCAACTGGCCGGTAAACTGAAAATTGAATGCATTAATTCAAGTTGGAGTGTATGGTTATGCACATGACGTTTTCGGTAGCAGTTGCAGGAGCCAGTGGGTACGCGGGCGGAGAAGCCTTGCGGATCCTAGCAAATCACCCGGGTGTAACCGTAGGTGCGGTCACGGCGCACTCCAACGCGGGGTCACTCTTGGGTCAACATCAGTCGCATATACGCAGTCTCAAGGGCCGAGTGTTGCTCCCAACCACGGTTGAGAGCCTTGCCGGACACGATGTAGTTATTCTAGCCTTGCCGCACGGTGCGAGCGCAGAGATTGCCGCCGCGTTGCCTAAGGAAACCCTTGTCATTGATTTAGGGGCAGACCACCGGTTGCAGGACGGCGCCGCATGGGAAGAGTACTACCACAGCCCACACGCGGGGACCTGGCCATATGGCATGCCAGAACTGCTTCTGGTTGGAGAGGGTCCGGCTAAGCAACGCGAGAACCTTGTCGGTGCGCGCCGCATTGCCGTGCCGGGCTGCAACGTGACCGCAGCGACCCTGGGCCTTGCCCCGGGCATCGTGAAGAACGTGATTGACCCAATCGATATTGTGACCGTTCTAGCCGTGGGCTACTCGGGCGCCGGTAAGGCGCTCAAGACTAACCTGCTTGCCTCCGAGGCCATGGGCTCGGCCGTGCCATACGCGGTCGGCGGCAGCCACCGCCACATTCCCGAGCTGGTCCAAAACCTTAAGCGGGCTGGCGCGGGCGATGTCACCGTTTCCTTCACGCCTGTGCTTGTGCCCATGTCCCGGGGAATCCTAGCCACGGCTACCGCAAAGTTGGCTCCCGGAACACCCGAGCCAACCAACGAGGAACTGCACGCGATCTGGTCAGCCGCCTACGCGGATGAACCATTTGTTGAGGTTCTGCCATTTGGTGTGTGGCCGGCAACGGCTCCAACCACTGGAGCGAACACCGCCCACATCCAGGTGGGCTATGACAAGAAGGCTGGCCGGGTTATTACCGTGACAGCCATTGACAACCTAGTCAAGGGCACCGCGGGTGCCGCCATCCAATCCATGAACATTGCCCTGGGTCTGCCAGAGGAACAGGGACTGACTACGCAGGGAGTAGCGCCATGAGCGTAACCACCGCCAAAGGATTTACCGCCGCCGGTGTGCGCGCGGGACTCAAATCAACCGGCAACAAGGACGTAGCCCTCGTTGTGAACAACGGGCCGCTCGACGTTGCCGCCGCCGTGGTCACCTCTAACCGCGTCTTTGCCGCCCCCGTGCGCTGGATCAAGGAAGTCATTCCTGCGGGTAAGGCCAAGGCCGTAGTGCTGAACTCAGCCGGAGCCAACGCCTGCACCGGTGAACCCGGATACCAAGACACGGTAGCAACCGCCCAGTATGTGGCCGACCAACTCAAGGTCAGTGCGCAAGAAGTGCTCGTGTGCTCAACCGGTCTGATTGGTGTGCGCCTGGATATGGCCAAGTTGCTTGGCGGCGTGGACCACGCGGTTGAAAACCTGCACAACCAAAATGGCCACGACGCTGCGCTCGCAATCATGACCACGGACACCAAGCCAAAAGAGGCAGCCGGCGGGGGAGCAGGCTGGCACGTAGGCGGTATGGCCAAGGGAGCTGGCATGCTCGCACCCGGGCTGGCTACCATGCTGTGCGTGATCACCACTGACGCCGTCATCTCCGCCGAGGTAGCTGACCGCGCACTGCGGGTAGCGACCGGGCAGACCTTTGACCGTGTGGACTCCGATGGTTGTATGTCCACCAACGACACCGTCATCTTGCTGGCGTCCGGCGCCAGCGGGGTCGAGGTAGACGAGGCTGACTTTACCGAGCAACTCGTTGCCGTGTCCGCTGACCTGTCCCGCCAGCTCGTGGCCGATGCCGAGGGAGCCTCCCACGACATTGCCGTGTCAGTCATTGGTGCGACCACCGAACAGGCAGCCGTTGCGGTTGCCCGCGCAGTGACCCGTTCCAACCTGTTCAAGGCCGCCGTGTTTGGCAACGACCCCAACTGGGGCCGGGTGCTATCCGCGGTAGGCACTGTGCCACCCGAGTTAGCCCCCTTTGACGCAGACGCAATAGACGTAGCCATCAACGGTGTACGGGTCTGTATTGCCGGGGGCGTGGGCGAAGACCGCGACCTAGTAGACCTTTCCGCAAACCGGGAAGTCACCGTGGACATCTACCTGCACGCAGGCCAAGCAACCGCAACCGTATGGACCAATGACCTAACCCATGACTATGTTCATGAGAATAGTGCGTACTCATCATGACCCTTGAAACAACGGCTCTAGATTCGAGCCAGACCGATTCTGTGACTGACCCGGTCGCAGACCTGACCCCCAATGAGAAGGCCCAGGTTCTGCTTGAGGCTCTGCCGTGGCTCCAGCAATTCCGGGGCGCGCTCGTGGTGGTCAAGTATGGCGGCAACGCCATGATCGACGAAGAGCTTAAAGCAGCATTCGCCCAGGACATGGTGTTCCTACGCCAGGTGGGCCTGCGCCCCGTCATTGTGCACGGTGGCGGCCCCCAGATCTCCACCATGCTGGCCCGCCTTGGCATCGAAAGCGAATTCAAGGGCGGCTTCAGGGTCACCACGCCCGAGGCAATGGACGTGGTCCGTATGGTCCTGACCGGCAAGGTCTCCCGCGAGCTCGTTGGCCTACTCAACGCGCACGGCCCACACGCGGTAGGCCTGTCCGGTGAAGACGGCGGACTGTTCCAAGCCCGGCGCCGCACCGCCACGGTAGACGGCCAAGCCGTTGACGTGGGCCTGGTAGGCGACGTGGTCAAAGTCAACCCACAAGCGGTCTCCGACCTTCTCGATGCCGGCCGGATTCCCGTTGTCTCAACCGTCGCCCCCGACATTGACGACCCAACGACCGTGCTGAACATCAACGCTGACACGGCCGCCTCGGCGCTCGCGGTTGCCCTTGGTGCGCGCAAGCTCATTGTGCTTACGGACGTTGAGGGCCTGTACACCAACTGGCCGGACAAGTCCTCGCTGGCCTCCCAAATTGGCCGTTCCGAACTGGCGGCCCTGCTGCCGAGCCTGGAATCCGGCATGGTGCCCAAGATGGAAGCCTGCCTGCGGGCCGTTGACGGCGGTATCTCTGAGGCACACGTCATTGATGGCCGGGTGGCGCACTCGGTGTTGATGGAAGTCTTTACATCCAAGGGAATTGGCACCATGGTCGTTCCAGACCAGGTTGCAGCAGGAACAGTTGAACAGGGGAACAAGGCATGAGCGCGGATCTTACGGTGCAGGATAACCGGGACAGCCAAGGCCACGAGGTTGCTACTTCCGGTTCGGAGTGGACCAAGCGGTACTCGGGCGCCATCATGGACACGTTTGGGCTACCCCAAACGGTTCTAGTGCGCGGCGAGGGCGTGTACGTCTGGGACGCGGATGGCAAGAAGTACCTGGACCTACTAGCCGGCATTGCCGTCAACGTACTTGGTCACGCCCACCCCACCCTGACCGCGGCAATCAGTGCCCAGCTGGGCACGCTAGGCCACGTATCTAACTTCTTTGGCACCCCAGCCCAGATCACGCTTGCGGAAACCCTGCTGAACCTAGCGCAGGCTCCGAGCGAATCACGGGTATTCTTCACCAACTCGGGGACCGAGGCCAACGAGGCGGCCTTCAAAATGGCTCGCCGCACCGGGCGCCCAAGAATCCTTGCACTCGAGGGGGCCTTCCACGGCCGGACCATGGGCGCGCTTGCGCTGACCCACAAGCCGGATTACCGGGCGCCGTTTGAACCGCTGCCTGGTGGGGTGGAGTTCTTACCTTTTGGCGACTTTTGTGCACTTGAGGCGGCCTTTGCCACCGGCGGCGACCAAATTGCGGCCATGTTTGTTGAGCCACTGCAGGGTGAGGCGGGCGTACGCAGCCTGCCGGCCGGGTACCTGGCCAAGGTGCGCGAACTTACCAGCCAACATGGTGCACTCATGATCCTGGACGAGGTCCAAACCGGTGTGGCCCGTACGGGTGCCTGGTTTGCCCACCAACTCCCTGAGATTGGTGAGGGAATCACCCCGGACGCCATGACCCTGGCCAAGGGCTTGGGTGGCGGGATCCCCATTGGAGCCGTTATTGCCTACGGTAAGGCCGCAACCCTTTTGGGCCGCGGCCAACACGGGACCACCTTTGGTGGCAACCCGGTTGCCTCAGCGGCGGCGTTGGCAACACTCGGTGTCATTGACCGGGACAGCGTCATGGCCAATGTGAACGCCGTGGGCCAGTACGTGCGCAGCCAAATCTTAGGTCTGAACCACCCGCTAATCAAGGCTGTGCGCGGACACGGCCTGCTCATCGCGGTTGAGTTCACAGACGCGATCAGTGCGCAGGTTACGGCCCGGGCTCTTGCCGCCGGATTCATCATTAACGCGGTTAACCCCAGCGCAATCCGGTTGGCCCCACCGCTGGTGATCACCAAGGAACAGATCCAACCGTTCATCGACTTCTTGGGCCAACTACCCAACGAGGCCGGCGCGTTTACCCAGTAGCGCTGGGACTTTGGAAAGATCGCGGTTCTTGAAACGGGACTGTTTTGCCCACTGACTTATAAATTTTGGCTAACCCAAAAGGGTTTGCAACAGAATAGGAATGACCATGACGCTTCACTTCCTCAAAGACGATGACCTCACCCCGGCTCAGCAGCGCGAGGTGCTCGAACTTGGCCTAGCGTTTGCCAAGGATCGTTTTCACGCCCGCCCGTTTGAGGGGCCCAAGGCTGTTGCGGTGCTGTTTGACAAGCCGTCAACGCGCACCCGGGTTTCCTTCTCAGTTGGCGTGGCTGAGCTCGGTGGTTACCCACTCGTGATCGATGCCGCAGGGTCCCAGTTGGGCCGGGGCGAGCCAATCTCGGACACCGCCAAGGTCTTGACCCGCCAAGCCTCCATGATTGTGTGGCGGACCTTCGCCCACGCAAACATTGAAGAGATGGCAGCGAACTCAACGGTTCCGGTCATCAACTCGCTCACGGATTCCTACCACCCGTGCCAGATCTTGGCGGACCTGCTCACGGTTGCCCAGCACAAGGGTGGCGTGGACAAACTGGCCGGGCTCACCCTGTCCTACGTGGGCGACGGTGCCAACAACATGGCCCACTCCTACCTGCTGGGCGGGGTAACCGCCGGCATGCACGTGCGGATTGGGGCCCCAGAAGGGTTCGTGCCGGACGAGCAGATCGTTGCGCGGGCCGCCCAGATTGCGGAACAGACCGGGGGCTCCGTCCTAGTCACTACCAACGCGCAAGACGCGTTCCACGGCGCGGATGTGGTTGCGACTGACACCTGGGTTTCCATGGGGGATGAGGGTGACGCGGCCAGCCGCGAAGAACCGTTCATTCCCTACCAGGTCAATGCGCAGGCAATGGCCCAAGCCGCACCGGACGCACTGGTCCTACACTGCCTGCCGGCCTACCGCGGCAAAGAAATCACCGCCGAGGTCATTGACGGCCCACAGTCGGTCGTATGGGACGAGGCCGAGAACCGCCTGCACGCCCAAAAGGCCCTCATGACCTGGCTTGCAAATGGTGGATCCAGCACCGCCACGAGCTCCAAGGTGCAGCCATGACACAGTCGTTGCCCCCAGCGCGAACGGGCGTGCCGGCCACCAAGGCGGCCCGGCACGCTCGCATAGTGCAGATCTTGACCAAGCAGCCCATCCACTCCCAAGCGGAGTTGGCTAAGGCGCTTGAACAAGATTCCCTGTTTGTTACCCAGGCAACACTTTCTCGGGACCTGATTGAGCTGCGTGCGGAGAAGATCCGGGATTCTACCGGCGGCCTCATCTATTCGGTTGCCCAAGAAGGCGCGGAGCAACTACGTACCGGCATGATTCAAGAGAGCCAAGGCCAGATAGCAAGACTCTCGCGCCTGTGCGCGGAGCTACTTATCTCGGGTGAAAGCTCTGACAACCTTGTTATTCTGCGTACCCCACCCGGAGCGGCCCAGTTCTTAGCCTCGGCGATCGATACTGCTTCCGTCTCGGGTGTGCTGGGAACTATCGCCGGTGACGACACCGTGATGGTGATCGCAAACGAAAGCACCCCGGGTAAAACGCTGGCCGCAAGATTTGTTGCTATGGCATCGGAAAACTCAGGCGTAACCACGGATCAACCCCGGACATAATGCCGCGTCAGCGGCCCAGATCCAAAACCGTCCACCCAGCGGTGCCTTGCACACGCAAGTGCCCGCAGGTGTCACACTTAAGTCAGTCATAAAAACGTTATAGAAAGAAGTTAAGTACATGAAAGAACGCGTAGTCCTCGCCTTTTCAGGTGGACTGGACACTTCCGTTGCAATTGGTTGGATCGCTGAGGCCACCGGCGCCGAGGTAATCGCCGTAGCCGTTGACGTAGGTCAGGGCGGTGAGGACCTCGAGGTCATCCGCCAGCGTGCCCTCGACTGCGGAGCCGTTGAGGCCTACGTGGCCGACGCCCGCGAGGAGTTCGCAACCGAGTACTGCATGCCAGCACTGCAGGCAAACGCCCTGTACCTAGACCGCTACCCACTGGTATCCGCGCTGTCACGCCCCACCATTGTCAAGCACCTGGTACGCGCTGCTCGCCAGTTTGGCGCAACCACCGTTGCCCACGGCTGCACCGGTAAGGGTAATGACCAGGTTCGCTTTGAGGTAGGCATTACTTCACTAGCTCCAGACCTCAAGTGCATTGCACCCGTGCGTGACCTTGCTCTGACCCGCGAGAAGGCCATTATCTACGCGGAAAAAAACAACCTGCCAATCGAGACCACCAAGCACAACCCGTTCTCGGTTGACCAGAACGTATGGGGCCGTGCGGTTGAGACCGGATTCCTTGAGGACATCTGGAACGCACCAACCAAGGACGTGTACAACTACACCGACGACCCAGCGTTCCCGCCGGTTGAAGACGAAGTAACCATCACGTTCGAGCGCGGCATCCCCGTTGCCATTGACGGCCAAAAGGTTACCCCGCTGCAGGCAATCGAGATCATGAACCGCCGTGCCGGTGCGCAGGGTGTGGGCCGGATTGACATTGTTGAAGACCGCCTTGTTGGTATCAAGTCCCGTGAAATCTACGAGGCTCCGGGTGCCATGGCCCTCATTGCTGCTCACCAGGAACTTGAGAACGTCACCTTGGACCGCGAGCAGGCTCGCTTCAAACGTCAGGTAGAGCAGCGTTGGACCGAGCTGGTGTACGACGGCATGTGGTTCTCACCGCTCAAGCGTTCACTGGACACGTTCATTGCGGACACCCAGGCCTACGTTTCCGGTGACATTCGCATGTCGCTGCACGGCGGCCGCGCAACCGTGACCGGACGTCGCTCCGAGTCCTCACTGTATGACTTCAACCTGGCTACCTACGACGAGGGTGACACCTTTGACCAGAGCCACGCACGCGGATTCATTGAGATCTACGGCCTGACCGCAAAGCTTGCGGCAGCCCGCGACGTTCGCTTTGGCAACGGCGTGGACCTGTCCGGCTTCACCCTTGACACGGACAAGTGATCCTTACATGAGCGAAAATTTAGTGCCGGGTGCCGAGTCTTCTGGGACCCAGAAGGCCGGTGCCGTTGGCGCCGTAAGCGAGCGGGTCAGCCTGTGGGGCGGCCGGTTTGCTGGCGGACCTGCCGATGCCTTAGCTGCGCTTTCAAAGTCGACCCACTTTGACTGGCGCCTAGCGGGCCAAGACATCCTTGGCTCAAAGGCCCACGCCCGGGTCCTGTTCAAGACGGGCCTGCTCACCGAGCAGGAACTCGAGGACATGCACGCGGCGCTGGACCAGCTGTGGGAGGACGTCCAAAACGAGGTCTTTGTTGCAGCCGAGGATGACGAGGACGTGCACACGGCCCTCGAGCGCGGTCTCATTGAGCGCGCCGGGCAAGACTTGGGTGGCAAATTGCGTGCGGGCCGGTCCCGTAACGACCAGATTGCCACGCTGGTGCGCATGTACCTGCGCCAGGAAGCCAAGGAAATTGGCAGCCTGATCCTGGATGTTGTTGACGCACTGCTCGAGCAGGCGGCCAAACACCCGAACGCGCCAATGCCCGGTCGCACCCACCTCCAGCACGCCCAACCTGTCTTGTTGGCTCACCACCTGTTGGCTCACGCGTGGCCATTACTGCGTGACGTGGACCGGCTGATCGACTGGGATGTGCGGGCGGCTAAGTCCCCGTATGGTTCTGGCGCGCTTGCCGGATCCTCGTTGGGTCTTGACCCGGCGGCGGTTGCAGCTGACCTTGGCTTTGACGGTCCGGTGGAAAACTCGATCGATGGCACCGCCGCGCGCGATGTCGTTGCCGAGTTCGCGTTTGTGTGCGCCATGCACGCAATCAACCTGTCCCGTATTTCCGAGGAAATCATCATTTGGAACACCAAGGAATTCAACTTTGTGCGCCTCGATGATGCGTTTTCAACCGGCTCATCGATCATGCCGCAAAAGAAGAACCCGGACATTGCAGAGCTTGCACGTGGCAAGGCAGGACGCGTTATTGGCGACCTGACCGGGCTGCTGGCAACGCTTAAGGGTCTGCCGTTGGCTTACAACCGCGACCTGCAAGAGGACAAGGAACCGGTCTTTGACCAGGTGGACACCCTGACCGTCTTACTCCCGGCGTTTGCGGGCATGGTTTCCACCATGACCTTAAACACCGAGCGCATGGCCGAGCTGGCTCCGCAAGGGTTCTCCCTGGCAACCGATATTGCCGAGTGGTTGGTGCGCGAGGGCGTGCCGTTCCGGATTGCCCACGAGGTAGCCGGAACCTGCGTCCAGGTCTGCGAGCAGCGCGACATCGAGCTGTGGGACTTGTCTGACGCTGATTTGGCCGAGATCTCCGAGCACTTGCACCCGGGTGTACGCGAGGTCTTGACGGTTGCAGGCTCACTGAATTCCCGCAACGCAGTTGGCGGAACCGCTCCCGAGCGGGTTGCCGAGCAACTTGCCGAGGCACAGATTCAGGTAGCCGAGTACCGGTATTGGGTAAACGGCTAACAAGTTCAGAATCCAAGGATTGAAACCTGATCCTTAGAGAGGCCCTCGAGAATCTCGAGGGCCTCTCTCATTTTTTAGCTACCTGGGCAGCAAACTGACTTAGCCGCCTGGCCCGCCGGTATTTTCTTGTTCCGGGTGCCGCTTACGTACCAAAGCCTTCAACCGGCGTCCCAACCTTGGTGTGTTGCGGTTGGATGTGCTCGTTTCGCAAGTGCATGCCAGCGTTAGAGCGGTACGGGGAGTGCGGACGGCATCGGGAAACTTGAACCCTTCTGCCCGGTATGAAACTCTGAAGTGCTCCGATGAGCATTTCTCTTTTCCTTTTAGTTAAGTGAGTATTTTTCATGTCTGTTGACCAGCAGGTGCTGCAGCAACTCTTGGCTCGTTCCCTTGACGCCCCTAGGGGGTTTGGGGGAGCGACCCTGATCTGTATCGATGGCCCCGCTGGTTCGGGCAAGACCACACTTGCGGCCCAGCTTGCGCCGCTGCTTCCCGCGCAGGTTATACACATGGATGACTTGTATGCCGGGTGGGAAGGCATCCAAGAAGGTGTTGACCTCCTTGAGCGTCAGATTCTCACGCCACTTGCGGCGGGCCAGCCCGGGAAGTATCCGCGTTATGACTGGATGGCCCGTAAGTACATGGAACGCCATCATGTACCGCTTGCAGATTTCCTAGTCGTTGAGGGCTGTGCCAGCGCAACGCGCATGGTCGATAGGTTTGACCCACTGATTATCTGGGTTGAGGCCAGCGATGACGTCCGCCTAGCACGGGGCCTCGACCGGGATGGTCAGGACCTCAGGCCACAATGGCTCACTTTTATGGAACAAGAGCGTTCCATCTATGAGGAAAACGAAACGGCGGACCGCGCGCACATCAAAATTGACGGCTTTGGCCGGATCGTGGACCATCTCACCTGAACAGATTTCGCATTGCGCTAAGAAAAGCGGCAAACTAGTAGGGGTGCCTTCAACCGCACGCGCGGACCTGAGTTAGCGAGCTTTTCATAACGAGTGAAAAGGTCACGACATTCTCCGTGCCTGCGGATATAGCACCACTTCGCATTTGCGAAGGTTTTGCCGATAGAGCGCGGATCAACGCGCAACCACTATGAGGAGTAACAGTGAGCAAGGTTCTTGAAGAACTGCAATGGCGAGGTCTAGTTAGCCAGCACACGGACATTGAGGCGCTTAGCCAAGCGCTCGAGGCCGGCCCTGTTACCTACTATTGCGGCTTTGACCCAACCGCGCCCAGCTTGCACCACGGACACTTGGTTCAGCTGGTGCTCCTGCGCCACCTGCAACTTGCCGGCCACAACCCGGTTGCACTCGTTGGGGGAGCGACCGGCCTGATCGGTGACCCGCGTATGTCCGGGGAACGCGTACTGAATTCCAAGGAAGTAGTTGCGGACTGGGTGCAGCGCCTGCAAACCCAGATTTCCAAGTTCCTCTCATTCGAGGGGGACAACGCTGCGGTCATGGTGAATAACCTGGACTGGCACGCGGAGCTTTCCGCTCTGGACTTCCTGCGTGACGTTGGTAAGCACTACCGCTTAGGCACCATGCTGGCCAAGGACACGGTGGCCCGCCGCCTGAACTCGTCCGAGGGAATCTCCTTTACCGAGTTCAGCTACCAGATCTTGCAGGGCATGGACTTCCTTGAGCTCAACCGCCGCCACGGCGTAACGCTGCAAACCGGTGGTAACGACCAGTGGGGCAACCTGCTGTCCGGTGTTGAACTGGTCCGCAAGTCCGAGCACAAGTCCGTACACGCACTAACTACTCCGCTCATTACCAAAGCCGATGGCACCAAATTTGGTAAGTCTGAGGGTGGAGCGGTGTGGTTGGACGCGGACATGATGAGCCCATACGCCTTCTACCAGTTCTGGATCAACGCGGCCGATGAAGATGTCATCGGTTGGCTCAAGACCTTTACCTTCCGTAGCCGTGAAGAAATTGACGCACTCCAGGTCTCCATGGAGGAAAAGCCATTCCTGCGTGAAGCCCAAAAGGCGCTTGCGTTTGATGTGACCGCGCTTGTGCACGGAGAAGACGCAACCAACCAGGCAATCGAGGCGGCCTCCGCTCTCTTTGGCCGTGGGGAGTTGACCGGTTTAGATCTGGCAACGCTAGACGGCGCAACCGCTGATCTGGCAAAGGTGGAGATTACCGTTGGCTCCTCAATTCTCGATGCCGTAGTTGAGTCCGAATTAGAAAAGGGACGCGGCGCGGCGCGTCGGGCAATTGCTGACGGCGGTATCTATGTCAACAACGAAAAGGTTACTGGCGAGGATGCAGTCTTTACCCAGGATCAACTGCTGGCTGGCAAGTGGGCGATCTTGCGCAGAGGTAAGCGCACGTTAGCCGCCGCTTACGTAGCTGGCTAACGCTCAAGTAGTAATAGCAGCCAATGACTGCCCCGGATTGTTCTCCGCCCAAAAGCGTAGAACGGTCCGGGGTGGTCCTGTTTGGGTGCTCTTGGCCGGGCAAGATAGGTGCAGCGGCATCAGTTTCCGCATGATTCCAACGGATTTGGCGACTGTGCTGGTCGTCACCGCAATCTGGTTTGTTTTTTGGTGGGTGGACCGCGTAGTGTTTAACAAGTCAGGCCAGCCCGGCAAGACAAACTACTGGTTCAGTATGAACGGCAGTTTGCTTGTGGGTGTCACTGATACTTCCTCTGCTTTACGGTTTGATGAAGATTTTGTTCTGGTTCGCCAGTTTGAGAATCTGAATCGGGTCTGGTAAGTTTGAGAGGTTGCCCCGGATGAGGTTCAAGCCTGGTTGGTTTGGGTTTTTGATGGTGTGTGGTTGTTGTTTGATATCTCAATAGTGTGTTTGATTGTTTATGCCAATGTTTTAATGTTTTTGGTAATGAATCAATAATTTCTGAAATTATGTCAGTTGTTGTTGTTTTTTGCCGGATTCAAATTTTAGGTTGTAGCGAGGCTGGGTTTTCCCCTGGTAGTAGTTGTGACCGTGTTTAAGATTGCAATCAGTTTGCTCCTTTTTTGGGGTTGTTGGTTGTGTTTTTCTTTTATGGAGAGTTTGATCCTGGCTCAGGACGAACGCTGGCGGCGTGCTTAACACATGCAAGTCGAACGATGATGCTCCAGCTTGCTGGAGTGGATTAGTGGCGAACGGGTGAGTAACACGTGAGTAACCTGCCCCTTACTTCGGGATAACCATTGGAAACGGTGGCTAATACTGGATATGAGACGCGGCCGCATGGTCTGTGTTTGGAAAGATTTATCGGTAGGGGATGGACTCGCGGCCTATCAGCTTGTTGGTGGGGTAATGGCCTACCAAGGCGTTGACGGGTAGCCGGCCTGAGAGGGCGACCGGCCACACTGGGACTGAGATACGGCCCAGACTCCTACGGGAGGCAGCAGTGGGGAATATTGCACAATGGGCGAAAGCCTGATGCAGCGACGCCGCGTGGGGGATGAAGGCCTTCGGGTTGTAAACTCCTTTTAGTAGGGAAGAAGCCGTAAGGTGACGGTACCTGCAGAAAAAGCGCCGGCTAACTACGTGCCAGCAGCCGCGGTAATACGTAGGGCGCAAGCGTTGTCCGGAATTATTGGGCGTAAAGAGCTCGTAGGCGGTTTGTCACGTCTGCTGTGAAATCCCAACGCTTAACGTTGGGCGTGCAGTGGGTACGGGCAGGCTAGAGTGCGGTAGGGGTGACTGGAATTCCTGGTGTAGCGGTGGAATGCGCAGATATCAGGAGGAACACCGATGGCGAAGGCAGGTCACTGGGCCGCAACTGACGCTGAGGAGCGAAAGCATGGGGAGCGAACAGGATTAGATACCCTGGTAGTCCATGCCGTAAACGGTGGGCACTAGATGTGGGGAACATTCCACGTTTTCCGCGTCGTAGCTAACGCATTAAGTGCCCCGCCTGGGGAGTACGGCCGCAAGGCTAAAACTCAAAGGAATTGACGGGGGCCCGCACAAGCGGCGGAGCATGCGGATTAATTCGATGCAACGCGAAGAACCTTACCAAGGCTTGACATACACCGGACGCACCTAGAGATGGGTGTTCCTCTTTGAGGTCGGTGTACAGGTGGTGCATGGTTGTCGTCAGCTCGTGTCGTGAGATGTTGGGTTAAGTCCCGCAACGAGCGCAACCCTTGTTCTATGTTGCCAGCACGTTATGGTGGGGACTCATAGGAGACTGCCGGGGTCAACTCGGAGGAAGGTGGGGACGACGTCAAATCATCATGCCCCTTATGTCTTGGGCTTCACGCATGCTACAATGGCCGGTACAATGGGCTGCGATACCGTAAGGTGGAGCGAATCCCAAAAAGCCGGTCTCAGTTCGGATTGGGGTCTGCAACTCGACCCCATGAAGTCGGAGTCGCTAGTAATCGCAGATCAGCAACGCTGCGGTGAATACGTTCCCGGGCCTTGTACACACCGCCCGTCAAGTCACGAAAGTTGGTAACACCCGAAGCTCATGGCCTAACCAGTTTACTGGGGGGAGTGATCGAAGGTGGGATCGGCGATTGGGACTAAGTCGTAACAAGGTAGCCGTACCGGAAGGTGCGGCTGGATCACCTCCTTTCTAAGGAGCATATGCCACGCACTGGTCGAACGTATCAGTGGTGGTGCTCATGGGTGGAATCATAAACAAGAAAAACTGTTGCTTGGTCATGATGGTTTCTAGTACCTGCGCGTTTACGTGTGGTGGAACGAGGTGTTGTGGTTGGGTGGTCGTTTGCAAACACACTATTGGGTTATGAAACAACCAACCATGGTTTGTGGTTTGTTTGTTTTATTGCCAGGTCATCACAGACCAGTCCTTAAAGACGATGTTGATCATTGTTTGGGGTTGGTGTGGGTGGGTTTGGTCGTTGTTTGAGAACTGGATAGTGGACGCGAGCATCTTTATTAAAAGTTTTTGGTCCACACGCGCAATATTTCACTGATCATTTTGTGGTTGGTGTGTTGTGTGTGTGGTTTTCTTAACTGTTGATTGATTTGTTTTTTTGTGTGTTGTTGTAAGTTTTTAAGAGCACATGGTGGATGCCTTGGCATTAGGAGCCGATGAAGGACGTTGTAGCCTGCGTTAAGCCTCGGGGAGTTGGCAAACAAGCTGTGATCCGAGGGTGTCCGAATGGGGAAACCCACCTGGAGTTATGTCCAGGTACCATCACCTGAATATATAGGGTGTTTGGGGGGAACGTCGGGAAGTGAAACATCTTAGTACCGACAGGAAGAGATATTCCGTGAGTATTGGCGAGAGAAAGCGGATGAGGCTAAACCGGTTGCGTGTGATACCCGGCAGGGGTTGCGTGATCGGGGTTGTGGGACCAGATGGAAGGATCTGCCGGTTCTTCAAGGAGTTACAAAATTATGGTGTAGGTGAAGTCCTTGGGAAAGGACGGCGTAGAGGGTGAGACCCCCGTAACCGAAATGTCATGATCTCCTGTGTGGTATCCCAAGTAGCACGGGGCCCGAGAAATCCCGTGTGAATCAGTCAAGACCACTTGATAAGCCTAAATACTACCTAGTGACCGATAGCGGATAGTACCGTGAGGGAATGGTGAAAAGTAGCCCGGGAGGGCAGTGAAATAGTACCTGAAACCATGTGCTTACAATCCGTCGGAGCCTCCTTAGTAGGGGTGACGGCGTGCCTTTGGAAGAATGAGCCTGCGAGTTAGTGCTCAGTGGCAAGGTTAACCCGTGTGGGGCAGCCGTAGCGAAAGCGAGTCTGAAGAGGGCGAATGAGTCGCTGGGTCTAGACCCGAAGCGAAGTGATCTACCCATGGGCAGGTTGAAGCGCGGGTAAGACCGCGTGGAGGACCGAACCCACCTAGGTTGAAAACTGGGGGGATGACCTGTGGGTAGGGGTGAAAGGCCAATCAAACTTCGTGATAGCTGGTTCTCCCCGAAATGCATTTAGGTGCAGCGTCGCGTGTTGCTTGTTGGAGGTAGAGCTACTGGATAGCCGATGGGCCTTACCGGGTTACTGACGTTAGCCAAACTCCGAATGCCAATAAGTATAAGCGCGGCAGTGAGACTGCGGGGGATAAGCTCCGTAGTCGAGAGGGAAACAGCCCAGACCATCAGCTAAGGCCCCTAAGCGTGTGCTAAGTGGGAAAGGATGTGGAGTTGCTTAGACAACCAGGAGGTTGGCTTAGAAGCAGCCACCCTTGAAAGAGTGCGTAATAGCTCACTGGTCAAGTGATTCCGCGCCGACAATGTAGCGGGGCTCAAGTACACCGCCGAAGCTGTGGTATTCATATGTTAGACAAGCCTTTGTGGTTCAGTTATATGGATAGGTAGGGGAGCGTCGTGTGGACGGTGAAGCCGCAGAGTGATCTAGTGGTGGAGACTACACGAGTGAGAATGCAGGCATGAGTAGCGAAAGACGGGTGAGAAACCCGTCCGCCGAATGATCAAGGGTTCCAGGGTCAAGTTAATCTGCCCTGGGTTAGTCGGGACCTAAGGCGAGGCCGACAGGCGTAGTCGATGGATAACTAGTTGATATTCTAGTACCGGCGAAGCACCGCCCAACATGAAGCATGACAAGATACCTCCCACACAATGCTGTAAACGGCCTTCGGGTTGTTTGTGGTTGCGTGTGCTGGGTGTGGCGTGGTGTGGAGTGAGCGTGTTAACAGGGGTGACGCAGGAAGGTAGCCAAACCGTAGCGATGGTTGTCTACGGCCAAGGATGTAGGGCGAGTGTTAGGCAAATCCGGCACTCATAAAGGCCTGAGATCTGATGGGGTTAAGTTGGTGATCCTATGCTGTCAAGAAAAACCTCGGCGCGAGGTGTTAGCCGCCCGTACCCGAAACCGACACAGGTGATCAGGTAGAGAATACTAAGGCGATCGAGAGAATCATGGTTAAGGAACTCGGCAAAATGCCCCCGTAACTTCGGGAGAAGGGGGGCCTCCAGCGTGATCCGTACTTGCTATGGGGAGCGTGGTGGGGCCGCAGAGACCAGGGAGAAGCGACTGTTTACTAAAAACACAGGTCCGTGCGAAGTCGCAAGACGATGTATACGGACTGACGCCTGCCCGGTGCTGGAAGGTTAAGAGGACCGGTTAGCTCAACTTGTTGAGCGAAGCTGAGAATTTAAGCCCCAGTAAACGGCGGTGGTAACTATAACCATCCTAAGGTAGCGAAATTCCTTGTCGGGTAAGTTCCGACCTGCACGAATGGCGTAACGACTTCTCCGCTGTCTCAACCGTGAACTCGGCGAAATTGCATTACGAGTAAAGATGCTCGTTACGCGCAGCAGGACGGAAAGACCCCGGGACCTTTACTATAGCTTGGTATTGGTGTTCGGTGTGATTTGTGTAGGATAGGTGGGAGACTGTGAAACTGGCGCGCTAGCGTTGGTGGAGTCGCCGTTGAAATACCACTCTGATCATAACGGACACCTTAACCTCGGACCCTGATCGGGTTCAGGGACAGTGCCTGGTGGGTAGTTTAACTGGGGCGGTTGCCTCCTAAAATGTAACGGAGGCGCTCAAAGGTTCCCTCAGCCTGGTTGGTAATCAGGTGTTGAGTGTAAGTGCACAAGGGAGCTTGACTGTGAGACTGACAGGTCGAGCAGGGACGAAAGTCGGAACTAGTGATCCGGCCATGGCTTGTGGAAGCGTGGTCGCTCAACGGATAAAAGGTACCCCGGGGATAACAGGCTGATCTTGCCCAAGAGTCCATATCGACGGCATGGTTTGGCACCTCGATGTCGGCTCGTCGCATCCTGGGGCTGGAGTAGGTCCCAAGGGTTGGGCTGTTCGCCCATTAAAGCGGTACGCGAGCTGGGTTTAGAACGTCGTGAGACAGTTCGGTCCCTATCCGCTGCGCGCGCAGGAAACTTGAGAAGACCTGTCCCTAGTACGAGAGGACCGGGACGGACGAACCTCTGGTGTGCCAGTTGTACCGCCAGGTGCATGGCTGGTTGGCTACGTTCGGAAGGGATAACCGCTGAAAGCATCTAAGCGGGAAGCCTGCTTCAAGATGAGGTTTCCATCCCCTTTTGGGGGTGAAGGTGCCCAGGAGACTACTGGGTTGATAGGCCGGATGTGGAAGCAAGGACTAACGACTTGTGGAGCTGACCGGTACTAATACACCAACAACTTATAACACTTACCAAACACTGTTTGGTCACCAAAAAGCATTTGATTGCACGCGTCCACTATCCGGTTCTAAAACCACGACCACCCCTGTTCAACCACTTGGTTGAACAGGCGGGGTTGGCATGGTTAACAAGATGTTACGGCTGTCATAGCGGTGAGGAAACGCCCGGTCCCATTTCGAACCCGGAAGCTAAGCTTACCTGCGCCGATGGTACTGCCCTGGGAACGGGGTGGGAGAGTAGGACGCAGCCGGACTTAACTTACACAGAAGGCCCCCACACAATCGTGTGGGGGCCTTCTTGCATCCCCAAAACCAGGCCGCAGGCGCGAGTTGTCTAGTCTAGTCCGAGAACCACGCACGCACACCAAGCGTAACCCATGGAGTTTACCTGGCTGTTTCATTTCTTATTCTGGGAAAAAGACATTAGGCCATTCGTTTAAGGCTGGGTTGCTGAAGCAGCTTGGTTGGCTCTTACATGCGGTAGTGTCTGGCACGTGTTAACGCAGGTAAACGCTTGATTCGGGTATTCTGGGAAGTGGATCGTTCCTCGCATTGAAGCGGGGTAGATCCTTCCGAGGTTCTCTGCCAGCATCAATGGCATCGGCCTCGTTGTTGAACGGCTACACCGAGCCTCCAACAGCAACGATTCGGAGCCCAGTTCCACGTCATTGCCCTCAAGAGTGTTTGACCAAACTTTTAGGTTTGTCGAAGTCACTGTATTGGGTATGGGAAGCCGGTCTTGGCACTCCAGTGGATTCACACGGTTTGAAGGCGTAAGGACGCGCCCCACCGTAATTCAACTTGTACGAGGTGGCTCGTACTGTAGGGGGTTTATCGTGACAACGTCAGAGAAGTTCTCCAAAGATCCAGAGACAGTGGCTATGGATAATGAGGAGCATATGCTTACCCCGGTGCCGCTGACTGACAAGCGATCAACCTGGGGCCTTGCAGCTATTTGGGTTGGTTTTGGATTCGTCGTCACCGGGCTGATCGTGGGTGGTCAACTAGCAGGCCAAGGCGGCACGCCCGGCATGTCATTTGCGCCGGCGATGCTTACCATCACGATCGGTGAGCTCATCCTGTTTGGTTTAACTATTTTAATCGGTATCCCAGCGATGAAGAGTGGATACAACTTGGCGTTGTTGGCCAAGGCGTCTTACGGCACTAAGGGCTTCATCTTGCCCATGGTCGTCATGGCTCTACTGACATTGGGATGGTTCGCTTCCATCTTGGGCATGATCGGGGATATTTGGGGAGCACTGTTCGGTAATCCCTCAGGTATCACCGTAATCCCGGCTGGTGCATTCGGTACGGACGGAACCGCCGCAATGACCCTCGAGATTGTGCTCTCATGCCTGGTCTTCGGTGCGTTGTTTACCTACACCGCCTACCGCGGTATTTCTGCAATTGAAAAGGTCGCCACCCCGATTGCGCCATTCGTATTAGTAGTAGCGCTCGGCGTAGGTATTGCCATGGTCGTGCAAAACGGTGGCTGGAACGCCATGCTCGAGACCGCATCAACGGTTGATGGCATGTCGATGGGAACGGGACTAACCATCGTGGTGGGGGCGTGGATTGCCGGCGCAATTATGGGTGCGGACATCATGCGCTTCGCCAAGAACACCAAGGCAGTGGTCATCTGCGCCGCAGCATGCTTCATCCTGACCAATCCGCTGCTGAACGTAGTGGGTTACGTAGGCTCAATCACAACAGGTGACTCCAACTTTGTGAACTGGATGTACATCCAAGGTATCTTCCTAGCAATCATTGGCGTGGTTGTTTGGACTACGTCGCTGTGGACTACAAACAACTCTGAGTTGTACTCCAACTCGCTGTATGCCGGGCCATCCCTAAACGCCATGTCCATCAAGGTCAAGCGGACAAAATTGGTGCTAATTGCGGGCATCATTGGAACGATCCTTGGATCACTCGGGTTCTACCAGCTCTTCTTCGCAGACTTCATTACTGTACTGGGAGCCGCTTTTGTTCCGCTTGCCGCTCCAATTATCGTGGACTTCTTCATTCTCAATAAGGGGAAGTACACTCCGGATCAGTACCTGAAGCAGCCTACGATCAAGTGGCCTGGTTTCCTCGCGTTCTTAATTGGTGCCGGTAGTGGCCTGTTCTTCCAATACGTCACGCCACTACCCGGTGGGTTCTCATCGGGCATTGCGGCCCTGATTATTGCGATCATTGCCCACCTAATCTTGGTCGCTGTACTGCCCAAGCAGGTCTCTGCTCGGGCATAACGAGCAATGATTTCTTGCGGGGTTACCGGGGAATAATGTCAAAGGTAGCCCCGCATTTCCTTCAGAAGTTTTGTAGAAAGGACGGGCCAATTCATGGCTAAGGACATCAAAGTTTGCATCGGAGTTCACGTCGACGCGGTCGGTGGATGGCTGGGTTCTTATGGGGGTCAAGACTCCCCAAACGACATCCAGCGTGGCATGTTCGCCGGTGAAGTCGGGATGCCTCGACTAAACAAGATGCTGACAGACAGGGGTTTGCCAGCGACCTGGTTCATCCCAGGGCACTCCATGGAGACCTTTGCCAAGGAAACTCATGACGTGATTGCTGCTGGTTTTGAGATTGGCTGCCACGGGTACAGTCATGAGAACCCGGTCGCAATGTCTGCCCAACAGGAAGAAGACGTTCTGGCTAAGAGCGTTGAACTCGTGCAACAGTTCACGGGCGCCGGCCCAAAAGGGTACGTGGCGCCGTGGTGGGAGATGAGTGAAAAGACCGCGGAACTCCTCATCAAATACGGTTTCTCCTACGATAATTCCCAGTCTTATAACGACTTCACCCCGTTCTACGCCAGGGTGGGCGACAGCTGGACAAATATTGACTACAGCAAGGAAGCCAAAGAGTGGATGAAACCACTTGTACGGGGCACCGAGGTGGACTTGGTTGAGATCGCAGCTAACTGGTACGTGGATGATCTACCACCCATGATGTTCATCAAGGGCAACGCTAACTCCCACGGCTTTGTCGCGCCCCAAGTCATAGAACAACTTTGGAAAGATCAATTTGATTGGGTCTACCGCGAGATGGACTACGGCGTCTTCCCATTCACAATTCACCCGGATGTCTCTGGGCGGCCCCAAGTGCTCCTGATGCTCGAGCGGGTATTTGACTATATTCGAGGACATGAAGGGGTCGAATTCATGACGTTTAATGAGGTCGCGGATGACTTTAGGCTCCGCCAACCGTTCGCACGCAGCTAGCTCCCTGTAACGCAAAGAGCCCCACCCCGGAAGTAAAAGCTGCTTCCGGGGTGGGGCTCCGTGACTAACGCTGAATCGCCGAGCAAGGCGTTCAGCAAGGAATACTAGATGGCTTGCTCAATCGGGGTGTCACCATCGTTGAAGTTGATGGTCTGGCGCACGGTCGACGGACTTTCTAAGACCCGGGCAATTACTGCAGCCACATTGGCTCGAGATACCTGGGTACTTTTTTCTGCCTTAGTATCAATAGCTCCGGTTGGTTCTTCCAGAGTGAGCGCGCTGGGTCCCAGAACTGTCCAGTCAAGCTCCGTCGCTCGTAGGTGCTGATCTGCGGCTGCTTTTGCTTGTGCGTAGGCAAAGAAGGAGTTCTCCGCTGGTACTCCGTGTTCGATTGCTGCATCAAAGTAAGAAACCATCACGTACCGTCGGACGCCGGCAAGTTGTGCCGCTTCCATGGTCCGGATAGCCGCATCTTGGTCAACGGCATAGGTGCGTGCTGGATTACCTCCGCCTGCACCGGCGGACCACACCACGGCGTCGTGCCCGGCAATGATCTGAGCAAGGTCTGCGACAGAAAGTTGCTCCACGTCGGCTACTTGTGGGGTAGCACCAGTAGCAGCAACAGCGTCCGATTGCGCGGGATTTCTGATCACCGCGGTGATCGTATCTCCGCGCTCAACCAGGAGGGGCTCCGTCAGGAGCGCGATCTTGCCATGTCCACCAAAGAGAATAATGTTAGCCATTTTCTCAGCCTAGTTGCTTGAGCCAGTCGGCAGCGATTGTCTTAGCTGGCAGCTGCTCATTTACGCTGCGGGCATTCATCTCAACAAGATCCTGTGCGGTCATTGCGGAGCTCACCTCGTTAATGATCTCGGTTGCCTTCTCATCAACGTTGTCGCTGGCAATTGGAACCACGTGCGACGCCAAAAACAGTCCCTTAGTGTCCTTGAGGGAGACAAGCCCCTCATTTGAAACCGAAGGATCCGCGCTGTAGATGATTGCGAGCTGAATGGCATTGTCCTTCAACGCCTTGATCGTTAGCGGCCCACCGCCGTCCTCAATCGGGGTGAAGGCAGCGGTAACGCCATAGACGTCAAGGAGTCCCTTGGGCCCGTTTGGACGGGACTCAGCCTCGGAGTTTGCGCCCAGGGTAAGTCCGGTGGTCACCTTAGAGAGGTCGGCAATGGTCTCCAAACCCCATTGATCGGCAAATTCCTTGGTTACCACGTAGGAGTCCTGATCCGTCGCTGGTGACTGAGCCAAGATCCGCAGACCCTCGGGAGCGGCAACAGCGAGTTCGGTGTAGACGTCCTTGGCAAGCAGGGCATCAGAATCAGCGTCCCAGTACTGCAGTAATGGCCCGCTGTACTCAGGGAACAGGTCGATCGACCCGGCTTCAATCTCTGGCACGTAAATCTCGCGCTGCCCAATTCGGAACTGGCGGTCCACGGAGTAGCCCTGCGCTTCAAGGGACTGCGCATAGATTTCCGCGATGATCTCGTTTGAGTAGTAATCCTGGGAGCCAATCACAAGTGATTTGGTGTCCCCGTTTTCTGGTTTTTCAGTTGCTAGCGGGTCGCTTGAGCTGCACCCGGCCAGAACGAGCAAAGCCGCAAGTGGCAAGGCAATAAGCGTGCTACGGAGGTTACGCTTCATGATTTTCCATTCATCGTGGTTACGGATGGTTCATTTTCTGCGGTAATGGTTGGGGTCGCTAAACGGTGGGCCGTGCGTTGGGCGAGCGCCAACAACAACTCGAGTACGAGTGCCAGCGCGGTCACCAACAGGGCGCCCCCAAGCATCTGGGGGTAATCACCGGTCTTGAGCCCGGCAAAGATATAGCGCCCAAGCCCAAAATCTGCCGTGTAGGCGGCCAACGTTGCCGTGGCAACCACCTGGAGTGTTGCCGCTCGGATACCGCCCACAATGACGGGGGCGCCGAGCGGCAGCTCTACGCGGGTGATGACTTGCCACCGGTTCATCCCGACCGCCCGGGCCGAGTCAACGGTCATTGGAGGTACCGACTCAACTCCAGCATAGGCACCCGCTAGCAGGGACGGAATAGCTAGGACAACGAGTGCAAGTATCGGAGCTTTCAGGCCGATGCCTAACATCAATCCCAGCAGTGTCAGTAGCCCCAGCGTGGGAATAGCGCGGGCAGCGCCCGCGATCATGACCACAGCGGTGCGGCCGCGTCCAGTGTGCCCAACCATAATGCCAACAGGTAGGGCTATGCAGGCGCTGAGGGCCACCACAAAGACAGTAATCAAAAGGTGTTCACCTAGGCGGTAGGCGATTCCAGTTGACCCGGAAAAGTTAGCCGAATCGAAGAGCCAAGCAAAGGCATCGAGAAATAAGTTCATGATGTTACCTGCCCGTTTGCAACCGAATCAGTAGCCTCTGAAACGCGTGTCCAGGGAGTTAGTACCCGGCCTACGTATTGGCAGACGGCATCGAGAACCAGGGCTAACGCGACGGTCAAAATAACTCCGGTTAAAACCTCTGCGCGAATACCGCGCTGGAAACCATCGGTGAACAGCGTTCCCAAGCTGGAAACACCGATCAGTGCGCCAATGGTTACCAACCCAACCGTGCTTACGGTCACCACGCGGACACCAGAAGTTAAGACCGGGATAGCCAGCGGCAAGTCCACCCGCCAGAACATTGACCGTTTGGAATACCCGAGGGAAACGGCGGCCCGGCGGACGTCATGGTTAACGGATTTGAAAGCATCGGCGGATGTTCGTACGAGTAACGCGACTCCGTAAAGGGTCAGTGCGATCACCATGGTGCCGGGTGACCGTAGGGGAGTGCTGAACAACACCGGGATCACGATCAGCATGGGTAGGCCCGGAATGGCGTATAGCAGCGTGGCTGCGGACAGAACTATGCCGCCCGGTGTTGGATACCGGGAGGCGAACCAGCCCAGCGGGACCGCAATGATGATGCTCAAGACAATCGCTGGAACGCTCAACAGCAAGTGCTGCCAAGTAAGCTCGAGAACTTGAGGCCAAGCGTGTGACAACCAGGTCATGAGGGCAACACGCCCAGCGGGTTACCATTGCCGTCAACTACAACGCGACGGCCGTTGACTATTTGCTCAGCCAAGGTGCGCTCGTTGCGGTGGGCTCCAATGAAACTGGAGACAAAGGAGTCTGCTGGGTTTGCCGTGATCTCCTGTGGGGTTCCGGCCTGAGCGACGACTGCCCCCTTGCGGAGCACCACTACATGGTCACCTAACGAGAAGGCCTCTTCGATGTCGTGGGTTACCAAGATAATGGTCTTGCCTAATTCCCGTTGTAAGCGGCGCATTTCATCTTGCAGTTCTCTGCGCACAATCGGATCAACCGCACCGAAGGGCTCATCCATGAGCAAGATGTTTGGGTTTGCGGCTAAGGCACGGGCAACGCCAACGCGCTGTTGCTGGCCTCCCGAGAGCTGCGCGGGGAAGCGCCGCCCTAGGGAAGTGTCCAACCCGACCTGTTCTAGAAGCTCGCTGGCTGCGGCATAAGCTTGGCGTTTGGGAGTCCCATTGAGCATGGGCACCGTCGCGATGTTGTCTAATACCCGCCGGTGGGGCAGTAGACCCCCAGCTTGCATGACGTAGCCAATCGAGCGCCGCAGAGCAACCGGATCGGTTGTTGTGACATCTTTGCCGTCAATCAAGACGGAACCCGAAGTTGGCTCTACCATGCGGTTAATCATCCGCAGCAGTGTTGTCTTGCCAGACCCCGAAGAGCCAACAAAGACCACGACCTCACGCGACGGGATGGTGTAACTGAAATCCTCGACCGCCTGTGTTCCGTCGCCGTACCGCTTACTAACGGACCGAAACTCAATCATTAGTTCCCTCACGTTGGTGACCCCTGGGCATGGAAGCAATTTTGCCTGATGACAAGTGTTGCGGCCAGTTTTATCCTAATCTATATCTCGAACCGAGGTATAGCGAACCGAGGTATACACTGTGAGTGTGGTAGAACTAATGATTCTTGGGTTCCTGAGCGAGGGGCCAGCGCACGGATATAGACTGCGCAAACAGATGGCGCAGTTGAGCGGTTATGCGCGCATCATTAGCGACGGCACGCTATACCCGGCGATCAATCGTCTGGTGCAGGCGGGTCTCATTAACCGTGAGACCAAAGAACCTACGAGCACGGATGCTCGTCAAACGCTCGCCATCACTCAAGCGGGACGGGCCCGCTTGGAGGAGCGGCTGAGCGGAGCAAACGGGCTCGAGATCACCGATGCCAACAAGTTTTACGTGGTGATGGCTTTTTTGTCTTTCCTACCCAGCCGATTTGATCGAAAGAAAGTTCTCCAACGACGGCTGAATTTCCTTGACCAACCAGCAAGCTTTTTCTATGACGGTGACGTCCCATTGCAGCTAAAAGACATCAGTGACCCGTATAAACGGGGCATACTGCTATCCGCCCGAGCAACCAGCCGTGCCGAGCGCGCCTGGCTCAAAGAGCTCATCGAAAGCCTTGAGTAATACGTCCGTCTAAGGTTGCCTATATGCGCGTGGACCTGCAAGAACCTCGCTGTTGTGGGAGGTGTGTCCAACGGCATGGAATACCGCTTGCCCAATAGGACGCATGGGGTGAGATGATAGAACTCAAATTGACATCTAAAGAGGGAGCCCACGTGAGCGGCGACGATTCACGACGTAAGAATGAGTATGGTCGCGATTTCCGCGATCAAAGCAGTAACGGTAAGCGTAGTTCCGAAGGCCGTGAAGGTGGGTTCCAGGGTAACCGCGATGACCGCGGGCCACGAAACTTTGACCGTCGTGATGGCGGTGCTCCACGCCGTGAGGGTGGATACCAAGGCAACCGCGAAGGCGGTTACCAGGGTGGCCGTGACGGTGGCGCTCCGCGTTCCGGAGGCTACCAGGGTGGCCGTGACGGTGGCGCTCCGCGCTCCGGTGGTTACCAAGGTGGACGCGACAGCGGACCGCGCAACTTTGACCGTCGTGATGGCGGCGCTCCGCGTTCCGGAGGCTACCAGGGTGGCCGTGACGGTGGCGCTCCGCGTTCTGGTGGTTACCAGGGTCGCGATGACCGTGCCCCACGTAGCTTTGATGACCGTGGACCACGCCGTGATGGTGGGTTCCAGGGGAACCGCGAAGGCGGATTCCAAGGCGGCCGTGATGGTGGCGCTCCACGCTCCGGTGGTTACCAGGGTGGACGCGACAGCGGACCACGTAACTTTGACCGTCGTGACGGTGGCGCTCCGCGTTCTGGTGGTTACCAGGGTCGCGATGACCGTGCCCCACGTAGCTTTGATGACCGTGGACCACGCCGTGATGGTGGGTTCCAGGGGAACCGCGAAGGCGGATTCCAGGGCAACCGTGATGACCGTGGACCACGTAACTTTGACCGTCGTGACGGTGGCGCTCCGCGTTCTGTCGGTTACCAGGGTCGCGATGACCGTGCCCCACGTAGCTTTGATGACCGTGGACCACGCCGTGATGGTGGGTTCCAGGGGAACCGCGAAGGCGGATTCCAGGGCAACCGTGATGACCGTGGACCGCGTAACTTTGACCGTCGTGACGGTGGCGCTCCGCGTTCTGGTGGTTACCAGGGTCGCGATGATCGTGCCCCACGTAGCTTTGATGACCGTGGGCCACGCCGTGATGGTGGGTTCCAGGGGAACCGCGAAGGCGGATTCCAGGGCAACCGTGATGACCGTGGACCGCGTAACTTTGACCGTCGTGACGGTGGCGCTCCGCGTTCTGGTGGTTACCAGGGTCGCGATGATCGTGCCCCACGTAGCTTTGATGACCGTGGGCCACGCCGCGAAGGCGGATTCCAAGGCGGCCGTGACGGTGGTGCTCCACGCTCCGGTGGTTACCAGGGTGGACGCGACAGCGGGCCACGCAGTTTTGACCGTCGTGACGGTGGCGCTCCGCGTTCTGGTGGTTACCAGGGTCGCGATGACCGTGCCCCACGTAGCTTTGATGACCGTGGACCACGCCGTGATGGTGGGTTCCAAGGGAACCGCGAAGGCGGATTCCAGGGCAACCGTGATGACCGTGGACCACGCAACTTTGACCGTCGTGATGGCGGCGCACCGCACTCCGGTGGTTACCAGGGTGGACGCGATAGCGGACCACGCAACCTCGACCGCGGTGGCCGTGATGACCGTGGCTCACGCAATTTCGACCGTCGTGATGACCGTCGTGAGGGTGGCTTCCAGGGTGGACGCGACAGCGGGCCACGCAACTTCGACCGTCGTGAGGGTGGCTTCCGCGATGCGAACGGTGAGCGCTTTGAAAAGCGTGGTCAGGACGAGGCACAGACCGTTCGTGAGCACGAGCGTAGCGATTCAACCCGCGTAGATGCCCCGGAAATTCCAGAGGACATCGTGTTCAGCATGCTCGACCGCGATGCCCGCGGACGTCTGCGCACGCTGAGCAAGGAAAACGCTGAGATCGTTGGCTTGCACTTGATCATGGCCGGTCGCCTGATCGACGTTGACCCTGAACTTGCATACAAGCACGCTCAGGAAGCGCTACGTCGCGGTGGACGCGTGGATATTGTCCGTGAAGCAGCCGGACTGACCGCTTACTACACCGACCGTTATGCAGAAGCACTGCGCGAGTTCCGTACCGTGCGTCGCCTCAACGGCTCTTCCGAGCACTTGGCCATCATGGCTGACTGCGAGCGTGGCATGGGACGCCCAGAGCGCGCCATCGCACTTGCGCAGAGCGAAGAGGCCGCAACAGTGGGAATCGACACCCAGGTTGAACTAGGGATTGTTGTTTCCGGTGCACGTGTTGACTTAGGTGAACACGATGCTGCACTGGCAAACCTTGACCTCATCGACGTTCCAGCCGGTCGACGCGACCTGAAGGTCCGTGTAATCGGTGCTAAGGCAGCCATCCTTGAGATGCTGGAGCGCAACGAGGAAGTCAAGGAATTGCTCTCCCACCTCAGCGACGCGGAGCTTGCTTCAATCGAAGAGCCTCTGGCACACACCGAAGACATCACCGTGTACGACATGGTTGAAGAGTTCGGTCTGAATGAGGTCCCCGAGAACGACGAGTCTGACGAAGAATCCGATGAGGACGACTCAGAAGACGACTCTGACGTAGAAGCTGACGTGGACTCCAACGACGAGCCCGCTGAAGATGACTCGGATGAAGAGTCCGATGAAGCTCCTGCTGACGAAGAAACCGTTGACGCGCAGGACTTGGACCAGGACAAGGAAGAGAACTAGTAATCCATGGCTGACCTGTTACTCGGTAGTGAAGTTGCGCTAGCAAAGGCATTTGATCTCGCGCTGGTTGATCTCGATGGTGTTGCCTACATGGGACACGAGCCAATTCCTTACGCCTCGTTTGGGCTTGGCAGCGCTCGGGACCTAGGCATGCAGTTGGTGTTTGTTACCAACAACGCCTCCCGTGAACCACAGGATGTTGCGGACCAGCTTACCGGGTTGGATATTCCAACTCGCGCTGATGAAGTGATGACTGCGGCTCAGGCTTGCGCTCGATCACTCGCTGATCACGTTGCTCCCGGCGCTAAGGTTTTGGTTGTTGGGGGAGCCGGTCTCATCACTGCCGTGACTGAGGCTGGTTACCAGGTTGTGCAGTCTGCGGACGACAACCCGGCTGCCGTTGCACAAGGTTTCCACCCGTCACTGGGATGGGCACAGCTTGCTGAGGCGGCGTACGCGGTCCGGAATGGCGCCATTCACGTGGCGTCTAACCTAGATAAGTCGCTTCCTACCGACCGCGGTTTCGCTCCGGGTAACGGTTCTTTGGTACTTGCCGTGCAAAGCGCTACCGGTGTTGAACCGTTTAGTGCCGGCAAGCCCTCCCCAAACATGTACCGGATGGCGGTGGCCAACACAACGGCGACCAACCCACTGGTCATTGGGGACCGCCTTGACACCGACCTTGCCGGTGCCCGTTCGGGTGGATACCCAGGATTGCACGTGTTGACCGGTGTGAACTCGGCACGCGATGACATCTTGGCTCCTGCCAGTATGCGGCCACACTTCATTGGTGCTGACTTGCGGTCATTACTTGAGCCACACGAACAGCCTGTTCTTCGGGATGGATGGTGGACATGTGGTGACGCTTCGGTACGGGTGGATGGAACCGCGCTTGAGATCTCATCACGCACCTATGCTGATGGTATTGACAGCCTGAGTCAGGCTCAGGAGCTCGACATCGTGCGGGCGGCCTGTAACGCCGCTTGGTCGCACGTCGACCAGGGACTGGAACTTGATCCAAGTTCAGTGCCGCACCTGTTGGACACTGGGGCTCAGGCTTAGGACATGGAAAAACTAGTGGTTAGTTAGGCGCTAACACTAGAGTTAGAACGGAATGTATTCGGTGTACCCACCTTCAACAAGTGGGTGCACCGAATTTTCCCTTGATATGAGAAGTTGTATATTCGGGAGGTCACTCGTGAGCGAAACTGAAGATCCAGCATCTGGTTCCGTAGGGGCCCAGACAGACGATTTGCAACTGGCTTTGCAAGATTTGCCGTTGGCACAGCATGTTGACAGGTTTGCGCACATCATTAGCGACCTGACCGAGCAGCTTCGGAATGACACTTAAGATTTACCCCACAACGTTAGGGAAACACTCGTGAGGCTTGACCAAGCACTAGTTGAACGCGGGCTCGCCCGCTCGCGCACCCGCGCCACCAAACTCTTATCTGATGGGTTTGTGCTGCTCAACGGGGCCGTGGCCAAGAAAGCTGCGCTTCCCGTCAGCGACAGTGACACCCTAGAAATCACCGGGCAGGACCAAGACCTCGATTATGCGTCACGGGCTGCTCACAAGCTTAAAAGCGTTCTCGATGCCTTAGGTGATTCCGGCCCCGCAATCGCCGGGCGCAACGCGCTTGATATTGGCGCCTCAACCGGTGGGTTCACCGATATTTTGCTGCGCCAGGGTGCTCAGCACGTCATTGCGCTCGATGTTGGGCACGACCAACTGGTTGATGAGATTTCCCAAGATCCTCGCGTGACGGTGATCGAGGGCTACAACGCTCGTAACTTGGCCGCCGATGACCTGCCCTTTAGGCCAGAGGTCGTTGTTGCCGATGTATCTTTTATTTCGCTGACCAAGATTCTTCCGGCTTTGAGTACGGTCCTTGGCGACGGAGCTGACCTGGTGCTCATGGTTAAGCCGCAGTTCGAGGTAGGTAAGGACAAGATTGGTACCGGTGGCGTTGTTCGCAACGTCGAATACCAAGCCGGTGCGGTCATGTCGGTAATCGACTGTGCCCGGGCATATGGCTTGGCGGCTAAGGCGATCATCCCATCCGCGGTGCCCGGACCATACGGTAACCGTGAGTTCTTTGTTTGGTTCACTCCCCAGACGGTCGAGCTCGATCCCACTGGCCTCCGTGACGTTACCCGCGCTGCTGAACACGCTACTGCAGAGTTCTCTGAGTCCACCCAACCTGGCAGCGTTCCGGAACAAAAGGTGGCCACCAAGCACGTCCGTGACGGTGGACGGGTTCCAAACTTGGAACTGGACATGCCCGTTGGAGTCTTCGCACAAAAGGGAGACAAACCGGTACGTGTGCGTGTGGCAGAAACGAAAGTTCGTACCGCACAGGGCAAACTGGTAGAGGCCGGTCTTCCGGGCGAGCATAAAGCACCAAGCACCACGGTGTATTGGACCTGAAGTTTTGACATGAGAAGGAGGAAACGGTGAGCCGCAACGTTTTAGTAGTTGCTCATACCGGACGGCAGGAGGCACGGGACGCATTGCACGTAGCCGTGCCAGAACTGCGAGCCCGCTCCTTTAGTGTTTACGCGGTTGATGCCCCTGACGAGATCATGAATGGTCTTGGCATAGAACAATTTGTGCCCGGTGTGGGATTACCCGGCGTGCGGATTGAGGACTTTGAAATTGTCATTGTTCTCGGGGGCGACGGCACCATTTTGCGCGCCGCAGAGTTGGTGTTTGGTACTGAGGTTCCCATCTTGGGTATCAATCTGGGGCACGTTGGGTTCCTAGCTGAATCCGAGCGCGAAGACCTTTCACATGCAGTCATGCGCGTTGCCAACAGGGATTACGGCGTTGAAGAGCGCCGGTTGCTTGAAGTTGTTGTGTACCGTCCTGGGTTTGCGGAACCGGTGCGGGACTGGGCACTCAATGAAGCAGCAGTCGAGAAGGCTGAGGCTGCACGCATGCTCGAGGTTGCAATCGGGGTAGATAATCGCCCGCTGTCATCCTTTGGCTGCGATGCGGTTGTCGCCGCTACGGCAACCGGGTCAACCGCGCACGCATTTTCAGCGGGTGGACCAATTATTTGGCCAGACGTGGCGGCTAAGGTTTTAGTCCCGGTAGCTGCACACGCACTTTTTTCCCGGCCACTCGTGGTGGGTCCCTCCGTTGATTTCTCCATTGATGTGCTGGCAAGGTCCTCGGTAGGAGGTGTGCTAGTGACTGATGGTCGCAGGCAAACCGTTCTGCCCCCGGGATCCCACGTTGTCGTAAAAACGGCCAGCACACCGGTCGTTTTTGCGCGTCTTGCCCAGGTGTCCTTCACTGACCGACTGGTCAACAAGTTCGACCTACCCGTGGTGGGCTGGCGCGGCCGTGACGAACGTAATTCTTTGGTTCCTCTCAGCCAAGGCGCTACCCACGAACAACCGGGGACACCCAACCTCACTATCTCCACCTCACCGGATGAACTGGAGCGCACAGCGGATGCTTGAAGAAATCTCGATTGAGAATCTCGGTGTGATCGGCAAGACTCAGGTAGAACTGGGACCAGGCTTGACCGTCATCACGGGGGAGACCGGCGCCGGAAAAACCATGTTATTGACCGGGCTAAACCTCCTGATGGGTGGCAAGACTGACTCGAGCATGGTCCGCACCGGTTCCAAGTCTTCCTATGTTGAGGGGCGTGTTGGTGAGATCACCCCCGAGGTCAAGGAACAAATTGACCTGGCCGGGGGCGTTCTCGACGATGATGAGACGCTCCTGATCGCCCGGTCGATTGCGGCAGCCGGCAGGTCCCGTACTTTCCTTGGCGGACGTGCGGTGCCGCAACAGGTTCTGTCCGAGATCGCCCGCGAGCTTGTTACGATTCACGGCCAGTCTGAGCAAATTCGATTGAAAACCTCAACTAAGCAGCGTGAAGCGCTCGATGAGTTTGCCGGCGACGCGTGCGAAAAGCTCCTAGCTGAGTACCGTAAGACCTGGACCGAACGTGCTACAACCGCAACCCATTTGCAAACCATTATTGAAAAGCAGCAGGAACGGGCCCATGAGGCCGAGCTGCTACGGATCGGCCTGACCGAGATTGAACGCGTTGATCCCCAACCCGCCGAGGATGTCGCACTGGCGGCGGAGGCATTGCGTCTGAGTAACTCTCAGGAACTAAAACTGAGCGCGTACGAGGCCTATGGTGCGCTCAAGGGCGGGGACATTTTAGACAATTCCAATGAGAGTGCAAACGTTGCCGAACTCTTGGACCAGGCCAAGCGCGCACTTCTGTCGGTTGCGCACAACGACCCTGAGTTGGCAAAACTTGCCGGTCGGATCGACGAGAGCGTCTTCATGCTCGAGGACGTGGCTGCAGATCTGTCCTCCTACTTGAGTTCGTTGGAGTCAGACCCGGGACGCCTAGAATTTGTTGAACAGCGCAGGTCCGAGTTGTCGGGACTTACCCGCACGTACGGTGAAACCATTGACGAGGTGCTTAAGTGGTCCAGTGTTTCTGGGCTGCGGCTACTCGAGTTAGAAGATGACTCGGAACGGATCGTGTCTCTCCAAGCAGAAGTAACCGTTCTGGACGCAAAGTTGATTGAGTTGGCCAAGAAGCTCACCAAGGAACGTACCCGTGCGGCCAAGAATTTGGGGACCGAGGTATCTCAGGAACTCAAGGGCCTAGCTATGGGCGGCGCTGCATTTAGCGTTGAGATTGAAAAGCTTGACGAACCGGGTCCGCACGGCCAGGACGCAATCACCATGTTGTTGTCTGCCCACCGAGGGGCGCCGGCGCGACCGTTAGGTAAGGGCGCCTCGGGTGGTGAACTCTCTAGAGTTATGCTCGCACTTGAAGTTGCTTTGGCAACGGCTTCGTCTTCCGGGTCTCGTGGCGTTCCCACCATGATTTTCGATGAAGTTGATGCGGGTGTGGGAGGGCAAGCAGCGATCGAAATTGGTCGCCGACTAGCACAGTTGGCCCAGACTTTTCAGGTGATTGTAGTCACTCACCTAGCGCAAGTGGCCGCGTTTGCTCACACGCAATTGGTTGTGGTCAAAGGCACCCACGGAAGTAACCAGAACGCCAGTGAAATCGTGACACAATCTGATATTCGTAAGGTCAGTGGAGACGAGCGCGTCCAAGAGCTGGCCCGAATGCTCTCAGGCCAACAAGATTCACAGACCGCTCAGCAACATGCCCTAGAACTGCTTGAACTAGCAACTGTGAGATTATGAAGGCGATGAAGTTTTTTACTAGAAATCGTAAGCCGGAACCTATTGACGGAGCCCTTGTAGGCATCGCAAAGGTGGACCGCAGCACCAAAGACCTCACTAAGCGTATTGAGCCCGGTGACATCGCGGTCATTAACCACAAGGATATTGACCGCGTCGCGGCGGACGCTCTCGTTGCTGCCGGACCAGCTGCGGTTCTGAACGCGGCCAAGTCCACTTCTGGACGGTATCCGAACCTCGGCCCGGGCATTATCTTGGCCGCCGGTATTCCTTTGATTGATGATCTTGGCTCCGACGTTATGGGCATCAAGGAAGGTAAGGTCGTCCGCATTGATGATGCTGCGGTTTACCTGGGTGACACCCTTGTAGCCGAGGGCATTATCCAAACCGAAGAGATTGTTGAACAAGCTCTCGAGGAAGCCCGCGAAGGCCTTTCTGTTCAGTTGGAATCGTTTGCCGCCAACACCATGGACTATTTGCGTAAGGAACGCGACCTACTGCTAGATGGCGTAGGCGTTCCAAAGATCAAAACAAAGCTTGAGGGACGCCAGGTCCTGATCGTGGTGCGCGGTTATCACTACCGCGAAGACCTCGACACGTTACGCCCTTATATCCGCGAGTACCGGCCGATCATGATCGGTGTGGACGGGGGAGCTGACGCTATTCTTGAGGCCGGTTGGAAGCCAGACCTCATTGTTGGAGACATGGACTCGGTCTCGGACAAAGCCTTGAAATCCGGTGCAGAGATTGTGGTCCACGCCTACCGGGACGGCAACGCCCCCGGCTCCGAGCGCATGACCACTCTTGGAGTCGATCACATAGTATTCCCGGCTACCGGCACCTCCGAGGACATCGCTATGTTGCTCGCAGACGACCTCGGCGCGGAGATCATCGTTGCGGTTGGTACTCACGTGACCCTAGTCGAGTTTTTGGACAAGGGACGTTCGGGTATGGCCTCCACGTTCCTTACACGCCTGCGGGTCGGCGGCAAGTTGGTCGATGCCAAAGGCGTTTCCAAACTGTACCGGTCACGAATTTCCAACTGGCAACTGACCCTTCTGGCGATAGCCGGACTGGTCGCTGTCGGTGTGGCGCTGGCATCTACTTCCATGGGCCAGACTCTGTTTGGTATTACTGGTGCACGGTTTGATGACCTGTGGTCCTGGTGGGGCAGCCTACCTTGGTGGAACTAACTTCTTCTTTTCGCTCAACAGAAAGCAAAAAATCACGTGATTGACTTTAGGTATCACATTGTCTCCCTGATTTCTGTTTTCCTTGCGTTGGCGGTCGGGATTATTCTCGGTGCCGGTCCACTCAAGGAGACAATTGGCAACCAATTGACCGGTCAGGTGGAACAACTGCGTGCGGAAAAGGAATCCATGCGCGAGGAGCTGGACGCACAGACCGCTGCCCGCCAGGACGTTGAAGACTACGTCTCTGCTGCCTCAAAGCGTGTTGTTCAGGACACCCTGACTGACCGCCGGATTGCCGTTGTGCAAACCTCTGACGTGCCGGACGCTTTGTTTGAGCAGGTTAAGGAGCAACTGACGAACGCGGGAGCTACGGTCACGGCACGTGTGTCATTGTCCAATGCTTGGACGGATCCAGCTCAGGCTGACGCACGTCAGTCCTATGCCTCCTCGCTGACCGAATTTTTGCCTGAAAATCAGCAAGAACTGCCTGCTGAGAAGGCCCTCGCCGCAGCGTTGATCGTCGCAATCGCAGAGCACGCTGAGACCGACGCGGACGCGTTGTCCCAGAATGCTGCGTTGGCCCTCGATATTCTCGATGCCGCAGACCTCGTTAATCTAGTTTCTTACTCGGCTGTTCCCGTTGATGCCGTCGTAATTATCGATGCCTCACACCAGCCGGGTGCAGAGGTAGATAAGGATCAGGAAAATGAGAACGCGGAGGCACTTGCTGCCGCTTCTAGCCTGCTCATGAACGTTGCCGATGCTGCTGCCCGGCAAACGAGTGGTGTAGTAGTGGCGGCGACCGATGTTGTTGACAACGACCTCGTGTCAACCATCCGTGCCAATGCGTCTGCGGTCAAGATCGTGGCAACCGTTTCTGATCTTGGTTCCCCATCCGGTCTGCTGAACGCACCGCTGGCTCTTGCCGCCGCGATCGGTAACAAGGTTGGTCACTTTGGCTTTGAGAGCTCGGCCACCGCGTTGGTTCCAGCCCTCGTAGTTCTGCCCGAGGTTGACCGGACGATCGAACTGCCTGAAACACCTCCAGCTGAAGGCGACGCAGCGGCAGATGGTGCCGCAGCAGACGCAACCGACCAAGAGTAGGAACAGACTTCATGGCACGGACGGGCAAACTGATTCTTGCGGCTGTTGTTGGTGGTGCGGTGACCATTGCGGTGCGCCGTTACCTCAACGACAATCCACCGGGTGGCGCTGAGCTTTGGACGCGCGCTAACCACCGCGGTGAGCCTATTTCCTTATTGGAGGGCCCCGCGGTTACCGCAGGAATCACCGCAGGATCGCTCTTGGCCCCAAACGGCCTGTCCGGGGCCATAGCGGCCGCGGGCGGGGGAGCGTTCGGTTTGTATGACGACCTCGCCGAGGACACCTCGCAGCGGCACAAAGGCTTTAAAGGGCACCTCGGGGCACTGTCTCAAGGGGAACTAACGACCGGTGGCTTGAAGATCTTGGGTATTGGTGGCACCGCATTTGTGTCGTCGTGCTTCTTGAATGTACCGCGTTCAGACCGCAATGTATTTGATGTGCTGCTGGATACCGCAGTCATCGCTGGTAGCGCCAACTTTGTGAATTTGCTTGATCTGCGGCCGGGCCGTGCCCTGAAGTTTGCGGGTGCGTCAGCAGCCCTGTTGGGGTTGAAAGGCAAGGCACCCCAGAGTGGAGCGGTCATTGGCGCTTGCCTAGCGGCGGCGACCGGTGACCTCGCCGAGCAGGACATGCTCGGAGATAGCGGTGCCAATGCGCTTGGCGCTCTACTAGGCCAGACATTAGCCTCACAGTGCCCACGCACCGTCCGCTTGTTGGGCCTGGCCGTACTGGGCGGGCTGACCGTGGCGAGCGAGAAAGTTTCCTTTTCTAAGGTCATAGCCGACACTGCGTGGCTGAACCGGATTGACAGTCTGGGAAGACGCCCGTCCCCGGTGGTCGCACCCGAGGAATTCCCTAAGGCATCCCAAGAGTGACAGGCAGGTTTTCGGGCAAACTTCAGACCCTAGCTGGGGCCGCGGTTCTTATTAGCGTGGTCACCCTACTGTCTCGAATTTTAGGGTTTGCTCGGTCTATTGCCCAAGCAAAATGGGTCGGTACGGGTGGGGTAGCCGAGCACTATGCGGTGGCCAACCAACTACCAAATATCTTGTTTGAAGTCGTTGCGGGTGGCGCACTAGCTGGAGCGGTTATTCCGCTCTTAGCCGGGGCGATCGCAAAGAACGCCAAGAGCGATATCTCAAGAACGGCATCGGCATTACTCACCTGGACGCTTGGTGCGCTCGTGCCGCTAGCGATCATCGTGGCGGTATTTGCCCCGCAAATTATTAATCTGACCTCGAATCTTGGCCAAACCGAGCACGCCGCAACGGCAAGTACTTTTCTGGTGATCTTTGCCGTGCAGATTCCCTTGTACGGAATTGGTGTGGTGTTCGGTGGCGTCTTGCAGGCCCACCGCAGGTTCCTGTGGCCTGCCCTAGCCCCCATGTTTTCCTCGCTCGTAGTCATCGTTGCCTACTTTGTCTTTGGACAGCTAGCCCAGGGGAACCAGCAGAATATTGATCTGCTGACAACCAACGCTCTGGGCGTGCTGGCATGGGGAACTACCGCCGGTGTGCTCGCTATGGCGCTGACGATGATTGGGCCGATCCGGAGCCTCAGCCTGAACTTGCGGCCAACGCTGCGATTCCCGGGCAACATGGGACGGCGAGCTCGTAACCTGGCGTTGGCCGGTGTTGGCGCGCTCGTGGCGCAACAGCTGACCATGCTTGTGGTCATGAAGGTCGCCACGACCTTCGGAACTGACCAGACGTTCAACGTTTTCCAGTACTCCCAAGCCGTGTACGTGCTGCCCTATGCGGTCATGGTGGTTCCGCTAGCAACCAGCACGTTCCCGAGGATCTCGGCTCTTGCCGCGCAGGCAAACACCGTAGCGTTTAATGCCTTAACTGCCGGCACAACGCGCGCCTTGCTGGCGATCTCGGCAATGGGGGCCGCAGCGTTAATTGCGGCGGCCAAACCACTCGAGGCATTCTTTGAAACGTTCACCCGCGGTGGCGTGCCCGGGATGGGACTTGCGATTGCGTGGACCGCTCCGGGGTTGATTGGTTTTTCCATGATCTTCCACCTGTCCAGAATCTTGTACGCCAAAGACAACGGACGGGCGGCCGTCATTGGGGCCGCAACCGGCTGGTTGAGTGCCGCCGTACTCACCGCGGTCCTGCCCATGCTGCCGCAGTTCGCCGGCCGTTCGGATCTTGCCCTTGCCATCATCGGTGGTAGTCAAAGCGTTGGCATGACCATAGCTTGGTTCATCTTGCTTGCCGCCGTGGCCAGGGATTGCGGTAAGCAGGCCGTGGCCGGAACCATCAAAACGAGCGTGCTCTCGGTCGTAGGCGTTGCCATTGGCGCCGTTGCGGGACTCCAACTGAGCGGGTGGCTGCTCGGTGATGGTGCGTCCATTTGGGCCGCAATTGGGGTTGGTCTGGTTGCGGGGCTAACCGCGGGGCTCATTGTGGCCGTGGTCAACGTGATCGGTGATCGCAACATAGTTTCGACCCTGCGTAATATGGGTAACGTCAGTAACACCGCGAGCTAAGGAACCGCTATGAGAATTATTCAAATCATGGGGACCTCCTCCGGTGGAGTGGCCCAGCACGTTCAGCAGATCACCCAGGGACTCAGCGAAAAGCTAGCAGGAACCGGTGAGGTCCAAGTTGCCTCACCGAGCGAACTTGTGACACGGTTTTCCAATTTTGCCCGCCATATTCCGTTGGAGATTTCTGACCGTCCGCAACGTTCGGACATCAAGATCGTTCAGCAGATCCGTAGGATCGCGCTTGGGGCAGACGTTCTGCACGCCCACGGGCTGCGTGCTGCCGCGCTCACAGCGCTGGCGCTGCAGGGCCGGCCAAGGTCAAAGCGGCCGGTCTTCGTAGCGACCCTGCACAACTTACCCGTGGGATCGGCCAAGATTCAGGCGATCTCTTCCGTACTCGAACGCATTGTTGCCCACCAAGCCGATGCCGTGCTGGGGGTCTCCATGGACATCGTGGACCGCATGGCCAAGCTCAGGGCAAAGAACACCGCGCGTGCGCTCGTGCCCGCGCCTGCGCTACCGCAGGTGATGCTCAACAGGGACCAGGTTCGTCAGAACCTTGGCATCAAAGATGATGGCAAACTCCTGGTGACGGTGGCGCGGCTGGCCCCGCAAAAGGGCCTGGACACCCTGGTTCAAGCAGCGGCATTGTTTAACGCTGATTCGGACCTGGATGTGCACTGGGTCGTGGCCGGCGACGGGCCACTGCTGGAGTCCACACAAAAACGCATTGATGAGCTCGGTGCTCCGGTGACAATGCTGGGGCGGCGCAGCGATATTGCAGACCTCATGAACGCGGCAGACGTTGTGGTCTCAACCGCGGTGTGGGAAGGGCAGCCGATCGCCGTTCAAGAGGCGCTGTCGCTTGGGGCAGCAATTGTGGCTACCGATGCCGGTGGGACACGGGAAGTAACCGATGATGCCGCCGTGATTACGGAGATAGGGAACCCGGTTGCCATGCATGACCGGATCAAGGAGTTGTTGGAGTCCCCAGCGATGTTGAGCGCACTGCGCGGAAGAGCTCAGCGCCGCAAGGACGAGCTACCTTCCCTCGAGGCGGTTTTGGCATCACTGCTCGAGGTATATGGGATCCGCGGATAGTACGCGCCCCGGTTACGTGCCAGAGCCTTGAGTCACCGAGTTTCTGCTCACAAATGAGTGCGTGAGGGCAACATCACCACAACGGGTTTTTGCTTTAGTAGTGGCAGCGCGACGGTTCGCTGATAGAGTTGAATTCCGTGGTAGAAGACGCGAATCCTCAGGTATCCCAGTCCGCTCAAGCTCCGGAAAAAATCACCCGGCATATTTTTGTTACGGGTGGTGTAGCCTCCTCCCTTGGTAAGGGACTGACGGCATCCAGCCTTGGTCAAGTTCTACGGTCCCGTGGCCTCAAGGTCACAATGCAAAAGCTGGACCCGTACCTGAACGTTGACCCCGGAACCATGAACCCGTTCCAGCACGGTGAGGTTTTTGTTACCGAAGACGGTGCTGAGACCGACCTAGACATCGGGCACTACGAACGCTTCCTAGACGTCAACCTAGACGCAGTTTCCAACGTGACAACCGGTCAGGTTTACTCCCGGGTGATCTCAAAGGAACGCCGTGGGGAATACCTAGGGGACACCGTTCAGGTCATCCCGCACATCACCAACGAGATCAAGTCGCGGATGCGCGCCCAGGCCGATGGCATCAATGATGTCATTATCACCGAGATCGGCGGCACCGTAGGTGACATTGAGTCCCAGCCGTTCCTTGAGGCCGCCCGCCAGGTACGCCACGAGCTAGGCCGCGACAACTGCTTCTTCCTCCACGTTTCCCTGGTTCCTTACATTGGTCCTTCAGGTGAACTCAAGACCAAGCCAACCCAGCACTCGGTTGCGGCTCTGCGCTCAATCGGTATTCAGCCGGACTCAATTGTGCTGCGCTGTGACCGCGACATCCCACAGGGCATCAAGGACAAAATTGGTCTCATGTGCGACGTCGATGTTGAAGCCGTCATCACTTGTAAAGATGCCCCGAGCATTTATGACATCCCACGCGTCATCAACGCCGAAGGCCTTGACGACTACGTTGTACGCCGCCTAAACCTGACCGCCGGCGAAGTTGACTGGACCACCTGGGACGCTCTCCTTAAGCGGGTTCACAACCCCGCCAACCAGGTTGAGGTTGCGTTGGTTGGTAAGTACATCGACCTACCCGACGCCTACTTGTCGATCACCGAGGCCGTACGCGCCGGAGGATTCGCTAACGACTCCAAGGTTGTCATCCGCTGGGTAGCAGCTGACCTGTGTGAGACCCCTGAAGGTGCCTCTGACGCGCTCTCGGGTGTTGACGCGGTCCTGGTCCCCGGCGGCTTTGGCGTGCGCGGCATTGAAGGCAAGATCGGTGCGCTTCGGTGGGCCCGTGAAGGCGGCGTCCCAACCCTAGGTATCTGCCTTGGCTTGCAGGCCATGGTCATGGAATACGCCCGGACCGTAGTTGGCCTTGAAGGCGCAAGCTCCTCAGAGTTTGATGTAGACACCAAGCACCCCGTGGTAGCCACCATGGAAGAGCAGCAGCTCATTGTTGAAGGCGAAGGCGACCTGGGTGGCACCATGCGTCTAGGTGCCTATGACGCTGTTCTGACGGAGGGCAGCGTTGTCGCTCAGACCTACGGTGCTACCGAGGTCTCCGAGCGTCACCGTCACCGCTACGAGGTAAACAACGCCTACCGTGAGCAGCTCGATGCCGCTGGTTTGAAGTTCTCTGGAACTTCACCTGACGGCACTCTGGTTGAGTTTGTGGAACTACCAAAGGACGTTCACCCGTTCTTCGTTTCCACCCAGGCGCACCCCGAGTTCAAGTCCCGCCCGACCAAGGCGCACCCGCTGTTTGCGGGACTGATCAAGGCCGCGATCGAGGCGCAGAACTAACCTCAGCATCAGCCTTACCGATTGTGTGAAACTGCTCCCGAATCTTTTTGATTCGGGAGCAGTTTTTATTTCCATGCCCAACTACGCCCGCCACAATTACGACAGGCTGCGTCGAGGGATTATGGTTGAGCCATGATCCTGTCTGACAAAATTACTCCACGCCCAATCCTGTCCAGTATGTTACTCAACAAGGGCCATATTTTTGACCTTGTCCGTGAAGAAGTAGATCTTGGGGACGGGGGAGTAGTAAGCAGGGATTTCATTGACCACCCCGGCGCCGTCGCCGTAGTGGTGCTTAACGACCAAGACGAGGTCCTGCTGCTCAAGCAGTACCGGCACCCGGTCCGCGCGGACCTGTGGGAGATTCCTGCCGGACTCTTAGATATTGCGGGGGAGCCGGCCCACATTGGGGCTGCCCGTGAACTGCATGAAGAAGCAGACCTTGAAGCGGCTTCCTGGTTTGTCCTTGCTGACTACCTGACCACTCCCGGTGGAAACAATGAAGCCATTCGCATTTATTTGGCCAGGGACCTCACCGAGGTCCCCGACCATGAGCAGCACGAGCGGGAACACGAAGAATTGAACATGGAGAAGCGCTGGGTTCCTCTTGACCAGGCGGTAGCGGCGGTACTGGCCGGAGACCTGCATAACCCTTCCGCGGTGGTGGGGATCCTAGCTGCCCAAGCTGCACGGGCAGCCGACTGGTCGACCTTGCGTTCCGTAGACGTAGAATTCCCTTTCCGCAGGTCAAACCCCCTGCACTAGGGCAGCCCCTGACCTCCCTTGAAGTTCACAGTGTGATACATGTGACACAGAACGAGCTAAACCGGTAAGAATGGGCTGGTGCAACGCGCCAAGCGGTGCGCTCCAGACGCACTAGATTTGCGATGCACCAGATCACCCAGAGCCCTACGTTAAGGATTTGCCGCCATGTCTCAGATTTTTTCTTCCGATCGTTATGCAGCCAACGACGAGGGTTTCTTTGGTGACTTTGGTGGAGCGCCACTGCCACCACACCTAGTGGGCCCGATCGCGGACGTAGCCGTCGCCTACAAGGAAGCTATGGCGGACCCGGCGTTTGTGGATCAGCTGCAGAGCTTGCTGTCCAAGTATGTTGGCCGCCCATCGCTGTTGTACTTTGCCGAGAACCTGACCAGGGAACTGGGCGGAGCCAAGGTCTACCTGAAGCGCGAGGACCTCAACCACACAGGTGCGCACAAGATCAACCACTGCCTAGGTGAGGCACTGTTGGCTAAGCGCATGGGCAAGAAGACCCTCATTGCAGAGACCGGCGCGGGCCAGCACGGAGTTGCATTGGCGACCGCTGCGGCACTCGTTGGGCTTAACTGCGAAATCCACATGGGTGCAATCGATATTGAGAAGCAGCACGCTAACGTGCGCCGCATGGAAATCTTGGGCGCCAAGGTAGTCGCTGTTGAAGAAGGTGGACGCTCCCTCAAGGAAGCCGTTGACTCAGCATTCGGCGTATTTGCGGCGGCACCTGAGGATTACTTCTTTGCTATTGGCTCGGTTGTTGGTCCGCACCCATACCCGTCGATGGTCCGTGACTTCCAGTCGGTTGTGGGCCGGGAAGCTAAGGCGCAGATTCTTGAGGTTGAGGGCCGCCTGCCCGACTACCTCATTGCATCCGTAGGTGGTGGCTCCAACGCACTTGGACTGTTCACCGCGTTCCTTGATGACGAGTCCGTCAAGATCCAAGGTGTTGAGCCGGGTGGCGAGGGCCTAGACTCTGACCGCCACGCTGCCACCATGACCCTTGGTACCCCGGGTATGCTCCACGGCATGCACACCAAGGTCTTGCAGGAAGCAGATGGTTCCCCGTCTCCCGTGCACTCAATTGCCTCCGGTTTGGATTACCCGGGTGTTGGCCCGCAGCACGCCTACCTTGAGCAACTAGGACGCGTGGAATACGTGTCCGTCAACGATGAGGAAACCATCGCAGCATTCCTGCAACTATCCCGTGTCGAAGGGATCATCCCTGCTCTCGAGTCCGCACACGCGTTAGCCCAGGTAGCCAAGCTTGCACCGACCTTGCCAAAGGATGCAATTATTATTGCTAATCTGTCTGGTCGCGGGGACAAGGACGTTGACTTCGTTGCCGAGCGTCTTGCAGCCGCAAAGGAGTAACAACTTGTCCTAACGTCAAAGGCCGCACAACAGATTTCTGTTGTGCGGCCTTTGCGTTGAACCGCTCCTGGGAAGGTCAGCTGCCTTGAACTAGAACCGCGTCATGACCTCTTGGACAGCTCTAACTTATGGCTTGGACTTCCAAGCTGACACGTGAGGGCTGAGCACCAAGGTCATGTGCACGCTGGCCCAGGTGAGCAGCGCAGCACCGAGCATGTGTCCAAGGACCACAAAGATAGGCAGACCGTTAAAGGTCTGGTAGTAACCAACGACGCCCTGTAGTGCGGTGATGCCTAGCAGGATCCACCAGGCGTTGAGTTGGGAAGTGCTGACAACGGGCACGCCGTTTGCGTCATTGGCCTTGCGGTTCAACAACAGTCCAACACCAAGAATGATCACGACCGCGACAAACAACCACACGAACAGTGCGTGCAGTTTGGAGATTGCCATGGGGTCAAACGCTAGGCGGTAACCAACCTCGGTGTCGCCGGAGTGGGGGCCCGCACCGGTTACGACTACCCCAAGTATCATGACGGGCAGCGCCATGACCAGCTGGACCCAGCCAAGGTTTGTCAGCCATGGCTTACCTGCGCCGTGCGTAGGTGTAGGAGCGTTGGACTGAGAGATCCTGTAGTGCAGCAGGGCAGACACAGCGACCAGTGCAAGGGAGATCATCATGTGAGCTGAAACGATGGCTGGGTTCAATGTGAACAGCACGGTAATGCCGCCAACGCCGGCTTGAATTGCGATGAGGCCAAGAACGGACCACGCAAGCACCTTGGTCTCGCGGGTGCGATTCTTGGAGTACTGCAAAGAGAGAATCAGGAGTACCGCGATCACCGACAGCACACCGGTCATGGTTCGGTTACCAAACTCAACAAACGGGTGGTAGGTAACCTGTTCATGAAATACCGGGGTGAACTGGCCCGGTTCACACAGAGGCCAAGTGGAACAACCCAAACCGGAACCCGTGAGGCGCACGAGGCCGCCGGTGACAATGATGCCTACTTGGGCGATCAGGTTGGCAAGTGCCAGCCCGCTCGCTCGCGGCTCAACCCGGGTGCCAATATTACGCAATAGCCGCGCAAACCGGTTGGTTGAGGTGGGCTTATTCAAGGAAGGCTCGGTGGTAGCAGTCACACCCTAACGGTACCGATTTATGCGGTGTTTAGGGTAGTCGGAGGCCTGTCAGGTTGCTCACCCGGACAAACGATTTACTCGCCTGAAAAGGTTACATGCCTGTCCGGATACCTATCAGTGCCACTTGAAGTAGCGCTGCGCCGCCCAACCTAGCACGAGTGTCCAAGCGCCAAGAACGAGCATTGGAATGACCGGTATGGTTCCCAAGGTCAGGGCGCCGCGCATTGCTTCACCGAGTGCACCGGAAGGCAAGGCCAAAGCGATGGGCTCCAGAATCCCGGGTAGTTGACTTGCTGGTACTAGGATCCCGCCTCCGGCTATGAGCAGCACGAGCAAGATGTTGGCGAGTGCCAGCACCCCCTCGGCGCGCATGGTCCCGGCCATGAATAATGCAAGGGCGGTGAATGCTGCGGTACCCAGAAGAGCAACGGGAAGGGCCAAGAAGAGACCCGCGACGGATGGGCGCCAGCCAAGGCCTGTGGCCACCGCTCCAATGATGATCAGTTGGATGACCTCAACCCCGAGGACGCCAAGGATTTTCGATGCCAGCAATCCGTTGCGGCCAAGGGGAGTGGTGGCCAAGAAGCGCAGCACTCCGTTACGCCGGTCAAATGCGGTTGCAATGGCTTGGGAGGTAAACGCCGCGGACATGATAGCCATGGCCATGATCCCCGGAGCCATGAACGCGATTTTGCTGGCGTCCCCGGTATCAATAGCAACCGCGGAAGTTTGTGTCAGCAAGATCAGCGCAATGAGCGGCAGGAGCAGGGTGACCATGAGCTGCTCACCGTTGCGCAAAATGGTCTTGATCTCAAAAGCGGTCTGGTTCTTGATCCGGTCAACTGCAGGTGCGGCTTGGCTTGTCACAAACGTGGTCATCGCAAACTCCGTCCGGTGAGGTCTAAGAACAGGTCTTCGAGCGTGCGCTTGCCCAAAGTTAACTGAGTAATGGTGAGTCCTTGGTCAGCGCACCACCGCGTCGTTTGAGCCAACAGTTCGGCATCAACCGCGCCGAAGATGCGGAATCTCCCGGGCCGAATAGTGCTCAATGTTGTGCCCGGAAAACGGGAGGTTAGAAACGCGGCAAAACCGCCGGCATCGAGAATCCCTGACGTTGCAAAAACCAGCGCTGGTGCGTCTCCCGCAACAAGCTCAATGGGAGAGCCTTGGGCGATCACTTGGCCGTGGTCGACCACAATAACGTTGTCGCTAAGGTGCTCGGCTTCGTCCATCAGGTGCGTTGTCAGCACAATCGAGACGCCAGATTCCTTGAGTTCGTTAATCAGGTCCCAGACGGCATGCCGGCTCTGCGGGTCCATGCCCGCACTGGGCTCATCAAGGAACACCAACTCTGGCCGGCCCACAACAGCCGCAGCTAAGGCAAGCCGCTGGTGCTGACCACCAGACAGCCGCCGTATCTGGGTCTTAGCAAAGCTGTTCAGTCCAAGGCGCTCGGATAGTTCCTCAAGCGGCCATGGATTTTGGTAGAACTTAGACACGTGCGCCAGAACGTCCTTGGCCGCCACACTTGATGGCAGGCCACCGTCTTGCAGCATGACACCAACACGGGCGCGCAACTGGTTGCCTTGGGTTTGTGGGTCGAGCCCAAGGACTCGAATCGTGCCGCTATCGGGTACCCGCAGGCCCTCGCAACATTCAATGGTGGTGGTTTTGCCAGCACCATTAGGGCCGAGGACGGAGGTGAGCTCGCCGGCCCGGGCAACGAGACTTAAATCCCGGACGACCTGCTTAGACCCGTATGACTTCACCAGATTCTTAATCTGGACCGCATATTTAGTGGACACAACTACAGAGTCTAGAAGCAAAGTGGGCTTAAAAGTTAGGCGGACCACCGCATACGTGGTGAGTATCACCGTCAAAAACGCCCCAACTGAGGGTTGCCTTGCTTGCGGTAAACGAATTAGGGAACAAAGATGTTACTTAATGTTGTTGTAACTAGGTAGAGCCATGCCCGCAGAACAATTTGGGTATGGAATTACTCGCCCACAAACTCTTGACGAAGGCAGGTGGAACCCATATGACAGGTGCGCGGCACAATTCCCGACTAGCTGGCATAGCTGGAACTACGCAACCGGACGCGGGGTCTGCAGGCTTGGTTGCAGCGGGTGTACGTCCCTCAGAGGCGGGACCTGATGAGGAATCAACGCGCGAACGCGTGCTGAACCTGATCATTAGCGACGGACCCATTAGCGCGGCAGAATTAGCCAAGGTAATGGGACTGACAGCAGCGGGAGTGCGCAGGCACTTCACGTTCCTCGAAGAGAACGGCCAGATCGAGGTCTTCACAGACGCTCGTCCGGCAGGTGCTCGAGGCAGGCCATCACGTAAGTATGTGGCAACTTCCGATGCCCACGGCCAGATTAGCGGCGCATACGCCGGAATCGCTACCGAGGTTCTAGAGTTCCTAGAACAGGTAGCAGGGCCACAGGCAGTTGAAGATTTTGCTACAGCCAGACTTTCCGCGATGGCGGCACGCTACGAGCCATTCATTACCGCAAGTGATCCAGCCGAGAGGGTGGAACAACTTGCCCAACAACTTAGCAACGATGGATTTGCGGCCAGTGTTCGGCCAGTTGAAGGCATTCCAATGCTCCAGCTGTGCCAAGGCCAATGTCCCGTGCAGCATGTTGCGACACAGTTCCCGCAATTGTGTGATGCGGAGTCCAAGGTGTTCTCAGAACTTCTTGGGGTCCACACGCAACGCCTAGTGACCCTCGCCGGGGGAGGACACGTTTGCACTACCAATGTCCCCGTGCACAACCTCGAAGGTCAACTTGACCGTCCGTCTAAACGGAACGTGGAAGGAAAAAAATGAGCGCCCCCACGCAGGAACCAACCAACGCGGTAGAGCCTCAGTCCGACGAAGAGATCATTGCATCTATCGGCGCGTATGAATACGGCTGGCATGACTCGGACGCGGCTGGAGAACTCGCTAAGCGAGGTCTGAGCGAAGACGTAGTTCGCAATATTTCAAAACTCAAAGATGAACCGGAATGGATGCTGAACCAGCGCCTCAAGGCCCTGAAGCTGTTCCGCAAGAAGCCAATGCCTAGCTGGGGTGCTGACCTCTCTGACATTGACTTTGACAACATCAAATACTTTGTTCGCTCGACCGAGCGCCAAGTGACCTCATGGGAAGACCTCCCAGAGGACATCAAGACGACATACGACCGCTTGGGTATCCCTGACGCCGAGAAGCAGCGCCTTGTTGCTGGTGTAGCGGCTCAGTATGAGTCCGAGGTTGTTTACCACCAGATCCGTGAGGACCTGGAGGAGCAGGGTGTTATCTTCGTTGACACCGACACCGGTCTGCGCGAGTACCCAGAGATCTTCCAGCAGTACTTCGGTTCTGTTATTCCGTCCGGTGACAACAAGTTTGCCGCACTGAACTCAGCAACCTGGTCCGGTGGATCATTCGTTTACGTCCCACCGGGCGTTCACGTTGAGATCCCACTGCAGGCTTACTTCCGGATTAACACCGAGAACATGGGCCAGTTTGAGCGCACGCTCATCATCGCTGATGAAGGCTCATACGTGCACTACGTTGAGGGTTGCACGGCTCCGATCTACCAGTCGGACTCACTGCACTCAGCAGTTGTCGAGATCATTGTGAAGAAGAACGCTCGCGTTCGCTACACCACGATCCAGAACTGGTCGAACAACGTGTACAACCTGGTCACCAAGCGCGCCACGGCCGCTGAGGGAGCGACCATGGAATGGGTCGATGGCAACATCGGTTCCAAGGTCACCATGAAGTACCCGGCTATCTACCTCATGGGCGAGCACGCTCACGGTGAAACCCTGTCCATCGCATTTGCGGGCACGGGTCAGCACCAGGAGACCGGCGCAAAGATGGTGCACGCTGCACCGCACACCACCAGCTCGATCGTTTCGAAGTCTGTAGCTCGCGGCGGTGGACGTACGTCTTACCGTGGTCTTGTCCAGGTACTTGAGGGTGCTGAGCACTCGGCATCGAACGTCCTTTGTGACGCGCTGCTGGTTGACCAGATCTCCCGCTCGGACACCTACCCGTACGTCGACGTCCGCGAGGATGACGTGCAGATGGGCCACGAGGCAACTGTTTCCCGCGTGAGCGAAGAGCAGCTGTTCTACCTCATGTCCCGTGGTATGGAAGAAACCGAAGCCATGGCCATGATCGTCCGCGGCTTTGTTGAGCCAATTGCGCGTCACCTGCCAATGGAATACGCGCTCGAGCTTAACCGCCTTATCGAGCTTCAAATGGAAGGATCTGTTGGCTAATGACCGCCACTGTAACCAGCTCAGATGTTGAAAACCAGGGCCTGAGCACCGACCACTCCAAGGCAACTGCTGATGGCGCCCACACCCACGGTGTACCTACCGTTGCGGGCTCACGCGCTGACCGTATTGCTTCGTTTGACCCCACGGTTATCACCGTGCCAAACGGACGTGAAGAAGAGTGGCGTTTCTCCCCGGTAGCCAAGCTAGCTCCGTTGTTTGAAACCGACCTTGCCGCTGACGGCGTCACCATTGCGGTAGACGCAGCGCCAGAGGTAACCGTTGAGACCGTTGACCGCACCGACGCTCGCCTTGGCAAGTCAGGTGTTCCAGGGGACCGCACCGCGGTTGCCGCATGGAACGCCTTTGACAAGGCAACCGTTTTGACCGTGCCGCGCAACGCAGTTGCGTCGAAGGAAACTTCGGTGCTGTTCACCGGTGCGTCGGACGCTCCTACGGCGTCACACCTTTTGATCGAGGCTGGAGAGAGCTCACAGGCACTCTTCATCATCGACCACACCGGTGACGCCCGTCTGAACCAAACGGTAGAGATTATTGCTGGCGACAACGCCAACATCACCGTGGTTTCTGTTCAGGACTGGGACGAGAAGACGGTTCACGCCGCTTCACACCGCGTCCGTCTTGGCCGTGACGCCCACGTTAAGCACGTAGTTGTCACCTTCGGTGGAGACGTTGTCCGGATTACCCCGGACGCCGAGTTCACCGGTGCGGGTGGAGACCTGGAAATGGTTGGACTGTACTTTGCAGACACCGGCCAGCACCAGGAACACCGCCTGTTCGTTGACCACGCGGTACCAAACTGTAAGTCACGTGTGACCTACAAGGGTGCCGTGCAGGGGCAGGACGCGCACGTTGTGTGGATCGGTGACGTTCTGATCCGTGCCAACGCATCCGGCACCGACACCTATGAGATGAACCGCAACCTCATCCTGACCGACGGTGGCCGCGCGGACTCCGTGCCAAACCTCGAGATCGAAACCGGTGAAATTGAAGGAGCGGGTCACGCTTCGACAACGGGCCGCTTTGACGATGAGCAGCTGTTCTACCTGATGGCTCGTGGAATCTCTGAGGGAGAAGCGCGCCGCCTAGTGGTACGTGGGTTCTTTGCTGAACTTATTCAAGAAATTGGCGTACCTGCTGTTGAAGAACGCTTGATCAACTCGATTGACCGCGAGCTTGAGAAGTCCATGAGCGTTATTCAGGGCACCGGTCCTGCAGCATGACCGCCCAAGTAGCCTGCCTAGTCTCCGACGTTCCGGCAGGAACCGCACTGCGGGTTGAACTCGATGATGCAAACGGCAAAGAGATTGCAGTTGCCGTTGTTGCAGACGAGGACGGCGACATTTACGCCGTCTACGACGAGTGCTCCCACGGGGCTGTTCCCCTGTCCGACGGAGAAGTAGAAGGCTGCCTGATCGAGTGCTGGCTGCACGGTTCGCAGTTTGACCTGCGCACCGGTATGCCATTGCAACTGCCTGCAACCCGTGCCGTGCCTGTATACCCAGTAACCATTGATGGCGACAACGTCCTTGTTGACGTAGACGCACCAAAATCTGTTTAAGTAGGAGTAATCCATGTCCAATCTTGTAATCAAAGACCTGCACGTCAGTGTCGACACCAAGGAAGGCGCCAAGCAGATCCTGCGCGGCGTTGACCTGACCATCAACTCCGGTGAGATCCACGCAATCATGGGCCCTAACGGTTCCGGTAAGTCCACCTTGGCTTACGCGCTTGCTGGTCACCCTAAGTACAACATCACCCAGGGTGAGGTCACCCTCGATGGTGAAGACGTACTGGCCATGTCCGTAGACGAGCGCGCTCGTGCGGGTCTCTTCTTGGCCATGCAGTACCCGGTTGAGGTTGCTGGAGTTTCGGTTTCGAACTTCCTGCGTACCGCTAAGACCGCCATTGACGGCAAGGCACCAGCCCTGCGTCACTGGGTCAAGGACATGAGCACCGCGATGGAGAAGCTCCGCATGGACAAGTCCTTCGCTGAGCGTTCCGTGAACGAGGGCTTCTCCGGTGGTGAGAAGAAGCGTCACGAGATCCTTCAGATGGAGCTCCTGCACCCTAAGTTTGCCATCCTGGATGAGACCGACTCCGGTCTTGACGTTGACGCTCTGCGTATTGTTTCAGAGGGCATCAACCGCGTTAAGGACAGCACCGAAGCGGGCATGCTCGTTATCACGCACTACACCCGTATTCTGCAGTACGTGAAGCCTGACTTTGTGCACGTATTTGTGAACGGACGTATTGCTGAAGAGGGCGGCCCAGAGTTGGCTGAGCGCCTTGAGGCTGAAGGTTACGACCGTTTCCTTGAGGAAGTACCTGCCTGAAATAGGTAGTCTTGGCCTGGTTTAGGCCGGGCATACTGGGTGGGGCGGCAACACCGTCATGGTTTGCCGCCCCACCTGCAGTAGCGTTTTACAAATTTGTTTGATTATGGAACTACGCGGTAGTTCGGTCAGGGGAAGAGGATCATGAACGCAGCAGTCGCCGCCACACACGCCGGTTTAAGCCCGGCGGAGTTGGTTGCAGTTCGCGCGGATTTCCCATTGCTTGCCCGCACGGTCAGGGACGGTAAACCTCTGGTTTACCTTGATTCCGGTGCGACCAGCCAAAAGCCAGATCCGGTGCTTGACGCTGAACAAGACTTTTATTTGCAACGCAACGCTGCCGTCCACCGTGGCGCTCACCAGTTAGCTGAAGAAGCCACGGATGCGTTTGAGACGGCGCGTGAGCACGTGGCCGCATTTGTTGGTGCGCGCCCCGATGAAATTGTGTGGACTTCCGGTGCGACCGCGGCGTTGAACCTGGTTGCCTACGGTATGCAGAATGCGACGTTTGGTAGCGGGGGAGACAAGGCGGCCCGCTTCAAGCTGGCTCCCGGTGATGAAATTGTGGTCACCGAGTCTGAGCACCATGCCAACTTGATTCCGTGGCAGCAGTTGTGCCAGCGCACGGGCGCAACCCTTAAGTGGATCTCGGTGTTGGATGACGGCCGGCTGAACATGGCCGAGCTTGCCACCGTGGTCACTGATCGCACCAAGGTTTTGGCGTTCACGCACGCGTCAAACGTGACGGGCGCTATCACCGACGTGGCAGCGTTTGTGGCCCGCGCTCAAGAGGTTGGCGCGCTTTCGGTTCTCGATGCCTGCCAGTCAGTTCCTAACTTGTCCGTCAGTTTTGCGGATCTCGGCGTCGATTTCGCCGCGTTCTCGGCGCACAAGATGCTTGGTCCTACCGGCGTTGGCGCGCTGTATGGTCGCCGCGAACTGCTTGAGGCGTTGCCTCCGGTTGCCACCGGAGGGTCAATGGTTGAGGTTGTCACCATGGAATCCGCAACGTTTGCCCCGGCCCCGCAAAAGTTTGAGGCCGGCACCCAGATGGTTGCCCAAGCGGTAGCCATGGGCGCGGCCGCCCAGTACCTTGGTGAGCTTGGAATGGACGCGGTCTATGCCCACGAGCAAGAACTTGCAGCCGAGCTCCTGAAGATCAGGGACATTCCGGGAGTGACCATCATTGGTCCCTTGGACGTCCAGGACCGCCTCGGGGTTGTCTCATTTGTCGTTGATGGCGTGCACGCCCACGACGTTGGACAAATTCTCGATGCCGCAGGCATCGCGGTCCGAGTGGGTCACCACTGCGCGCAACCACTGCACAAACGGTTCAAGGTAGCGTCAACTACTCGGGCATCGGTAAGCGTTTATAACACCGTCGAAGAAATTGTAGCTTTCCGGGAATCTTTGGCCACCGTGCGAGCGTTCTTTGGTATGAGCTAGGCGGTAGTTCGGGCCTAATCGAACTACAATGGAAATCTAGAGTTTGTTACACATGCGGAAGGCAAGACGTTGAGCAACGCGATGGAGCAGCTGTACCAGCAGGTCATCTTGGACCACTCCAAGTGGCCCACCGGTAAGGGGCTGATTGAGCTTGACCCGGCACTGCCCGGTGGCGAATCCCACCAGGTGAATCCCACCTGCGGTGATGAGGTCACCATGCGGGTGAACCTGACTGGGGAGGGGGAGGACCAGGTTGTTTCCTCCGTGACGTGGGATGGGCAGGGTTGTTCCATTTCCCAGGCTTCCATCTCCGTGCTCACGCAACTGGTAGTGGGCAAGAAGGTCAGCGAAGCCAACGAAGTTGCGGCTATTTTTAGGGATCTGATGAACACCCGCGGCAAGGGCTTTAGCGCGGATGATCCAGAATCCGAAGCCAAGGAAGACCGACTCGAGGACGCAACCGCGTTCACCGGAGTCTCCCAGTTCCCGGCGCGCATCAAGTGCGCATTGCTGGGCTGGTCGGCACTAAAAGATACTTTTGCACAATCAGGCGTAGTCAGCGAAAGCGCCTCAGCTTAACCACATATGCAGTGAACCAGCGGTTCACGTTACAAGATTGTAGGAGACGCCATGAGTAGCGATACTGTCAGCGAAGAGCTGGTGAGCGTAGCGGACATTGAAGAAGCTATGCGGGACGTGATTGACCCGGAGCTGGGGATCAACATTGTTGACCTGGGTCTGGTGTACGGCATTGTTTTGGATGCGAACGGCCACGCTGTTTTGGACATGACCCTGACATCAGCGGCTTGCCCGTTGACCGACGTTATTGAAGACCAGACTGGTCAGGCTCTTGAGGGCCTGGTTGATGGTTTCCGGATCAACTGGGTTTGGATGCCACCATGGGGCCCAGAGCACATCACCCCTGACGGCCGCGACCAGTTGCGTGCCCTAGGCTTCAACGTTTAAGCGCTGAGTCCAAACAAGACCAGACTTTTAGCAAAAACACAGTCAAAAGACCGCTGGGGTGTTCAACATTTGTTGAACACCCCAGCAGTCTTTGTGTCTACACCGGCTTAGGTCGCGGTGATCAGAATCTTGAGCGCCTTGGTCTCGGCAGCTCGCGCAAAGACATCATACGCTTCCATCATCTGGTCCAAGGTGAAGGTGTGGCTGACAAACTTCTCCGGTTGGATCTTGCCTTCCTCAACCATCTTGAGCAGCATTGGGGTGGTGTTGGAGTTGACCAGCCCCGTGGTGAGCACAATGTTTGAGATCCACAGCTCATGTATTGGCAATTCAACCGGGCCGCCGTGCACTCCGACGTTGGCGATGGTGCCACCGGGCCTGGTGACGTCAATACACATCTGGAACGTTGCCGGGATACCTACGGCTTCGATCGCGACGTCAACGCCCAGCCCGTCGGTCAACGCCATGACCTGCTCTTTCCAATCGGCGTCTGATGAGACAACACCGTGGGTTGCCCCAAATGACTTGGCCTGCTCAACGCGGTTGGCATCAAGGTCAATGGCAATGACCTTGGATGGTCCGTACAGCTGGGAGGTGATGATCGCGCCCAGTCCAACCGGACCGGTTCCAATAACTGCGACCACGTCACCGGGCTTGACCCGCCCGTACTGAACACCAATCTCATGGCCCGTGGGCAAGATGTCTGAGAGCAAAATGCCCTTGGTGTCGGAGATGGACTCGGGTAGTTTGTGAATCGAGGTGTCCGCGTATGGGACCCGCACGTACTCGGCCTGGGTGCCGTTGATCAGGTGCCCAAAGATCCAGCCGATCCCTGAGGCGCCCTCGTCTGCTTGGCAGTGGGAGAACATGCCGGTCTTGCAGTAAATGCAGCGACCACACGCGGTGACCGCAGAAATAACAACGCGGTCCCCAACATCAAAGTTAGAAACCGCAGAACCTACCTCAACGACCTTGCCCACACCCTCGTGCCCAAGAATTGTTCCGGGCTTCACGGCCGGCACGTCACCCTTTAAGATGTGCAGGTCAGTGCCACAAATAGTGGTGGCGTCAATTTTTACAATGACGTCCGTGGGATGGAGAATAGTTGGATTCGGAACTTCTTCCCAGACCTTGTTGCCAGGTCCGTGGTATACCAATGCCTTCATGAAACACATCCTCATTAATGGTTTTCACGCCCCCCAGAATTTGAGAGGCACCAGGGTAGCAAGCTCGCCAAAGACCCCGGTTTTCTGATGGTAACACCGTATTGTTACACAACTAAGGGACCCAAGTCCCTTGCCTAGTTGTGTCTGCACTGATCATTGCGTGTATCTTGAATCAATAATTTTAGGACTACTGTAATTCGTCTAGGACGGCCCAGAATGTCTTGCGCAGAGCCTTACGGACCTCGAACAGATCGGTGTCAGCCTCGCCAATAATCTGTGCGCAGTCCTTGAGTAGGACACGGTCAATGGCGGGGGCAAGCTGCGGCCGGTTAGCCAAGACGCTTTCGAGTTCTGTTTGGGTGGTGCTGGAGTACCAGGAGTGTGCCACGCGCTTGCCAATTTCCTCAGCGGACTCAATCAGCGCCTGTAGTTCTGCGGCGGTGCCCTCATAACTGGATATGCCATCGGTGCTCGTAGTAAACACGACGTTTTTAACGGGTGCGGGTGGTTCAACCTCATACCTATGGGCTGACATGATAGTTGGCTTTGGAATAGCCGAGCGTGGAAGTGATGGGACACTACCCGGTAAGGAAGCAGGGGAGGGCGTGCCTATCTTGAGGAAGGTTGTGTCCAACAGGGAATCTGGAATCTGCTCAATTGAATCTGCAGCCAGTGCGAGGTGCTCGGCCACTCCCTTGTACCCCAACCGGGCGGTAATGTCCTTAATACCCAGGACCATGACCTTCATGCCCATCGCTTGGGCTTCTTCAACGGCCTCGGTTAAATCGTCATCACCTGAGATCAGGTAGGCGTGGGAAACCGCGCGAGTACGAGCCAGAGATACCAAGTCCAAGGCCAGACGCAAGTCCACGCCTTTTTGCTCTCCGTAGTAGTTGATCCGGCCCAGCCGAACCTTAACCCCCGGAATTAAACCAATTTTCTTGTGCTCTTCGGTGAACAGCCCATCGCGTGAAGCGTCATACCAGTAGGTGCGCAAGACGGATTTGGAACTCAGCGACTCAACGGTAGAAACCAAGCCTTCAATCAGCGTTTCGTACTGAACCGTAATGGCTGCCCGCAGCGTTGTACTCGCCGTCCGGTAGCCAGCAACCGCGTACAGGAATCCAGCGTCTACAAGAATCACGGATTTAGGGCTCATACTTGCCCATCTTAGACAACTCCCGAGCAAATCCAGCCCGCTTGACTAGGCGTTTCAGAATAGAAACCAAATTTTGTGGGACTAAAGGCTTTTATATCTTCTCCATCGCAGATTGGTCCTGATGATCGCGTTGAATGAAGACTCCTCAACACGCGTCTGGGGCTTTGCAACCGACCCTGGAAGTCTGATTAGCTAGCCCTGGTATTTGTTCTCCCCCGTAGAGACGTGGTGGACCAACTATTTTGCTGAAGTGATAGCCAGCGGCGAAGGGCCCTTGTGAAAAAAGAAATTGTTGTTGTAGGCGCTGTTATTACAGATGGCAAACTCGTGCTCTGCGCCCAGCGCGGTTCTGACATGGCGCTTCCAGGTATGTGGGAGTTCCCAGGTGGGAAACTTGAGCAAGGCGAAACGGATCAGCAAGCGCTGGTTCGGGAAATTGCTGAGGAACTTGAGTGCGAAATTCAAGTTGGTAACCGTATCACCACAACTCGATATGAATATGACTTTGGTTTTGTCACTCTCACTACCTACTACGCAACCGTTACGACCAGGTCTCCAGTGACTACCGAACACGCTGAATTGCGCTGGGTGGAGGCCCCCAGTCTCGATGCCCTTGAGTGGGCACCTGCAGATATTCCTGCAGTAGAGCTCATCAAGAGGGAGTTAGCCTAATGTTCCCAGGTTCTCAAGTCTTTGGGAAGGACCTTGAGTTTGGGTTTATCAATGACTCGGTAATTTCTCAACGGCTCTTCCACCCGCTTCTGATCTCAAATTCGCACGACAACACAATGCTGCGAGCGCTAAGGCATGAATTACGCAAGAGCGACTCATTTGTTTTCTCGGTAGCGTTCATTACCCCGGGGGCTTTGGCTCTTCTCAAGCAGGAACTGCTCGACTTCACCGGTCACGGTGTCATCTTGACCTCTACCTATCTGGCGTTCAATTCACCGGAGACCTTTAGGGAACTCGCGAACCTCGAAAATGTGGAGGTTCGCGTTTTCGAGTCCGACGACAGTGCGGGTTTCCATGCCAAGGGGTACGTGTTCCGTAAGGAACATGAGGTTACGGCAATTGTTGGAAGCTCCAACCTGACCAGCAACGCGCTGTTGAAAAACCAAGAGTGGAATATCCGGTTCTCTGCCCGCCATGATGGGGACATTGTGAGTCAACTGGAACGGGAGATTCAGGCGCAGCATGCACTGAGCCGAGTTCTCACACAGGACTGGATTGACCGTTATGAGGTGGCGTTCCTAGCCCAGGAACAAGCAAACCCTCAATCACGAGTAATTGTTCCCTCAATCTATGACGAGCAGGGCAACCTGTTTGATAACTCAGAGATTCAACCCAACCAGATGCAGGTTGAAGCCCTTCAGGCTCTGGCGGACCTCCGAGCCCGTGGGGAGAAACGTGGCATTATTGTGTCCGCGACCGGCACGGGAAAAACTATCTTGTCTGCCCTCGACGTCCGTCAGGTCGCCCCCAAAAGAATGCTCTTCATCGTCCACCGTGAGCAGATCTTGGACCGCGCGATGCGAGATTATGAGCGGGTTTTGGATTGCGATCCTCAGGACCTGGGCAAACTCACTGGCAATGAACGAACTAGTGACCGGCGGTACGTATTTGCGACCGTCCAATCTTTGTCCAAGCCAGAAACGTTGGCGCAGTTCGGACCTACTGACTTTGACTACATCCTCATCGACGAGGTCCACAAAGCTGGTGCGGAAAGTTACAAGCGCTTACTAGACCACTTCGACCCCGAGTTCTTCCTTGGGATGACTGCGACTCCTGAGCGTACCGATGGCATCAATATCTTTGAACTCTTCGACTTCAATGTGCCTTACGAGATCCGTTTGCAGGAGGCTCTCGAAGAAGAGATGCTTTGTCCGTTCCACTACTACGGGGTATCCGACTACACGGACTCTCACGGACAGGTCATCACCGATACCGCTGATCTAGGCAAGCTTGTTTCGAACGAGCGTATTGAGTACGTGCTGCAAGCTATTAAGAAGTATGGCCATGCAGGGCGTCCGGTTAAGGGGCTCATCTTCTGTAGCCGTACCGAAGAAGCCCAAGCGATCTCCGCGGAGCTAAATGTCCGGACGCTCCATGGCAAGCTGCTGCGGACCGTAGCCTTAACCGGCATGGCCTCGATTGAGGAACGGGAATCGGTCGTAGAGCAACTTGAAGCCGGCGAACTCGACTACATCGTTACCGTTGACATCTTCAACGAGGGTATCGATATTCCAAGCGTCAATCAGGTAGTCATGCTGAGACAGACCAAGTCAAGTATTATCTTCGCCCAGCAACTTGGCCGTGGCCTCCGTAAGGACATTGGCAAGGATTTTCTCGTTGTCATCGACTTTATTGGTAACTACGCCAATAACTTCCTTATCCCTATCGCGTTGTTCGGAGACATGAGCCTTTCTAAGGACTCGATCCGGCGCAATATGATCAATGCGGATGAGGCCGGAACAATCGCGGGTATCTCTAGCATTAGCTTTGACGAAGTTGCTAAGGAACTTGTCTTCAACGCAATAGCCGCAACGAAACTGGATAGTTTTGCCCGTCTCAAAGAGGCATTTAATTTGCTCAAGGGCAGGCTCGGGACAACACCTAAACTGACAGACTTTGCGCGGTTTGCAACGGTTGATCCTGTAGTAATTGCCTCGGCCTCCAGTAACTATCACCGGTTCCTGCTTCGTCTCAAGCAGGTAGTGACTCCAATTTCGGTGATGGCAGACCAGTTCTTGTCCTTCATGACCACAGAACTACTCAATGGAAAGCGCCCCCATGAGCTGCTCTTGTTGCAGGCTTTGCTCGAACGTGGTGAATTGTCGATCCATGAGTACGACCAAATTCTTGCGCAGGCTATGTCCCCACGAGACGGCGCGGTAATTGAGTCAGTCCGAAAGATCCTCACCCTCGAGTTTTTCACCTCCGCGGAGCAGCTTAAGTATGGCGCAACGCCTTTGATCGAGATTGATGGAGACGCAATCAGTCTCTCTACATCCTTATTTGAATGTCTGACATTAGAACCGGAATTTTACGCTCAGGTCAGCGACCTTATCGAAGCCGGATTGTTTACGTCCAGGCATCGTTTCAAGACCGATGAAGCTCTGCTAGTAGGGGAGCGTTACTCCCGCAAAGACGTATGCCGCCTTCTGAACTGGGAATCAAACCAGCAGAGCACAATCTACGGGTACAAGGTTGATAAGGCGACGGGGACCTGCCCGATCTTCATCACCTATCACAAGGACGATGAGATCGATGCGAGTGTGAAGTACCAGGATGAGTTTCTGGATCCCTCTCACCTGACGTGGTTCACTCGCAGTCGACGTACCCTCAAGAGCAAAGAAGTCCAGGCAATCGTAGAGAATCGGCCTGTGATCCACGTGTTCGCCAAGAAGGATGATGCTGAGGGGACAGATTTCTTCTACCTTGGCACGGCGTCAAGTTCCGCAGCACAGGAAACCCGCATGGGAGAGGACGAAGCTGCGATGCTTCCTGTAGTGAAGATGCAACTAAAATTATCGGGACCAATTGAGTCCAGCCTGTATGAGTACCTTGTGACGAGTGGCACGAACAACGAGTAGGTGCGCACTGGCCCACCATATGAGTTTCTGATGCTGCAAATATCGCTACGAAATTGAGAACTGCGCAATGAGGGCTTCTCTGCGCCCAAAGTCCGAGGTGCGTGGCCCGGTGGTAGGGAGGGTAAAGTTACGGGCCAGGGATTTCATGTCTTGGTTCTCCCACCTATCGGCAAGATCAGCCGCATTTTCGGGTGACAATTGGGCAGCGGCATCTAATGCAAGTAGCTTAGCCGCGGCAAGGTCACTATCCATACCTAGACCTTCAAGAATCTTGAAGCCCTCATCAGTGTCGTAAAGATGATCATGAACTTCCTTTGATTCTTGGTACCAAAACAGGGTTAGTGCAAGGTCCTGAGCATCTCTGTAGTGTCCGTACACGGATCGGTCTAGCCAGGACCGCATCTTCAGAACTGTATATCCGGCAGGTTGTGGCAACTTAACGGTGGAGTGATTCGGTAGTTCTAAGGGGAGTGCATTCTGGAATACATCCTGAAACCCGAATACATTGAGGTCTTCACCTCGAGCGGTGGGGTGGGAGATACCGTCAGGATCCTCCACCCCACCGAATGGCATGATGTCCACAGGATGTTCTGCGATGAGATACCGGATGCCATTACTGCCAATTCGTTTGAAAGTGCTTTCAATTCGTTCTGAAACTATCCAATCGTTGATGGCGATTCCCAAGTCAATATCAGTAGTTGCCCGCAGTGGAAACCTGTGTCCAAATCCCGCATGCAAAATATCGCGGCAACTGGCTCCGACTACAAGAACGTTCTCCGGTTTTAACCCCACTGAATCCTTGAGTTTTTCAATGACTATGGAGATGCCATCGTATAGCCGAGGGTCTACCGTACTGACGTCAATCACGAGGTAGCTTCTTTAAGAAAAATCTCTGCTGCTTCACGTTGACGATCATCTCCCGAAGCAAGGAGATCCGAGTAGACCAACAGCCATGGAGCTGAGTAGATGCCAGGTGAATCTGCTTCTCTGGGAGCTTGCCAGAACTTTTCCCGAAGGAAAATGTTCGGCTGATCATCATTATGGCGCCAGCGGTGAGAACGGATTAAGTCGGTCGGAGCTTTGGTTGAATATAGAAGTAGAGTTTCAGGACGCAGAAGTTCAGGAACCGCAGCCTCACCACTGATATAGATTGCCTCGTTATTGGAGATTAAGTCATCTATGGGGCCTGAGAAGTACTTGGTGAATTTACTTGAACCTAAGCCTGACGGATATGCAGCGACCCATAGATTGATTAGCTGTTCAGGACTGTGAAGGTGATGACTTCTTGTTTCATCGATGAATCCATATTGACTAAGCAGATCAAGAGTTCTTTGTGCTTGTCCCAATGAAACGCCAGACGTGGTTGCAATGTTCCTTACCGGTCCGTGGAGTAAGTCCGGCCATGTGAGAATGGCAAAGATGACTTGAGCTCGTTTGGGGCTGAATAAGTTGACCCCGCCGCGGTGCATCGGTGCATCCGACAATGATGGATTTCGGGTTGGAGCTCTTCGTCCGCGAACGTCTAGGTGTACGCCATCGAAGGTGATGAAAGCGTTACCTGATTGATCGAGATAGCAAATACCTAACTCCCTGAACAAGGTTGCACTACGTTCAGTTATTCGTGGGCCAAGCAGCAGTAGTCGTTCCGGCGTCAAAGATTGCTTTAGAAATCCTTCCAACGTGGACCCGGTCATTGAGGGGGAGTAAGCAATTGTGAAGTTTGCAGAACCATGCTTGTGGGCAATCGTTGCATGAGCAGTACTTTGCTCCAGTAGTTCACCTAGGTTGAGTGGGCTTTCCAAAGCGAGACCAAACTCGTCAAACCGGTCTGCTAAGTTCTTAGCTAGGCTTTCTTTCACAACATCACCTTGTTCACTTTAATCTTCTGTTCATTATAAATGAAAAACACCTTAGAGTGAACAGGCTAGTGTGATTGTTTCCCGTCTTTAACTAACTAGGACCTAATTTGGTTGGGATAGGGCGGGACTCCGGTATTTTTAGAGGATGAGCACGCAATCCCAGACAAAATCTGATGATCATTCTTTCTTTGGGCATCCCAAAGCGTTAGCCACCCTGTTCGGTGTGGAGATGTGGGAACGGTTCTCGTTCTACGGTATGCAGGGCATCCTGCTGATCTACATGTACTACACGGCCACCCAAGGTGGCCTGGGTATTGAACAGACGGTCGCGGCCGGAATCGTTGGAGCTTACGGTGGTGGGGTTTACCTTTCCACTATCTTGGGTGGTTGGTTAGCCGACCGTGTGCTGGGATCGGAACGCACGCTGTTCTACTCGGCCTGGTTGATCATGCTAGGCCACCTTGCGCTGGCATTCGTCCCTGGGGTCCTTGGGCTCACCATCGGTCTGATCTTCATTGCATTTGGTAGTGGCGGATTGAAAGCAAATGCCACCGCTGTTGTTGGAACGCTGTATTCCCCTGAAGACGATCGCCGCGATGCTGGGTTCTCCATCTTCTACATGGGTATCAACATCGGTGGTCTGCTTGGGCCACTACTGACCGGGCTACTGCAGTCCGAGGTTGGGTTCCACTGGGGCTTTGGAGCCGCCGCGGTTGGTATGGGACTGGGCTTGGTGCAGTACCAGTTTGGTCGTAAGAATCTTCCGGCAGCCGCGTTCGAGATTGCCAACCCGCTTGAGCCCAAGGCTCGCAACAACTTCATCTTGTTTGGCATTGCCCTCGTGGTCGTCATTGGTCTGGCCGTTGCGTTCAACCTGATTACACCGGGAAACCTAGCGCAACTAGTCATTGGCGTGGTCATCGTTGCCACAATCATTTACTTCATCGTGATCTTGGGATCCAAGGGTTTGACCTCGGTTGAGCGCAGCCGCATGTTCGCGTTCATCCCGCTGTTCTTGGCATCAACCGCATTCTGGTCCCTGTATCAACAACAGTTCACGGTGTTAACCATCTACGCAGACAAGGAACTCAACCGCAGTATCTTCGGTTGGGAAATGCCCGTCAGCTGGGTGCAGTCAATCAACCCGGTCTTTATCATTCTGCTCTCCGGAGTCTTTGCCGCACTCTGGACCAAACTTGGCAAGCGCCAACCGTCCACTCCGCTGAAGTTTGCGCTTGGAACCGGCCTCATGGGTGTTGCGTTCCTGCTATTCCTACCGACCGCAGGGGGAGCCGCAAACTCGACCCCGCTGCTGTGGATGGTTTTGATCCTGTTCATGTTCACCATTGCTGAACTGTGCTTGTCTCCGGTTGGTCTCTCGGTTGCTACCAAGCTGGCCCCGCACCGCTTCAAGACCCAGATGGTCTCACTGTGGTTCTTGTCGGTTTCACTTGGCACCGCAATTTCCGGTCAACTTGCTGGGCTCTACACCCAGCTGCCTGCCGCTTCTTACTTTGGAATTATTGGTGGAATCGCAATTGTGCTGGGACTGGGGTTGCTCATTGGGGCAAAGCCGATCCTCAAAGCCATGCGCGGCGTCCACTAGCAACAACCCAATTGGGGCTCGGCGGTATGAGTTAGAGTCTCAACTAATGGAAATCCGTATCTCAAGTTGCACAAACTGAGATGATGTACTTTCGTGCCTATAAGGAGTTGCGCTGTGGTCAACCGCAAAGAAAAAGATCTATTGGGATTCCGGGATGTGCCCGCCGAGGCGTACTGGGGCGTTCACACGCTGCGTGCGGTTGAGAACTTCCCAATCACCGGAATCAAGATTTCTGCTCACCCAAACCTAGTAAAGGCCTTGGGAACCGTAAAGCTGGCGTGCGCGCAGGCGAACTTTGCGCTTGGCAAGCTCCCGCAGACCCAGTATGACGCAATCCAGGCTGGCTGCCTCCAGCTCATTGCCGGCCAACACCTAGACCAGTTCGTGGTTGACGTCATTCAGGGCGGAGCCGGAACCTCAACCAACATGAACGCCAACGAAGTCATTGCCAACCTTGCCCTCGAGCACCTTGGCAAGGACAAGGGCGACTACACGGTTGTTAACCCAAATGACCACGTGAACCTAAGCCAGTCCACCAATGACGCGTACCCAACCGCGCTCAAGGTTGCCCTGCTGTACTCCTTGGAGAGCCTGCAAGGTGCCATGAAGTACCTGCAAGATGCGCTGACCGCTAAGGCTCAGGAGTTCCACTCGGTCCTAAAAATGGGCCGTACCCAAATGCAGGACGCTGTTCCCATGACCCTTGGTCAGGAATTTGCCGCCTATGCACACATGGTTGCCAAGGACCGCCAGATGCTGTTGACCGCAGCAACTGAACTGTATGAGATCAACCTGGGTGCAACCGCAATTGGTACCGGCATCAACGCCCCAGAAGGTTACACCGCGCTGGCCGCCTCCAAACTGAGCGACATTACCGAGTACCCAATTCACTCGGCTGGAAACCTCGTGGCAGCAACCTCGGATGTCTCCAGCTTTGTTGAGGTCTCAAGTGCGCTTAAGCGTGCCGCCGTGAAACTCTCGAAAGTCTGCAACGACCTACGTCTGCTATCTTCAGGACCGCGCGCAGGCTTTGGTGAAATCAACTTGCCAGCTACACAGGCCGGATCTTCGATCATGCCGGGCAAGGTCAACCCCGTTATCCCAGAGGTTGTTTCCCAGGTTGCGTTTGAAATCATTGGTAACGACGTCACCATCGCGATGGCAGCCGAGGCCGGCCAGCTCGAGCTCAACGCGTTCGAGCCAGTAATCTTCCACAAGCTCGACTCCGGCATTAACCACTTCGCTGCGGCCTGCCGCACACTGGTGGATAACTGCATCTCCGGAATAACCGCAAACGTGGACTACCTACGCGCAAGCGTGGACCAATCGATCGGCCTAGCAACCGCGCTCAACCCGGTGATCGGATACCAAGCGGCGACCTCGGTTGCCGCAGAGGCTCTAGAATCCGGACGGGGAGTAGCTGAGATCGTTCTGGAGCGTGGTCTGATGACCCAGGAAGATCTCGCTGTGGTGCTTTCCGCCGAGAAGCTGGCCAACCTGAAGCCGCTATCTGAGGTTTCAGTTTCCTAGACTCTGATCTAATTACTTTGGCTCCGACAATTTTCATTGTCGGAGCCAAAGTTGTTTTCAAGTGCCGGTCGCAACAATGTCTGGTGCTCGTAGCCTGTGCCTAAAGGTGGTTGGCCCGTTGCCTAGCTGGTAGCGGAACGGTCTGCGTAATTACGCCAAGCGAGCGGGAAATCCGCCGGTTGCAATGGGGCCCCAACTCTCAATTGTGATCCGGATGAGGGACTTGCCCTGCTTGACCATGGCCTGACGGTACTCATCCCAATCCGGGTGCTCACCGGAAATGGAACGAAAATATTCCACTAGGGGTTCTACGGAGTCCGGGAGGTCTAACACCTCCGCCTGACCATTGATCTGCACCCAGGCATCGTTAAATTCGTTGCCCAACGCGCAAAATGAGGCGGCGGGACGCTTGCGCAGATTCACGGCCTTGGCCCTATCCGGATAGGTTGAGATGACGAGCCGGCCGGCAGTATCAATGCCGTAGGTAACCGGACTCATTTGTGGGGCACCGGTACTGCGAGTAGTGAGCAGGACACCTTCTTTGTTACCCCGCAGAAACGCTAACAGTTCACTGCGATCGACGGACTTATTGGTGGCAATCATGCGAGCCAAGAGGAAACTCCCTTACCGTACAACGCTGTAGTGGTTCATGACGCTCCCATACTATTGGCAGCCGCAACTAAACCGCTGCTGGCAACACCAAAGATCAAGTAGTTAGTGAACTTTTGTGGCCTGACGGGTGATAATACAATCATGACTACTTCTGCAACGTTCCCAGCTCATGCCCCCGCCGTCACGGTAACCCGGGGTCAGGCAGTCGAATCGGTTCATTATGGTTCTCTGGTTGTGCTGGATGCCCACGGTAGCGCCGCTCGTACGCTCGGTGACCCCGAGGCAATGATGTTTGGCCGCTCGGCACTTAAGCCGTTGCAGGCTCTGGCGATGTTGCGCGCCGGTTTTGCTGGCAATCCGCACCAGGTCACCCTTGCTTGTGCGAGTCACTCGGGGGAGCAGATGCACCTCGACGTGGTCCGGTCGACGCTTGCCGATGCCGGACTTACGGAATCGGATCTGCTGAATACCCCGGACCTTCCGTTCGGGCAAGAGGCGCGCAAAGTTGCTACGATAATGGGGGAGCAGCCGAGCGCGCTCTACCAGAACTGCTCAGGTAAACACGCGGCGATGCTGGCAACGTGCGTGGTCAACGGCTGGCCAACGGGAACTTACTTGGATCCGGCCCACCCCTTGCAACAGCTGATTCTGGAAACTGCCCGTGAGGTCACCGGGGAAGAGCCTGCAGGGTTGACCGTAGACGGATGCGGCGCACCGGTCTTTGGGTTCTCGTTGACCGGGCTCGCCCGCGTCTACGCCCACATTGCCAAAGTTGGTTCCCAAGCCCCAGCCTCTCCGGAGGGGCGCATCTACTTTGGCATCACTCAAAACCCCGAGTTACTTGGCGGCACTAACCGCGATGTCACCGATGAGATGATCGCGTTCACGGGTCTGATGACCAAGGACGGCGCCGAGGCGGTGCAGGCCGGCGCTTTTGCCGACGGCAGCGCATTCGCTCTCAAGATCGCTGATGGCAGTGACCGTGCCCGCAGCGTGCTGGGGCTCGATGCAATCAGGACGCTTGGCCGCAGTAGTTCCAAGTTGGAAAAGAAGCACACGCTGCCAATTTTGGGGCACGGGAAACCAGTGGGAACCCTGCGCGTAATAGGTTGAGATGGCGCGCTAGATCTTGCTCCAGCGGATAACGCGACCGGAATTAGGTTTGCAAAATGCGCGAACCCAAAACTTGAGAAAACCTCAGTACGCTTGAAATTCCGCCAGATTCTGCGGCTTAGGGCAGACTATCCTTGCTTGCGGGCCGCCTGAATAAGGTGAATAGTCAAACTATGGTCAAGATTTGGGAACTTCTGAAACGCTATCCGCTGGTTGCGGCAACACTGGTGGTCGGGCTTGCCGGCGGCATCATGGCTCTCGTTGGAGCCGGAGATTCCGTCATCATTGTGTTCTCCGCATACGCAATAATTATTGCTGTCCTCCAGGCCAAGGAAATGGTCCAAGACATGATACGGGGCAAGTTTGGCCTCGACATCCTTGCGGTCGTAGCAATCTTTGCCACGGTCATGGTCAAGGAGTACATTGCGGCCCTCGTGATTGTATTGATGGTAACCGGTGGCGAGGCGCTTGAAGACTACGCCGCTGCCCGGGCACAACGCGACCTGACTCAACTTCTTGACAAGACACCCCAGATTGCACACCGAGTTGCCAAGGGCAACATTTCCGCAATCGCCGTTGAAGAGGTCCGGATCAAAGACCAACTGCTCGTGCGCCCCGGTGAGATTGTTCCAGTCGATGGTGTGCTCGAGGAAGATTCCGCGGCCGTCGATGAAGCCACACTGACGGGGGAGAGCCTTCCCGTTGAGAAAGTCCGCGGGGACAAACTGTTGTCCGGGTCAGTTAACGGCCAGACTGCTTTTCACATGCGGGCAACCGAAACCTCAGATAAGAGCCAGTTCCAGCAGATTGCAAAGCTCGTTTCGCAGGCGCATGAGGAAAAGGCACCCACCGTTCGACTAGCCGACCGCTACGCCGTGCCATTTACGTTGTTTTCCCTTGGCCTGGCCGGAGCTGCCTGGGCCATCACGGGGGACTCGACCAGGTTTGCCGAGGTCTTGGTGTTGGCCACTCCGTGCCCGCTGCTGATCGCCGCCCCGGTCGCGTTCATCGGTGGGATGAGCCGCAGTGCCAAGAATGGCATCATCGTTAAGAGCGGAACCGTGCTCGAACAACTTGGCAAGGCCAAGTCCGTGGTCTTTGACAAGACGGGTACCTTGACCGTTGGGATGCCCACGATTGTTTCGGTCACATCAGCCAATGGGCACACAGCTGATCAACTTTTGCAGCTGGCTGCCTCGGCGGAGCAGTACTCGTCACATGTTCTTGCCTCCTCGGTCATGCAAGAGGCCCGCGCGCGCGGATTGGAGTTATCTGCGGCCAAGCACGCTAAGGAGATTGCCACGTTTGGTGTGCAGGCGCGCATTGGGGATGCAACGGTACGGGTTGGTAAGCACAGTTTCATCTCCGAGGTTGATCCCACACTCGAACAGGTGGATCTTGAGCCGGGTCAACTAGCAATCTATATCTCCATCAATGACCGGTATGCAGGTGCAATTGTGGCAGCCGATCAAGTACGGTCAAACGCCGGCGCTACCCTATCTGCGTTGGGCAAATTGGGCATTCATGAGACGGTCATGCTGACCGGGGACGCCCAGCAGACGGCCCAGCACGTTGCCCAGGATCTTGGCATCACCCGGGTCCACGCAGAGTGCCTGCCCGGGGACAAAGTTGATGCCATTAAGTCCATGGAAAACCGGCCGGTCATCATGGTGGGCGACGGAGTGAACGATGCCCCGGCTCTTGCCGTTGCTGACGTTGGAATTGCGATGGGCGCGCGCGGCGCAACGATTGCGAGCGAATCGGCCGATGCCGTCATTCTGGTTGACGATATTTCTAAGGTTGCCAGCGCGGTTGAGTACGGAAAAGACACCTTGCGTATTGCGTTGCAGAGTATCTGGGTGGGCATCATCCTTTCCATCATCTTGATGGTGATTGCAGCCTTCGGTTTCATCCCGGCAACCGCCGGGGCAGCAACCCAAGAGTTGGTTGACCTTGTTGCAATCCTCGCCGCACTGCGCGCCATTGGGCCGCGAATCAAGAAACCCAAAGGGGGTTTCGGTGAGCCTATGAACAAGGAACGCGCGGACGTTGTGGATAATCAATCCAAAGGCACCAACCGTCTCAGCGTCTAACGTAGGCGTCCAAACGAAGTGAGTAAATCTCATGGCCAAATTACCCGTCACAACTTCCGTGGCGCCCGGCCATGAGATTTCCTTTTGGGCACTATCCGCTGCCCAAGCCCTCGCGGCAAACGATTCGAACGCGGACGGCCTGAGTACTTCGCAGGTCGAATCGCGGTTAGCGCAGTCTGGACGTAACGAGCTGCCTACGGTTGCACGGGATCCACTGTGGAAGCGGATTGCCCGGCAGTTCGACAACATCTTGATCTATATCCTGTTAATCTCCGCCGGCCTCAAAGCCATCTTGGGAGATTGGATCGATGTTGTTGTGATCGTTGCGGTCACCATCATCAATGCGGCAATTGGGTTCATTCAGGAAGGTAAAGCCGAAGGCTCGCTTGACGCTATCCGAACCATGCTGGCTCCGCATGCGACGGCCAAACGAGATGGGCACTGGGTAACTCTGCCCGCCACCGAGCTGGTTCCAGGTGATGTTGTTCGCGTGAAATCGGGGGACCTGATCCCCGCAGACTTGCGGCTCATCAATTCGGTGAACCGGAGATCTTCCATGACTTTACACCGGCTGAATTATTGTCAGCCACCATCGGATTAGCCGTCGCCGCAGTTCCAGAGGGGCTGGCCGCACTGGTGACGGTCACCCTGGCGCTTGGCGTGCAGCAGATGGCTAAGCGTCGGGCGATTAGCCGCCGGCTCCCGGCGGTAGAAACCCTGGGCTCGGTCACCAAGATCTGCTCAGACAAGACCGGAACGCTCACCCAAAACGAAATGACCGTGCGCACGGTTCGCACCTACCAGCAGTCCTACGAAGTAACCGGGGTTGGCTACGCGCCGATCGGAGAAGTACGAGGGAGCACCGGTGAGCACTTTGCCAGTGATTCGTCCCAGTCCCACCAAAACCTCAAAGCCCTAACCGCCGTAGTTTCCTTGTGTAATGACTCAACCATTAGCGAACAGGGCCAGCTTGTGGGGGAGCCAACCGAGGGAGCGCTGCAAACCTTTGCGCTCAAGACCAAACTTCACCTTGGCTCGTGGAGCCGCCTTGATCTGATTCCATTCGAGTCAGTTAACAAGTTCATGGTCACCTTGGACGAGGGACCCCAAACTTTAGAGCTTCCCCCAACCTCAGCGATTACCAAGTTGGAACTCTGCGGGCTCGTAGGCATTGTTGACCCACCCCGCCCGGAGGCAGTAGCCGCAATCGCCAAATGCAAAAGCGCCGGGATCAAGGTCAAGATGATCACCGGCGACCACGCTGGAACAGCCCTGGCAATTAGCCGTGAGTTAGGCATCGTCAAAGCCTTAGACGCTAGGGTCCTGACCGGACCAGAACTTGAAGCGATGACCACCGAGCAGCTCAAAGCAGTGGTCCAAGACGTGCACGTTTTTGCGCGCACTAGTCCCGAGCACAAGATTCGCATTGTCTCCGCGCTGCAATCCCACGGGGAGGTTGTGGCTATGACCGGCGACGGAGTCAACAATGCTCCCGCCCTGACCCAGGCTGATGTTGGGGTCGCCATGGGCATCAAGGGGACCGATGCCACCAAGGAAGCCGCAGACGTGGTGCTTGCCGATGACAACTTCGCCACGATTGAACGTGCGGTCGAGGAAGGCCGGCGCACCTACGATAATATTCGCAAGTCCGTCCTGTTCCTGCTCCCAACAAACGGCGCCCAGTCACTCGTGATCCTGGTGGCCATCACGTTTGGGCTCACCCTGCCGCTCCAACCCGTTCAAGTGTTGTGGATCAACATGATCAGCGCGGTGACCCTTTCGCTCGCGCTTGCCTATGAGCCGGCTGAGCACAGCATCATGGCGCGCCCACCGCGGGATGTGAACGCACGGCTGGTGGACCGCCCCGCAATCGCACAGATTCTATTCATCTCCATCCTCATTGGGGTAGCAACGCTCATCATCTTCATTGCGGAGTTCAACAACGGGGCAACGCTGGCTCAGGCGCAAACCGCTGCAGTAACGATGTTGGCCCTGGCCCAATTGGCGTATCTGTTTAGTTGCCGGTTCCTGACCGAGTCCAGCCTGACCTTGGACGTGTTGAAAGGGAACCGCATCATTTGGGTTTCCGCTGTCAGCTTGATCGCGCTGCAGATCAGCTACGTGTATCTACCGTTCATGAACACGTGGTTTGGCTCCGCACCTATCAGCGCCCGCCAATGGCTGGTCATGATCGGGGGAGCGATCGTGATCTTCCTGATCGCCGAGGCGAACAAATGGGTGGGGCGGCGCAGGTAATTTCCAGCAGGATCGTTCTGGGCGAACTTTGCCCTTTGTAAACACTGCCCGCACACCCGTTGTCGAATGTAAACAGCAGCCTGGACGCTGTTTACGCTTGACAACACCGCAGGTGGGTGGCTTAATTGGAGCATGCAGCAGCTATTTGAGTACACGTTCGAGATCCAGGAATTCGAGGGGTTGTCACCTGTCAACACCACGTTGTCGAGTGGAAACGGCGCGGGAGACGACTTAGAAGTTCCAGTGGAGTTGGGGGCTGTCTTTGCTGAGATTTCCCAAGTACACGTGGTGACCGTAGCTGTGCGTGCGCCCGATGCCGTAGCTGGGGCCCAGCGGGCCAATCGGTTATTGCGCTCGGCAGGAATTACTGCGGTGCGGCTGATGGCTGATTTGGTGTCACTCAATGAAGTCGGGTTGCGACTCGAGGTCACGCGGCAGACCGCCTCAAATTGGGCGCGCGGCGATAGACACAAGGGAAAGTTTCCGCCACCGTACGTCCCGGGCGATTCTCGTCTTTGGTACTGGCCCGAGGTGGTGCAGTTTTGTGTTGCGCACGAAATTCAGACCGAGCACCTGAAGCCGGTGTCTTATCCCAGCCGTCAGGAACTAGCGGTCATCAACGGAGCGCTCGTGCAAACCCAGCAGTGGGTATAAGTTGCTTAGCTTTGCTAGGCATTTAGCCCAATGATGCTGCCTCAAAGGTGTTGCACTGGTTGAAGTCGCCCGTGGTGTACCCGGTGGTAAACCACTGCTGGCGCTGGGCTGCCGTGCCGTGGGTAAAGGAGTGTGGGCTGACCTTGCCGGTCATAGCCTCTTGAATGCGGTCGTCGCCGACCGCTGCTGCCGCATCAAGGGCATCGGCAAGCTGCGCCTTTGTGATGGGCTCAAGGTCAGGCCTGCCGGTGGCCGGGTTTGGGTCGGTGGCGGCGCTGCCTGCCCACATTCCGGCGAGGCAATCGGCCATGAGTTCGATTTTGACCGAGTCCGAGTTTGCTCCCGAGTCCTGACGCTTGGCGGCGCCGAGGATCCCGGTCTGGTTCTCGATGTGGTGGCCGACCTCGTGGGCAATGATGTACATCTGCGCGAGTGAACCACCGCTTGCACCAAAGTCTTGGCGCAAAGTTTCATAGAAGGAAACGTCAATGTAGACGGTCTCGTCCGCTGGGCAATAGAACGGTCCGGTTGCAGAAGTGGCGCCGCCACATGCGGTGCTGACCGAGTCGGTAAAAGATACCGCCGGTGGGATCTCATACTTAACCCCTGTTTGGGCAGGCAGCGCGGTTGCCCAGTACCCATCCAGCGACTCGAGGGTCCAGCCGTAGCGGCACTCATCGTTGGTGTTTGCTAGGTCCGCGGTTTCGCAGCCCTGCAGGTCGGTCTCTTCATAGGAACCGGTTTGGCTAGAGCCGCCGTTGAGCAGCCCGGCAAAGGGAGTGAGGTCCACATTGAATACCTGGCTCAAAATGATGATCGCAAGAACCCCAATGCCACCGCCCGCGGCTGCTTTGCCTCCGCGCGAAGGGCCACGTTTTTGTACGCGACGAGAGTTAAAGTTGCCACCATCTTGAAAGGTCATGGCAATAGCGTAACTGCTAGATTTTGGTTTTTGGGGACGATTTGTCCAACCTCGTAGATCCGGGTGCGCTGCGTTGGCGCTAGGGACCCCACGGGAACTGTGATTGATCCGTCACTGAGACGTTGTGCATTTTGCTTAATTAGGGTGGACGGTCTAAGAACGCAGATGACACAGTGGTGCACGGGTATGATGAACTTCGTTTGTCTTTGCCAATGGGGAACCCCTGTTGGTCTTGTGTGATTAGTACTAAGGAATGCCTTGTGATCAGTGTTAACAACGTGGAATTGCGGATTGGTGCGCGCACCCTGCTTTCATCTGCAAGTTTCCGGATTAACTCCGGAGACCGCGTAGGGCTGGTGGGCCGTAACGGTGCCGGCAAAACCACGCTCACTAAGGCGTTGGCGGGGGAGACCCAGCCTACGAGTGGCTCCATCACACAGTCGGGCATTATTGGCTACCTACCACAAGACCCACGCGCCGGTGACCCGGACATGACCGCGCTCGACCACATCTTGTCAATCCGTAACCTGAACAAGATCATGGCCCAGATGCGCAAGGCCGAAGCTGACATGGCGTCAAGCGATGAAAAAGTCATGGTCAAGGCCATGAACCGGTACCCCAAGCTTGAAGAGAAGTTCACCAACGCCGGTGGCTACGCTGCAGAGGCAGAGGCGGAACGGATTGCGTCCAACCTTGGGTTGGACACCGAGGGCCTGCTACACAAGCTCGGTGAGCTCTCGGGTGGGCAACGCCGCCGTGTGGAACTGGCCCGTATTTTGTTCTCAGGTGGGGAGACGCTCCTGCTGGACGAGCCCACTAACCACCTGGACGCAGACTCGATCATTTGGTTGCGTGAATACTTGCGCACCTATGAGGGCGGTTTGATCGTCATCTCGCACGACAACGACTTCATGCGCGCGATTGTGAATAAGGTGTACCACCTGGATGCCAACCGCTCCGAGATTGACCAGTACAACATGGGCTGGGATGCCTACCTCAAGCAGCGCGAAACCGATGAACGCCGCCGTCGTCGCGACCGTGCGGTGGCTGAAAAGAGCGCATCCGTGCTCCTAGCGCAGGCCGAACGTATGCGCGCTAAGGCATCGAAAGCTGTTGCCGCTCAGAACATGATCAAGCGTGCCGAGCGCATGCTCGATGGCCTCGAGTCTGTGCGTGCCCAAGACAAGGTTGCCAAGCTCCGCTTCCCAACTCCGTCGCCGTGCGGCCGCACCCCACTCATGGCCGAGGGACTGTCCAAGTCCTATGGCTCCCAAGAAGTGTTCACCGGGGTGGACCTCGCGATTGACCGCGGCTCGCGGGTAGTGATTCTGGGCTTCAACGGTGCTGGAAAGACCACGCTGCTGCGTCTGCTGGCGGGGGTTGAAGCAGCCGACTCGGGCAAGGTGCTGCCTGGCCACGGAATGAAGATGGGCTACTATGCCCAGGAACACGACACATTGGACCTAGAGCTCACGGTCTTGGAGAACTTGCGCCACGCGGCACCCGATATGCCGGACACGCAAGTACGATCGGTCCTGGGATCGTTCTTGTTCTCCGGCGACGATGCCCAGAAGAAGGCCAAGGTGCTGTCCGGTGGTGAGAAGACCCGTTTGGCTCTGGCCACCCTCGTGGTGTCCTCAGCCAATGTCCTGCTGCTCGACGAGCCAACGAACAACCTTGACCCGGCCTCGCGTGCGGAGATTCTCGATGCCCTTTCCACGTATGAGGGTGCAGTTATTTTGGTCACCCACGACGAAGGCGCCGTTGAGGCACTGAACCCGGACCGGGTGCTGCTGCTGCCAGACGGCGATGAGGACCTGTGGAACGAGTCCTACCGTGACCTTGTTTCCCTTGCTTAACGTTCTACGCAGGAACTTTCCAGAAGTTTCGCCCACAAAACGTCGGTTTTTGTGGGCGAAACCTCTGGAAAGTTTGAAAGGTCACTCGAAGAGCGAGTCTTCGTAATCCTCTTCTAGCCGAGCCCGAGCCTTGCGCCCCTGTTTGGTGGGCCGCGCTGAGGCGGTAACCTCGGGCGCTAGGTCGGTGCCTTGTCCGGACTCGGCCAACTCGTTGAGGGCTAAGAACGGGTTGACGTTCAAACCCTCGCGCGCCGCCCGTTTGAGGGTGCGTTCCCTGAAATACAGGACAAAGAACCCGCCTAGGGCGCCAACAGCAAAGACCCACCACTGGAAGGCATAGGACAGGTGAGACCGCGGATCAATGTCAGGTTTAGGTAGCGCGGAGATGCCCGCGGTAGGTGCTGGATCCTCCGAGGCTAAGGAACCGTAAGCCTGGTAGGTGCGCCCCTGCGCCCAAAGTGGATCGAGATTGCCGTACTCGGCGCCCGCGGCTAATGACTGGTCTATGTTGATTGCCTGAACCTGGCCTACCGGGGCGTCACGCTCGGTCTTGGGCTCGTCTTGGCGTAAGTGAACCGTCAGTGTCACCTCACCCGAGGGAGGTGCAGGGAGATCGGGCCGGTTGGCATTGTTGCGGTAGGGGACCCAGCCGCGGTTCACCAACATGACTTTGCCATCGGTGGTCTCGAACGGCACCAGGACGTGCACGCTGGGCGTGGACTTAATGGGCCGGTTGCGCAAGAGGGCGGTGCCATCTTGCAGATAGTGACCCGTCACGGTCACTGGAGTCCAAACTTGTTCCGGTTTAAGGGCGGTATCCGTCGTAGGCAGCACCTCGGCTAGGGGGACCGGAGCGCTGTTGTAATTATTGTTGATCGAGGTAATGACCGCGTCACGGTTCTCATGTCGATTCCACTGCCACTGCCCCAATGCGATACAGGCAATGATCAAAACCATGACCCCTAAAGCGATCCCTACCCACCGCAAAGTATTTCTTGGAGGAGTCGCTGCCGGGACGCCGGGGGTGGCGCTTTTGGTGCTGGTAACCGTTGGATCTGAGGATATTTCTGGAGCATTCACTGCTTGTCACGGTCTCCCAGCGGCTGAGGAATGGAATCTTCGTCTACAGGAACGGCCTGTTCAAGGTCCGCAACCGGAACGGTGTCCTTAAGGAAACCACGCATGGACAAGAAGTGATCGAGCTGTTCGCGGTGCTCGTCGCACGCCAGCCAGACTTTGCGGCGCTGCGGAGTGTGAATCTTGGGGTTGTTCCACAGCAGGCCCCAGTCTGCGTCTACCTGGCACCCTTTGGCTGAGCAACGTAAAGAGCTGATGGGGTCAGCTAGTCCTAACAGATCAACCATTGTGTGGCTCCTGAGTGTCGGGGGTGGGGTCATCATGTTGAGTGAAACGTTGGTCCTGCCCGGTGGCTGGGTCCGTGGCCGGATCGTGGTCCTGCGTAAATGTTGTTTGGGTGGCGTCTGCCAAGTGAGCAGTTTCTGCTTCTTGTTGGGCGCGGTGCTCGGCCTCTAATTGGAGGTATTCCATGGGATTGTCCATGTTGGAGTTGCTCGCGCGGCCTAGGTTGGCCTTAACCACCGCGATATATGGCAAAACAACCGCCAAACTAAAAAGCACCCAGCGCGCGGGGCCGGAAACAAACAACGCGGCAACAAAACACACCACTCGAATGGTCATTTGAATGATGTACACCTTGGTCCGCCGTGATTGGTCTACGGAGAGTGACTCTTGGGCGGAGGTGATGGACACGGGCTCGGGCTTGCGTTGCACTGAACCATTCTACGCGTCCAACCTGAAACCCGGGGGTGAGGCTTGCGCAGCGAGCATTTTGTGGGAAACCTACTAAACTGGTGTTGCCACCCAGCGTGATTCGTGTGTCTTGCTAGAGTCTGTTGTCAGATAGATTCATAGGTAGGGCGGACCACATACTGTGTCTGCCTTTTTGGTGTTACCGCGATGTCAGCGCCATTACAGTAACTAGTGGAGGATTAGTGGCTCAGGAAGAAGTAGCTCAAACTCAAACCCCAACACCGCGTGTGGTGCTGGTAACGGGAGCGAACCGCGGCATTGGCCGCGCAATTGCCGAGCAGTTTGTAGCCGCCGGAGATAAAGTGGCCACCATCTACCGCAGTGGCGAGTTGCCCGCGGGTGTATTTGGGGTCAAGGGGGATATGACTTCGACCGAGCTCGTAGATGCCGCTTTCACCGAGATTGAAAAAGAACTCGGAGCCGTCGAGGTTCTCGTGGCAAATGCCGGAATCACCAAAGACCAACTCTTGATGCGAATGACCGATGACGAGTTTGAGTCCGTCATTGACGTCAACCTCACGGGAACCTTTCGGTGCGTGCGCCGAGCCTCAAAGGGCATGATTCGCGCCCGCGGTGGCCGCATCATCATGATCTCCTCAGTCATTGGAACCTACGGTGGCCAGGGGCAGGTTAACTACGCCGCTTCTAAGGCGGGCCTCATTGGTATGGCCCGCTCAATCACTCGAGAATTAGGGTCCCGCGGCATCACCGCCAACGTGGTAGCCCCCGGCTTCATCGAAACCGAAATGACCGCACAGCTACCAGAAGAACGCCAAAAGCAGTACAAGGCCACCATCCCAGCGGGTCGGTTTGCTACGCCCCTTGAGGTTGCCTCGGCCGTGACGTTCCTCGCCTCACCCGGAGCCGCGTACATCAGCGGGGCAATCATTCCCGTTGACGGTGGCCTTGGCATGGGTCACTGACCCGCGCCTGCGCAGTTCAAGGTTTGGGTAACCCAAACTCACCTTTATCTTCCTTAATCGCCGTAGCGTATTAAGTACCAACTTTGAAAGGGGCCCAACATGGGACTACTTGAAGGCAAGAACATTCTGGTCACCGGACTTCTGACCGACCAATCCATCGCATTCCACGTAGCTAAGCTTGCTCAGCAAGAGGGTGCACAGGTTATCCTGACCTCCTTTGGTCGCCAGTTCCGCCTTACCCAGGCCATGGCCAAGCGTCTGCCAAAGCCAGCCCCCGTTGTCCAGCTCGATATCACGGACCAAGAGGACCTCGATGCTCTAGCGTCACGGGTGCTTGAGCACGTTGATTCGATCGACGGCGTTGTGCACTCAATTGGTTTTGCGCCCCAAAGTGTCATGGGTGGCAACTTCCTAGCTGGCGAATGGTCAGACGTGGCGGTTGCCCTTGAGGTCTCCGCATTCTCGCTCAAGTCGCTTGCGGTGGCCGCCAAGCCACTCATGACCAACGGTGGATCAATTGTTGGTCTGACCTTCGATGCCAAGTTCGCGTGGCCCGTTTATGACTGGATGGGTGTGGCGAAGGCCGCTTTCGAATCGACCTCACGTTACCTTGCACGCGACCTTGGTAAGGATAAGATTCGGGTTAACCTTGTATCAGCCGGACCAATCCGCACAACTGCGGCGAAGTCCATTCCTGGGTTTGAACAAATGGAAGGTAGCTGGCCTGAGCGAGCACCACTGGGGTGGGATCAAACCGATCCGGAGCCAGCCGCACGTGCGGTTGCTGCCCTGCTCTCAGACTGGTTCCCAGCTACTACCGGCGAGATCGTCCACGTGGACGGTGGCGTCCACGCGATGGGACAGTAACTTTGAAGTTGCAGCAAAACACTCAACGGCTCATCTTGATGCGCCACGCAAAAGCGGAACCAGCAGGCTCAGCCGCTGATGAAATCCGCCCGCTCGCCCTCAAGGGGCGCAGACAGGCGACCGCTGCTGCAGGAATGCTCAATGAGTTGGAGATTGTGCCGGACACCATCTGGTGTTCGACTGCGCTGCGCACCAAGCAGACCCTTGAACTAGTTAACGGAAAGCTGGACAATCCGGCTCCCGTGGAATTTCGGAGCGAGTTGTACATCGCCCGGGTGCGTGACTTGCTGACCATGATCCAGGAACTTGACGGAGTTTCTACTCTGTTGATTGTGGGTCACGAGCCGGTCATGTCCGCCACGGCCGCGTATTTGGCGAGTGAACAATCTGATCAGGGAGCTTACTACCAGGCCCGTATTGGTGTTCCTACCGCGAGTTTCATGGTGTTGGAGAGCCAACTGCCATGGGCACAGTGGGATGGAAAAGCGGTTGATCTGCAAATGCTGGCTCGGCCAGAAGTTCAGTAAGACTGTGGCTGGCTGACCCGGAAGTTCCTTGCGGGTTTGCAAGGTAGGTATTGAAGCAAAAAATGGCTGGTGGTTCTTGGCACTGTATGAGTGCTAAGAACCACCAGCCATCGCTGTTTTGGTGCCCGGCTGCTCCGAAATCCGCAACCAACGGTTGGCGTATTAGAGGTTAGCCATCAATCTTTGAAAGTGGAACCCCGGGGTCAAGCATCCGTTGCAAGCGCTGTGCGGAGCCCTCCCAGGACCACTGTTCCTTGACCCACTGACGCCCGGCCAGGCCCATTTGTTTGGCATTGGGATCCTGCAGAGTATCAATAATCTTGGTAGCAACCTCATCAATATTGGTGCCATCAACGACGTAACCGGTAACTCCCTCAAGGACAGCATCGGGAGCGCCACCGGAGTCACCAGCGATAACGGGCAGGCGGCTAGCGGATGCTTCAAGGAACACGATGCCTAGGCCTTCTGCTTCAAGCCCCATCAAACGGTTACGGGTTGGCATAGCAAAAATATCTGCGGCCGCATAAAAATTAATGAGCTGATCGTAAGGTACTCCGCCGGTAATTACCACGGAGTCGCTTGTCTTAGCGGCCAGCTTGCGCAACTCCTGCTCGTACGGCCCTCGGCCCACAATTACCAAGATAGCATCTGGGATTTGCTCAAGAATCTGCGGCATGGCTTTGATGAGCACATCTTGGCCTTTGCGTTTGACCAACCGGGAGACACAAACAATGACTTTCTTCCCAGCCAAACCGTACTGGTTCTTGAGATCCGTTATCACCTGCGGGTCAATGTCTTTGCCAAAGTCATTTGCGTGAGCGCCCGGAACTAACCGCGCCAGAAACGCCTGTTTGCCCAAACCGGGGGCTATCTTAGAGCGGGTGTACTCACCCAGAAAGGTCACCACATCGGTGTCGCGGCCAATGCGACGCAGGGCCGCGCGCGCACCGGGAATTCGAGCCCACCAAATCTCATGTCCGTGGGATGTTGCGACAATGCGCTTGATCCCGGCAGCCCGCAGATGCTTAGCCATGAAGGCGAGGGGAGCGGCTGCACCAAACCAAACTCGATCGCACCCGTATTCTTTGGCGACAGCAATAGCTCGCTCAGTGACCCTTTTGGTTGGTAGCAGAACTTTCGTTTGATCACGGATGACTGGGAATGGCAAGGCCGCGTCATACTCTGGGGCACCCTCAGCGGCCGAGGTGTATACAACTACGTCCTGGCTTGGAAAGCACTTCAGCACCTCAATCACAAATGTTTCAATACCTCCCTCTTGCGGGGGGAAGTCATTTGTGATCACAAGGGTCTTACTCATCTACGCTCTCCATACGGTGGCCGTGACGTCATTTAGGTTCGCCATATCCTATCAACGGCCCATCACTTGTCCGTGTTCCCACCAGCGGGGCCACCAGAAGTGTGAATGTCACAGTCACAGGCATGAGCCAAACGGGCAAAATTTTGAGGTGGGATCCCGCGCAAAGATCCCACCTCATACCCCTTGTCAGATTGGTTAGAACCTCAATGCCTAGCGAATCTGACGAGGTATATCTCAATAGTATTGCCGGGTCTTTGAGCGTCCTTAAAATCAAGATGACGTCGGTGCACGGCTGCGACCCATGGACAGTACAATGAGACCCAGTTGTCACAAAGGAAATTTCAAATGCAAAAGAAGTCTGCCCCATTCCAACTGCCACCGGCACTTGTAGCTGGCATGGGCGTTGTTATGGCAAGTTGGGTTAGTTTTGGCCGCCACCTGTTTGATAAGGACGGCCCGTTTACCATTGTGTATGTGATTTTGGCGGGCATTCCAATCGTGGTCATGCACCTCATTATTGCCAAACGCCTAGGCCGGGTGGCACGTTCGACGTTCCGCCAGAGCCGGGCGACCGTGACCAGCCTGGTTACGGCGTGGGTCTTGTTTACTGGGTTGGGGCTGACCATCCCGGACCGCCCAGTCTCCAGCTTGGAGACAATAGTTACCGGGGCAAACGAGCCGTGGTTGGGATTGGCCATTGGAATTGCTAATCCGCTGGGCATCATTGGTCTGGCCCTGACGGTTGCGGCCCTTCTACTTTCAAAGCGTGATCTCATGGGCGCGCAGCCAACCGAAGACGAGATTTTGGACGCCGCGGGGTACTAAAATCTCAAGGAATCGGTGCATGCCACCGGAACAACAAAAAGCTGCGGTGTTGCCTAACAATTGTTGGGGAACACCGCAGCTTTTTAGTTACTTCTTCGTTGTTTTAGGTTCTATTTTTTTGTGCCCCAATTGTCCCAAAGAGCAGCACGCCGAGCACCGCCCCCAATGCGTACCCAACAAGGTCCAACGGGTTGAACGTTGAACCCAACAGCAACGCGAGTGGCGCAAATTTTTGGACGGCGAGACTAGGGAACGCGGTTAATTGCAGCAGTTCAATCGCGGCGCTGATCCCAAAGGCCCACAGCGCTACCGGCATTCGTTGCATGGTGGGGCGCACAAACCTGATCAAGATCACCCACAGCGCCGCATACAAAACCGATCCACCAAGATCGCCCAGCAGCCCTGCCAGCGGGCTTGCGGAGAGCCTGGGTACTCCAAAACGTATGAGCAGCCCCGCTAAGATAACCGCGAGCGCACAGCCCAGCAACACCAGCCGTGTTCGGTTGCGTTCTGGCACACCAAGCTGGCCGGAGGTGGTCATGCCGTGACTTCCAAGTACTTCAAGACCGCGAGTACCCGGCGGTGGTCTTTGGCTGAGGGTTCTAAGCCGAGTTTGGTAAAGATGGCAGAGATGTTCTTCTCTACGGCCCCGGCTGACAGGACCAGGGCGCTGCCGATTCCGGCGTTTGTGCGACCCTGGGCCATGAGCTCTAGCACCTCACGCTCACGTGGGGTGAGACTGGAGACTTCGTTTTGCTTTCCCGATGCCCCAATGAGTTGGCTGACTACCTGCGGGTCCAGCACGGTTTCGCCTTGCCCAATGCGATTGATGGCGTCGGTGAACTGGGTTACCTCGGCCACCCGGTCCTTTAGGAGATACCCCACTCCGGCCGGGTGATTGGAAAAGAGTTGCGTGGCGTAGGCGGTTTCTACGTAGGCAGAGAACACGAGCACGCCGACGGTAGGGAAATCCTTGCGTAGGGTCAGGGCCGCCTTGATGCCTTCGTTGGTGAAGGTGGGTGGCATGCGCACGTCCATGATCACAACATCAACGGGGGTGGAATCAAGCTGTGCAAGGAGCTCGGCTCCGGTTTCGGTAGCGATTACTACGTCGTATCCGCGCCCGGTTAACAGTTCAATCAGTGCTAGGCGCAGGATTGCCGAGTCTTCGGCAAGGGCTAATCTCATACCGGTGTTATCCCAATTCTAAGGTGGCGGGTAGGACTACCGTAATCACGGTGGGACCACCTTGCGGGGAGTTAACGTCAAGGGTTCCTTCAACTGCACTAATTCTTTGCGCAAGTCCCACAAGGCCGGTTCCGGACGCGGACGTTGGGTTGGTATGCAGCACTGCGCCCCCTCCGCCATAATCGGAGACCTGCAATACCAGTTTTTCTTCACTAGGGGTGTTCGCTGCGGTTGCTGGCACGGTGATCGTGTGGGCACGCAGCAGGGCGGTTGGTGACCCGGAGTGTTTGGCCACATTATTCAGGAGCTCGGCCACACAGTAGTACGCAACGGCCTCAACCGACGGTGAGATGGGCGCGGTCAAGTTGGTCTCCAGTTTGGTGGGAACCGCCGCATTGGAGGCTAACGTCTGCAGAGCTGTTTCTAGCCCGGAGTTCAGCACCGCCGGGTGAATGCCCTGAACCAGGGAACGCAGGTCCGTCAGGGCCGCCTTGGATGTCCCATGGGCCTGGTCTATGAGCCCAGCGACCTCGCTGGTGCCGGCGCCGGAAGCGAGACGATCTTTGGCATCGGAAAGCTTCATAGCAATTGCAACCAACTGTGCCTGGGTAACATCATGCAGGTCGCGCTCGATTGTGCGGAGCTCGGCGGCGCTACGGTCCACCGTTGCTGCCTGCTGGACACGTAGCTCCTGGACTTTCAAGCTCTGGGCGCTGGGACCAAGCAGACTGGCCGTGATGAGAGCTTGGAGGCTGCCCAACTTAACGGTGACCGCAGGCCAGACAAACAGCAAGACCACGGCGCTGATCAACGCGGTAACGGCAATGCGTGCCGGGGTATCAATGAAGTAGTCAACCCAAAGGGTTGCGCCGCGGTGCCAGCTCCCGTCGCGTGCCTGTTGCAGTGGCAAGAACTCATACCAAAGCCGGTAGGTCAGGCCACCCAGACCGATCGCAAAGAAGGTAAGAGAGATTGTGAACGCAAAAATGGCGTTAACAAAGTGCAGCAGAGCAAACAGCATGAAACGCCAGCCCTGTGGGTCCAGTACGCCCGACTTGGTGAACTCGCCAATTCCCTTGGTCGCCTGCCGGGGTAGCGGGGCCGCAATATTGGACCCGAGCAGAAAGTTTGAAAGGTTGCGAAATACCTCACCAAATTGCCGGGCGCCTATGTTCAACCCCGCAAAGACCGTTAATCCAATAATCGTGACGGCTAGTCCAGCGCCAAGAGATATTGCAAACACCGCGTAGGTGAAGCTCACGACCGTCAGGAATAGCGCGATCATGTGGTAGCTGAAGGACCGCCAAGTAATTGCGTTAAAGAACCCGGTCAGCCAGAAGTGACGCGGAAGTGGCGGCAAGGTGGTCGTTGAAGTCAGCGGTGTTGTGCTCATACCCCAAGTTTTCTATAGTCGACCCGCCAATCCTACCGGGATAGCCGCCAACTTGGGCGGGGGATAACCCCACCATGTGCACGTATCTACCGGATCTGGGCCGTGGCGGTCTGGAGTCAGTACTGGGTACACAAGCGGGTGAGCCAATCGGGTAAGGGGCTGTGGCGCAACGCGCATATGGGCCGGTGAAGCACCATGGGCGCAAAACGATTATCCTAGTCAGGTGACCGAGCAACGAATTGTCCCAGACCCTGTCCAGCCGCGCCGTCTCATTGTGATGGATGTGGATTCCACACTCATTGGCCAAGAAGTCATTGAGCTCATTGCCGTCCACGCGGGTACTCAGGAGCTGGTTGCAAACATTACTGAGCGCGCGATGGCCGGGGAACTCGACTTTTCCCAGTCTTTGGCGGAGCGCGTGGCGACCCTCAAGGGGATCACGGTTGCGTCCCTTGGCCAGGTGCGAGGCGAGATCACCTTTAGCCCGGGAGCTCCCGAGTTTGTTGCCGAATGCCAACGCCGCGGCTGGGAGGTCGCTCTTGTTTCCGGTGGCTTCACCGAGATCGTGTCCCAACTCGCTAGTGAGCTTGGCATTACCCTGTTCCAGGCCAACCACCTCGAGGTCGCAGACGGGCGCCTGACCGGCCGCACCACCGGGCAGGTCGTTGACCGGGCCTACAAGGAAACCGCGCTGCGCGCCTACGCCGCGGAACTTGGTATCCCCATGGAACACACCGTGGCAATTGGTGACGGTGCCAACGACCTTGACATGATTGCCGCGGCAGGGATTGGCATTGCGTTTAACGCCAAGCCAATCGTCCAGGAACAAGCTCCCCACGCCATCTTTGACCGGCTAGACAACGCGCTCGCGGTCATTGACGCCCAGAACTAGCCCGGCGTCCCAGTAACATGACTCAGCACGAGGAAACGTCAGTGCGAGCGGCCCAGATCCGCTTCGCGCTGGCGTTTCCCGTGCTTCTTTGGCTCTCGCTGAGCGCCCACCTAGTAGCCGGCGGAACCGTTCCGGGGATTGCCGGGTTGCTCGCCGGAGCTACCTTTGCGGCACTGTGCACCGCGTTGGCAGTACGCAGCAGACTCACCGTCTTAGGACTCAGCTCAGCGGCCCTGGTGTCACAGTTAGCCGTCCACTGGTCATTCGAGCTAGTGACCACACTGGGCCCCGCGGGCCACGCGCACCATCGTGGCGGCACCCTTAACACGGCGGCTGCAAGCGCGGCGGAGCTTTCCGTAGTCAGCGGTCATGCCTCGCATGGCATGTTCACCAGCCCCATGTTCCTAACCCACGGGGCGGCAGCCGTCATCGTTGCGATTATCCTCGTGCGCATTGATGGCTTCCTGGCGTACGTGCGCAGCGCCGTGGAACAACTTGTCACCATTCTGCGCTCGCAGACCCTCATAGCCCACCGCCCGGCAAGTGTTGTCTTCTTGGTGGACAAACTTGCCGGGCTGCCCACGCTGTTGGGACCCCTGACTAAACGCGGCCCGCCTGCCCTGCCGAGGTACTTGAGTAATACCTCGGCAGTACACCCGTATCTGGTGTAGCTAGTTCGGTCAACGGACCGCCTACCTCCGGGACATCCCGGACGGCAGTACGCCACGGTACAAGGGGTTACGCGCCGAGAGTCATCCGTATTTGATTTCTCACGCAAAGGGCAAGACAAAATGTTTTCAAACTCCCGCGCTTTTGGCGCGCCCATTTCTGCTGCACTAAAACTCGGTGCCGTTGGCCTAACGGCCTTGGCACTAACTGCTTGCGGTCCCGCAAACCCGAGCCCCAGCGCAACGCCCACTAATCCGGGCAGCGCCGCCTCCGAGAGTTCGGCGCAAACTTTGGAAATTTCCGATGCCTGGGCCAAGTCAGCATCGCAATCTGACGAGCATGCCATGACCGGCATTTTTGGGCAGATACACAACCCGACCGGTCAGGCCATCTCAATTGTCTCGGCAACGACCGGCGTGGCTGAGATGGTTGAACTTCATGAGACCGTCATGGATGCCAAGGGCAACACCGTCATGCAGGCGGTTGAGGCCGGATTTGAAATTGCTCCGGGTGGGTCCCTGATTCTGCAGCCCGGCGAAGAACACGTGATGCTCATGGGCCTCACCCAGGATCTGATCGCCGGCGCCCAGGTGGACTTCACCTTGACGCTCTCCGACGGCAATGAACTCGCCGTCACCGCAGAAATTCGGGACTACAAGGGCGCCCAAGAAACCTATTCCCATGAGGAAACCTCACCAGAGAATAGTCAGGAGCCTGCCAGTGGCAATTGATAACCGGCCCACTGAAGACATGACAACTGATCCGGCTAGTGACCAGCCTAAAGACTCGGCAAAGGGGGCGGTGAATCGCCGCGGGTTCTTGGCCAAGACCGGGCTCCTGCTAGGTGGGACCATCTTGGCGGGAGCCGGGGTAGGGGCCGCGATTGAGAAACTTCAACCCCAACCCGGCCCTAACCCGCAAGAGGGACCGCAAACTGAGCCGGCACTGTTTGGAGCAGAGACCGTCCCGTTCTACGGCCCACGCCAGGCCGGTATTGCTACCGCGCCCCAGACCCATGCGGTTGTCTTGGCGTTCCACGTAGACCCCGCCATTGGCAAGGACGGTGCCAAGCGGCTGCTGCGCATCTTAAGCCAGGACGCCCAACGGTTATCTCAAGGTGAGCCAAGTTTGACCGATGCCGAGCCTGAACTGGCAACAAACCCGGCCAACCTGACCGTCACCGTTGGGTTGGGGCCAAACTTTTTCGACTACGCCCAGATTAGCCAACACAAACCCGGGTGGCTGAAGCAGCTGCCCGGTTACCGGATCGATGCGCTAGAAGAGCAATGGAATGAGGGTGATCTGGTCATCCAACTATGTGGTGATGATGAGATCGCAGTGGCTCATGTGCGGCGGATCCTGACCCGGCAGATTGCCAGCTTTGCCCAGGTGAAGTGGGCGCAGCGCGGATTCAAACAGTCCCGCGGTTCACAAGCTGGTGACACCACCATGCGAAACCTCATGGGACAGGTCGACGGCACGGCAAACCTGCCAGTCACCGACCATGACGAGCTTTTGTGGTGCGGACCAGACCAGGGGATTTGGGAGGGTGGGACCTCCATGGTGGTGCGCCGCATTGCCATGAACCTCGATACTTGGGACGAGGTTGACCGGATTGCCCGGGAGGATTCGGTGGGGCGGACCCTATCCAACGGCGCACCCCTGACCGGAACCAACGAGCATGACGTGCCTGATTTTGATGCGGTCTCTCGGCTAGGGTTCCCCATCATCCCGGACTACAGCCACGTGCGTAGGTCACGCCCCGATGATCCCAAACAACGGATCTGGCGGCGAGCCTATAACTACGACGATGCGCCGTTGGATGGGCATAGCTCAAACTCCGGTCTGGTATTCATTTCGTTCCAAGCCGATGTTGACCGCCAGTACGCACCCATCCAAGAACGCCTGGCGGAGATGGACGCACTCAATGAGTGGACCACACCAATAGGTTCTGCGGTGTTTGCCGTTCTGCCGGGCTGCCAACCCGGACAGTACCTAGGGCAGACGCTCTTGGAGGCCTAGCCCTTGAAATGCGGTGCAAGAACGGGCTTCCCCTTCTTGCACCGCACCAGGATTGCTGCTGTGCTCCCCGCCTAGGCCTCCTGCCCAGAGGAATATGCGTACGCAACGTGAGCAGCGACCCTCAAAGCCCTAGGCACGTGCTTACAGCACCATGCACTACAAGCCCGAGCATTCAAATAGTGATCGCGACGGTCATCGTCGTGGTGCTTGGGGTCAGCATTGCTCGGATCAATTATCAAGCTGGCCGCCAGATGGGTACCCCTTACGCCGTTCCAACCAGCAAGGTGTTTTTGGAGTTCGTTATCTTGGCTGCCATCAGCACGGTAACGGCCGTTGTACTGCGCGACTCCCTCTCAGAGCCGGCAATTATTGCCTGTGCCGTGGGAACGATCTTGAGCTACGGGATCGGTTCGATTGTGCACTATCGGAGCACCCACAAATGAGTACGCAACTGGACCCAATCATCCACCCCGCGCACAGGTTAAAAATCTGTGCCATGCTAGCCGCCGCAACCACCGTGGAGATGTCACTGGTCAAAGACCTAGTCGGCCTGAGCCCCTCGGCCCTGAGTAAGCAGGTGGCCGCCCTGGTTGATGCCTGCTACGTTACCCAGACTCGCGCGGAACACGACTCGCGCTACATCTGGCTGAGCCTAAACCAAGACGGGTAAACACGCCTACCGAGGGCACGTCAAAGCCCTCCAGAAAATCGTTGCAAGTAGCCAGATCCTGCCATAAAAACCAGGAGCCAAAAAAGCTTCCCGCTGCTGTGCAAGAACAGCAGCGGGAAGCCTGTTTCAGGAGCAGATAGCACTACTCAATGATGGTGCCCTTAGGGACCACTGTGATGCCTTCATCCGTAACGGTGAACCCGCGGCGTCGGTCTTCTTCCACGTCGACACCGACACGGGCCCGTTCAGAAACAATGACGTTCTTATCCAAGATGGCCCGGTGAATCTGTGCGTGACGGTGCACAATGACGTCATCCATGAGAACGGAATCCGAAACCGAGGACCACGAGTGCAGACGAACGCCGGGGGAGAGAACCGAGCCAACCACGGTTGCCCCGGAGATCACCACACCGGGTGAGACAATCGAGTCCGCGGCGTGACCTAGTCGCCCTGGTCCGGCATGCACAAACTTCGCCGGCGCTAAGCCAACGTAGCCGGTGTAAACCGGCCATTCGGAGTTATACAGGTTGAATACCGGGTTGACCGCAATGAGATCCTTATTGGCCTCAAAGTAAGACTCAATTGTTCCGACATCGCGCCAGTAATCCCGGTCGCGCTCGGTTGACCCGGGTACGTCATTATCCTTGAAGTCATAGAAACCAGCCGTGCCACGCTCAACAAAGTACGGGACAATATCGCCGCCCATGTCGTGACGTGAGTCTTCGTTTTCAGAGTCTTCGGTAACCGCGCGCACCAAGGCATCGGCATTGAAAACGTAGTTACCCATGGACGCAAGAACCTCATCCGGTGCGTCCGGCAGCCCCACTGGTTCTTGTGGCTTTTCCAAGAAGGCCTTGATGCGTGAGGGGCGTTCGGGGTCAATATCAATAACACCAAACTCTGGTGCCAAGGCGATTGGTTGACGGATACCGGCCAAGCTCATCTCAGCGCCGGACGCAATGTGTGCATCCACCATCTGGGAGAAATCCATTCGGTACACGTGGTCGGCGCCAACCACAATGACAATATCCGGACGTTCATCTTCAATAATATTCAGGCACTGATAGATAGCATCCGCGCTACCGAGGTACCAGTGCTTCCCCACACGCTGCTGGGCCGGGACCGGAGCAACAAAGTTGCCTAGGAGGTGCGACATCCGCCAAGTCTTCGCAATGTGACGGTCAAGAGAGTGCGATTTGTATTGCGTTAAGACCACGATCTGCAGGTAATGGGAATTCACCAGGTTGGACAGAGCGAAGTCAACCAACCGGTAAATGCCACCGAACGGAACAGCTGGTTTGGCGCGCTGCTTGGTGAGAGGCATGAGCCTCTTGCCCTCGCCGCCAGCAAGAACAATTGCCAGAACTTTTGGATTTGCCATGACATGACCTTAAGCCAATGTGACGCATTTCGCATAAAAACAGGTACCGTGTCTATGTGCGAATAGATATGTTAACCCGTGAATACCCGCCCCACATCTACGGAGGGGCCGGAGTCCATGTTGCCGAGCTTTCGGCAGTGCTACGTGAACACGCCGATGTTCGGGTGCACTGCTTCGATGGGCCCCGCAATGACCTAGGCATCCCCGGCGTGACCGGCTACGACGTACCCGCTGAGCTCGCGGATGCAAACCCCACCCTGGCAACAATGGGCGTGGATTTGCAGATTGCGAACGCCGTTGGCGGAACCGATTTGGTGCACTCACACACCTGGTACGCCAACTTCGCCGGCTTTGTAGCGAGCATGCTGCACGGAGTGCCACACGTGCTATCCGCTCACTCCTTGGAACCAATGCGTCCATGGAAGAAGGAACAACTGGGCGGTGGATACGCCGTCTCCAGTTGGATTGAGAAGTCTGCGTACGAGCAGGCGGCGGGTGTCATTGCGGTTTCCGGTGGCATGCGCAATGACATTTTGCGTTCCTACCCAAACGTGGACCCGGACAAGGTCCACGTCATCCACAACGGCATTGACTTGACCGGTTGGCAGCGGCCAACCGGTCAGGACGCGGTGATCGGGGATGCGGCGGTGCGCCGCCTAGGCATTGACCCGGACCGTCCGGCGGTCGTGTTTGTTGGCCGCATTACGCGGCAAAAGGGCTTGCCATACCTGCTGCGCGCTGCCGACCAGCTGCCACCCGAGGTTCAACTCATCATGTGCGCGGGGGCCCCGGATACACCAGAGATTATGAAAGAAGTTTCCGATGCCTTTGCCGGCTTGGCCCAGCGGCGCTCGGGTGTTGTGTGGATCGAAGAGATGCTGCCGCGCCACGAGTTGGTTGCGGTTTTGGCGGCATCGACCGTGTTCGTATGCCCCTCCGTATACGAGCCGCTAGGCATTGTGAACCTTGAAGCCATGGCTGTTGGACTGCCAGTGGTTGGCTCGGCAACCGGCGGCATCCCAGAGGTCATCGCCCATAATGAAACCGGGCTGCTGGTGCCGATTGAGCAGTTGCAAGACGGAACTGGAACCCCACTTGACCCGGACAAATTTGTAAACGACCTCGCGTCTGCGTTAAACGAGGTTCTGGGTGACCCACAGCGGGCCGCCGAGATGGGCAAGGCTGCACGCAAGCGCGTGGAAGACTATTTCTCCTGGGAAGCTATTGGGGAAAAGACGATGGCGCTGTACAAGAAAATCCTTGAGCAGGCCTAACTAACTAGCCGTTCCATGAGTGCGGCGGCACCTTTGTTTTTGCTTTGCATTACCATTACGGGGGACGATCATTTGATCGTCCCCCGTTTTACTTTGGAGTCAAGTTTTCTGTGCCCTATCTTGTTGACCGCAGTGGGTCCGCCCCCGAACTAATCGTTGACCTGTTAGAGAAACTGCCACAGGCTTTTACCTCACCTGAGCTGATCTCTGCCTTGGCACATACTGCCGGGGAACGCACCAATTACGTTGCGTTTGATAAAGGATTCTTTGAACCCATAGCGGTAGCACTCGTTGCCAACGACGTCTCGGACGTGAGCGAGTTGACACTCATCGCGGTACGCGGAGACCATCAAAGCAAATCGGTGGGGCGCCGCCTGATTGCCCGCATCGTAGAAGACCTAGTGACTGACCAAATCCAAACACTGCGGGTACGTACCGCAGCTGTTGCCGGGTTCGACCGGGCACACGAGTTCCTAACCGCCGTAGGTTTTGTGGCCGACACAAGCGGGCCATTCCTTGAACTAGATGTAGCCAAAGCAACAAATTAGGCCTGCTCGCGGCGACGAAAGTCACCACCGTTTGCTGCGCCAAAGAAGCAGCCGTAACGTAAAGTTAACGTCTAGAGCCCCAAACTGAAGGTGGCTCCCGGACGACGGTTCAGTACCCGGTGCGCGACAAGACTGGCCAAAGGAAATCATCATGTATTGGGCTCTGCTCATTGCATCGGGATTGCTGGAGGCCGTCTGGGCTACAGCACTTGGTGCGAGTGAAAACTTCAAGAAACCAAAACCGACCGCGTTATTTTTGGTAACGATGGTTATCTCCACGGCCGGTCTAGCAGTTGCGATGACCGCGATTCCAGTTGGGACAGCCTATGCGGTATGGGTGGGAATCGGTGCTGTCCTGACCGTAGCCATCGCGATTGTGCGTGGAGACGAGCCGGCAACCTTGGTGCGGATATTGTTGCTCCTTGGCATTGTTGCCTGCGTCATTGGCCTGAAGGTGGTGGCGTAATGGAAAAGCTGAAGAAAACCAAACTTTCCAGCCGGAACGCCTGGATTATCCTGCTTGTCAGCGCCGTGCTCGAGGCTGTTTGGGCAACGGCACTAGGCCAATCCGAGGGATTCTCCAAGCTCGTTCCGGTCATCGTTTTTTTGGTAGCCGTGACCTGTTCGATGCTCGGGCTCGGCATCGCCATGTCCGTCATTCCAGTTGGCACAGCCTATGCGGTGTGGACTGGAATTGGTGCAGTGCTCACCGTGACGTACGCAATGCTGACTGGAACCGAGGTCGCAAGCGTCCTAAAAGTCATCTTCTTGGCCGGCATTATCGGCTGCGTTATTGGGTTGAAGTTCCTCACCCCAGGTGAACAAGCTAAAAACTAGTCACCGGTATGCTGGTGCGATGACTAGCGCATCTCAGCCTGACATGGCCACGGACTCAGCAACATCTGAGTCCGTGGCCGCGTCTGTTTCACCCCAGCAAGAAAATTCTCCAAATGCCCCGGTTCCGTCCGAGGCTCGCGGCGGAAATAGGGCTGCCCTGCAGAATGTGCAGTTCCGTAAGCTCCTCATTGCTTGGGTCTTTGGGAACTTTGGGGATGCCGCCTTATTTATTACGATCGCGATCTGGGTCAAGCAGATGACCGGCAGCGATTTCCACGTGGCCATGATCTTTGTTGCCCTAGGACTACCCGCACTCATCGCACCCCTCCTAGGGGTGTTGGCTGACCGGTTTAATCGCAAGTACCTCATGATCATCAACCTTGTTGTCACGGCGGCGGTGAGCTTGGTCTTGCTGGCTGTGCGGGGTTCCCAAGACATGTGGATCATTTATGCCGGAGTGTTTGTGTATGCGGCGTCCGGGTATGTCACCTCTGCGGCGCAATCGGGCATTGTGGCGGGAATGCTGCCATCGATTCAACTGCCCGCAGCAAACGGGTTACTTGGTAGCGTCGATCACGGACTGCGCATTATTGCCCCGTTGGCCGGTGCTGGGATCCTAGCGATCGCTGGAATAGCCACTGTCGTGTGGGTAGTCGTTGGGTGTTTCGTAGTCACCGCCATTATTTTTGCCACCTTGAAGATTTCACATGTGCCGCACGTGGGCGAGCGCGAGCCATTCGTGCGGGCACTCATGGCTGGATTCGCTTTTGTTCGCAATCACCCACACCTGCGGCGCGCAACCGTCACGTTGGTGGCCTGCATTGGGGCTGCGGGCACGTTGAACGTGCTGATCTTTACCGCACTTGAGCACGGCGCCAAGGTTGACCCAGAGTACCTGAGCGTAGTGATCTCGATTCAGGGGCTGGGTGCGGTCGCCGCCGGACTGAGTGCAAGCTCGGTCATTGCCAAGATCGGATTCCAACGATCCATGGCTACCGGTACCCTCGTGGCCGGGGGAGCGGTGTTTTTCTTGCTGACCGAGTCCCTAGGGCTTTACCTATTTGCGGCCGCGCTCTTGGGCGGTGGCATGACCCTGATGATCGTTTCCTACGTGTCATACCGGCAGGTAGAAACTCCAGACCAGCTTCAGGGTCGGGTTGCCACTGCGGGCAACATTTTGTTCTCCGTGCCGCAAACCATCATGAGCGGAGTGACAGGCCTAATCGTGGCCTCGGTTGACTACAAACTCATTGCCGTGGCTACAGCGATCGTGTGTCTCTTGGCGTTCATCCCCGTGTCGTTCAAGGGTAATGTCATGCCTGCCCAACCTTGAAAGATCAGGCGGTCCCGCCTAAGCGTTAGTGCACCAACCCGGAAAATAGCGTGGCCGCCGTCATGGCCCGCCGGGCCACGCCGTCAATCTCACGCAGAGCCCCTAGGCGCTGGTCGGCCTGCCAGGTGTTGATCGCCCCACCCTCATCCAAGCGGGCTAGATCCACAATCGCTCGCAGTCGTGCCGACTGTTGGAGCACGTGGGTCTGCCGGGGAGACAAGTTATTTGGCACAAACCCAGTAAGTTCAACCGGATCACGCAGCAGTTCAATAAGTTCGCTATGTTCCTCGCGCCACTTGGCCACGTCTAAGCTCGTCAAAGCCTCCGTAGCGTAAATGAGCCCCGAGCGCAGGTGCTGTGCGGCATCGGCAAGCGATCCGGCCGTGCCCAAGATCTGGTGCTCCCACGGCTCAATCCCAAGTAACTGCCAACGAACGAGGTAACCGCGTTCAATGTGAGAACCAAACTCGGTAATCTCGGGAACCATTGCCCACATGGCGTTTGGGGCCTGATTAGGGTCAAGAATAGCCGGCCGCGCCAGACGGAACAGCACCGCCTCCTCGGCCTCAACTGCGGCATCGGTAGCTAAGAACGGAGCCGATGCCACGTCTCCGGGGACCGGAAATGCCGCGCAAGCCGCCACAATTTGGCCGGAGCACAGCGAGAATAACTCCTCAAGGCTGTGTGGGGATCCGGTCATGGTGTGCGGTTCGTCCTGTTGGTAGATGCTAGAAAGCGCCTGACTTGTCAGGAACGGCTGGCTACTGACCTGCGGTAGCCATAGCGCAACGCTCGCCGAGCGCGGCAAAATAGCGCCGGGATCATCGGATCGAAACGGGCGGGGCAAGGGGCTTGTGGAAGAACTCACAGGTTAAAGGGTAGCCGCTGCGCGGTGCCCGGCGCCAAGCAGGGGGAAACACCGATAGAGTTAAGGTCATGACTTCGGTTCTAAACCTCGAAAACGTAAGCGTGCGCCGCGGCACCAAAAACATCGTTGACAACATCAGTTGGCAGGTGAATGAGGGGGAACGCTGGATCGTTCTGGGCCGCAATGGCTCGGGCAAGACCACCCTTATGCAATTGTGTTCAACCCGCATGCACCCCACCACCGGAACGGTAGATATCCTGGGCGAACGCCTAGGCCGGGTCGACGTATTTGAGTTACGTCCCCGAGTCGGATTTGCTAGCGCGGCCCTTGCTGAGCGGATCCCCGGCAGCGAGCGTGTCCTAGATGTTGTCCTGACCGCCGCCTACGGTATGACCGGACGCTGGCGCGAACAGTACGAGGCATTCGATGAGGAACGTGCGCGCGACCTCATGTCCGCGTTTGGCGTACTCGACTTGGAAAGCCGCCACTACGGCACGCTATCCGAGGGCGAACGGAAGCGCGTCCAGATTGCCCGGGCGCTCATGACCGACCCGGAACTGCTTATTTTGGACGAACCAGCCGCCGGTCTGGACCTTGGGGGGCGCGAAGAACTCGTTGCGGCCCTAACCGAGTTGGCTACCTATGAAGGTGCACCAATCCTGGTGCTGGTCACCCACCACGTGGAGGAAATCCCACCGGGATTTACTCACCTTTTGCTACTTAAGGATGGTGGCAACTACGCCGCTGGGCCAATCGAAGAGGTACTGACCGCCGAAAACCTCACCGGCGCATTCGGTGTTCCACTCGAAGTAACCAAGCAGGGGGAGCGCTGGTCAGCTCGTTCCGCCGGTCCGTTGTCAAACAACTCCGGGCGTCGCGCGTTCTAGATGTAATCCGGTTATCTGCCGGATAGTTTTTGGGCGCTCGTGAAGAAAGGTACCTTTCTTCACGAGCGCTTTTCTATAAAAATCTTTCCGCCACGACCAAAGTACGTGGTCACCCAACGTAAAACTCGCGTAGATTAAAGGTAACGCTTCGACAAAGAGGAGATTTTCATGATCTGGTACGCATGGATCATTGTTGCAATTGTGCTCGTGGTTGTCGAAATGCTCACGCTTGATCTAGTCCTACTTATGCTCGCAGGAGGGTCACTGGCCACCGCGCTAGCCGCAGCGTTGGGCGTGGAAGACTTTATTTGGCAGGCGGTCATTTGGGGGGTTATCTCCTTGCTGCTCCTGCTCACTCTGCGCAGGTGGATGCTCAAGAAGTTGCGACTCCGTGAAAAATTACCGGAGACAAACGTACATGCTTTGGCCGGCAAGCCTGGCGTGACCCTAACTGAGGTAACCGCCGATGGCGGACGCATCAAATTCTCGGGAGAGGTCTGGACCGCCCGCACGGATGGGCCCATCACCATCGCACCGAATACGCCGGTAGTCATTATCGCGATTGACGGTGCAACCGCGGTGATCGCCCTAGCCGTAGCAAGTAATTAATACCAAAAGTTTTTTAGACACCATCATGTCCACTGAGGAAGGTGAGTCATTATGAATGACCCCAACGGCGGCACCATTGTCGCGGTGATCGTAGTTGCCATTTTGGCAATCTTGGTTATCACCACACTATTTAAGGCAGTCCGCATTGTTCCCCAAACCGTTGCGCTAATTGTTGAGCGGCTGGGGCGGTATAGCCGCACTATGGATGCGGGACTGCACTTTCTTATCCCATTCGTAGACCGTGTGCGGGCCGGAGTGGACCTGCGTGAGCAGGTTGTTTCATTCCCACCGCAGCCGGTTATTACCTCCGACAACCTCGTGGTTTCGATTGACTCTGTCATCTATTTCCAGGTCACCAACCCAAAATCCGCCGTTTACGAGATTGCTAACTACATCACCGCGATCGAGCAGCTAACTGTTACCACCCTGCGTAACGTCATTGGTTCGATGGACCTTGAGCAGACGTTGACCAGCCGCGACCAGATCAATGGTCAGCTGCGTGGCGTCCTCGATGAAGCAACTGGACGCTGGGGAATCCGCGTCAACCGAGTCGAGCTCAAGGCAATTGACCCACCGGCTTCGGTTCAGGGCTCGATGGAGCAGCAGATGCGCGCAGAGCGTGACCGCCGCGCCACGATTCTGACCGCAGAAGGTGTCAAGCAGTCACAGATTCTGACGGCTGAGGGTGAAAAGCAAGCAAACATCTTGCGTGCTGAAGGTCAGGCCCAGTCCGCAATCTTGCGTGCTGAGGGTGAAGCCCGCGCAATTTTGCAGGTCTTCGATGCAATCCATGAGGGTGACGCTGATCCAAAGCTTTTGGCGTACCAGTACTTGCAGATGCTGCCACAGATTGCGCAGGGCAACTCCTCCAAGATGTGGATTGTACCGGCAGAATTTACCGCAGCTTTGGGCGGCATTGCCTCCGGATTCTCCGGTGGCGCGGACGGTCCTGACCTTTCCGGCTTTGCTCCTTCCGAGGAAGCCGCAAAGGAGCGTAAGGTACGCCGCGAACGGCTTGAGAAGAGTGCAGCTCTGACCGACCCTAACGAGGCGCTTGCCGAGGCACGCCGCCAGGCAGAAGCGGCAACCGCTGACGCAACCAGCGCGGGAACCCGCTCAGGAGCACCGATTGACCCCGCAACGACGGTAGGTCAATCCCCGCAGGCAGCAGCTCCTCCAGCTCCGGTGCGCCGTGACTTTGCTCCTCCAGCTCCCCAAGCACCCGTGAACCCGCAGGTACCACCCGTGCCGCCTACCGCGCCACAAGAATAAAACTGAGCGCGAGCAGGTTGTCTCACAAGGACATTGACCGGCTCTGGAAGCAAATAGGTTTCACCCTTGGGTGGTCCGTTCCAATGTGAGCGGGCCACCCAAACTTTTTGCAACATTGGATATAGACTTCAAACTTGCAGTAATGCAAGTATTTTTGTTTCTACCGTAACCACACGCTGGAGCGTGGGAAAGGCGTGACAGTGTTACTAAAGTTAATGCGGCAATACGCCAAGCCCTATCAAGGGTCCATCTTGATAGTCATCGTGTTGCAGCTCTTTCAAACGATCGCCTCGTTGTACCTGCCCACCATGAATGCGGACATCATTGATAACGGTGTTGCCATTGGTGACACCGGATATATCCTGCGCATTGGTTCGCTTATGCTCCTTGTATCCCTCGGGCAAATCGCGTGTTCGATCGTGGCTATCTACTTCAGTGCCCGTGCTGCCATGGGCTTTGGCAGGGACCTACGGGCTGGGATTTTTACGCACATTCAAACCTTCTCCGCTGAAGAAGTGGGCAAGTTTGGTGCGCCATCCCTGATCACCCGGTCAACCAACGACATCCAGCAGATTCAGATGGTGCTGCTCATGAGCCTGACCATCATGGTTACGGCCCCGATCATGTTGATCGGTGGCGTGATCATGGCGCTTCAGCAAGACGTTAAGCTCTCGCTGATCCTTGTCATTGTGGTGCCGGTCTTGGCAACCGTTGCGGGACTCATCGTATCCAAGATGGTGCCGCACTTCCGCCGCATGCAAAAACGTATTGACGTCATCAACGACGTCATGCGTGAGCAGATCACCGGTATCCGTGTCATCCGTGCATTTGTGCGCGAGGACTTCGAAGAAAAGCGCTTTGCCAAGGCCAACTTTAAACTGTTTGACACGTCCCTCAGCGCGGGTAAGCTCATGGCGCTGATGTTTCCCTCGGTCATGGTGGTCATGAACCTGTCCACGGTTGCCGTCATGTGGTTTGGTGGTGTGCGCATTGACTCCGGCGGCATGGAAATTGGTTCGCTGACCGCGTTCATCTCCTACATCATGTACATCTTGATGGCCGTGATGATGTCGACCATGATCTTCATGATGATTCCGCGGGCCGCAGTGGCCGCTGATCGTGTTGGTGAAGTACTCGAAACTGAAACCAGCGTTCCCCAGACCGTTAATCCGCAGCCCTTTGCGGGGGACCGGGCCACCGGACGCATCGAATTCAACAATGTGGAGTTCCGGTACCCGGGCGCCGAGGACCCGGTCCTACGCGACCTGACCTTTACGGCTGAGCCGGATCAGACCACCGCCTTTATTGGCTCAACCGGATCCGGCAAAACTACTTTGCTGAACTTGATACCGCGCCTGTTTGATGTGACCGCCGGATCCGTCAGCATCGACGGCATCGACGTGCGCAACCTCGCCCTCCAGGACCTGTGGGCGGCCCAAGCACTCGTCTCCCAGAAGCCGTATCTGTTCACCGGAACCATCGCATCCAACCTGCGTTACGGAAACGACAATGCTACCGATGAAGACCTCATCGAGGCCCTGATGGTCGCCCAGAGCTGGGACTTTGTCTCCGCACTCAAACTTGGCTTGGACGCCCCCGTAGCTCAGGGTGGCACCAACTTCTCTGGCGGGCAGCGCCAACGCCTTGCCATCGCGCGGGCACTGGTGCGCAAGGCCCCAATCGTGATGTTCGATGACTCCTTTAGCGCACTCGACTATGCAACTGACGCTGCGCTGCGCCGGGAGTTGGGCAAGAGCACTGCCGGACAGGCAGTTCTGGTGGTGGCCCAACGGGTTTCAACCATTCGTGACGCAGACAAGATTATTGTCCTCGAGCACGGCCGCATCGTGGGACAGGGGACCCATGATTCCCTACTTCTTGACTGTGGAACCTACAAGGAAATTGTTCTTTCACAGCTGACTGCGCAGGAGGCAGCATGAGCGACGAGGCCCAAGACCAACCGGAAGTAAAGATCCCTCGCCGGCCCCCACGCGGACACGGACCGGGCGCTGGTATGGGCATGCCCGGTGAGAAGGCCATGGACTTCAAGGGCTCACTCAAACGGGGGCTCAGTTACCTGCGGGCCGAGCGGCTACGCATGATCATCGTTGCGGTCCTCGCCGTTTGCTCGGTGGCACTGAGCGTCGTTGCCCCGAAGATCCTAGGGCACGCAACCAACGTCATCTTCGAGGGCATGTTTTCAAGAAACATGGATCCGTCCCTAACCAAAGAGCAGGTCATTGCGGGACTGCGTGCCAAGGGGGAGAACAACGTTGCGGACATGCTGACCGGCATGAACCTAATCCCCGGTAAGGGCGTTGACTTTGACGCGCTAGCCAAGATCTTGATCGTCGTTATCCTGATCTACATTGGCTCGTTCCTGTTTGGCTGGATTCAGGGTCGCACCACAGCAATCTTGGTGCAAAACTCGATCTACAACATGCGCGGCGAGGTTGCAGCCAAACTCAACCGATTGCCCCTGTCGTACTTTGATAAGCAACCGCGCGGTGAAATTCTGTCCAGGGTCACCAATGACATTGATAACGTGGCCCAGACGCTCACGCAGGTGCTCTCTCAGTTGATTACAGCCGTATTGACCATCATCGGTGTCCTAGCCATGATGTTCTGGATCTCACCGCTGTTAGCGGTGATCGCGTTGGTGACGATTCCGCTGTCAATCATCATTACGGTTTTGATTGCCAAACGGTCCCAACCACAGTTCATCGAACAGTGGGCATCGACCGGACGGTTGAACTCGCACGTTGAGGAAAACTACACCGGTCACGCACTGGTTAAGGTGTACGGGCAGCAGCAGAACTCGATTGACGTATTCCATACCGAAAACGGCAAACTCTACGAGTCGAGCTTTAAGGCACAATTCATTTCAGGGATCATCCAACCGGCCATGTCCTTTGTTTCCAACCTGAACTACGTCCTTGTGGCCGTGGTTGGTGGGCTTAAGGTTGCCAGCGGAACCATGAGCCTCGGTGACGTGCAGGCGTTCATTCAGTACTCACGCCAATTCAGTCAGCCAATCACGCAGGTTGCTTCCATGATGAACCTCATGCAGTCCGGGGGCGCTTCCATGGAACGCGTATTCGAACTGCTTGACGCAGATGAGCAAACCAAAGATGACACCCAAGAACGCCTCCTGACCGACGTTCAGGGTCGTATTGAGTTCAGAAACGTCGAGTTCTCATATAAACCGGATGTTCCGTTGATTCGGAACCTCAACCTGGTGGCCGAGCCAGGGCAGACCATCGCTATTGTGGGACCAACCGGTGCGGGCAAGACCACCCTGGTCAACCTGATCATGCGGTTCTACGAAGTCAACGGTGGTGCAATCACACTCGATGGCATCAATATTGACAGGTTGTCTCGCAATGAATTGCGGTCCAACATTGGCATGGTTCTCCAAGACACGTGGCTGTTCCACGGCACGATCGAGGAAAACATCCGGTACGGCACACACGAGGAAATTACCCAGGTACAGCTCTTGGCAGCGACGGTTGCCACCCATGTTGATCCGTTTGTGCGTACCCTGCAAGATGGTTACCAAACGAAGCTCACGGGGGAGACCGCGGGAGTCAGCGAGGGGGAGAAGCAGTTGCTGACCATCGCTCGTGCGTTCCTGTCTGATCCGGCGATCCTGATCCTCGACGAGGCAACTTCTTCGGTTGATACTCGCACCGAGGTCTTGGTCCAGGAAGCCATGAATGCGTTGCGTAAGGGCCGCACCAGCTTTGTGATCGCCCACCGCCTATCCACCATTAGGGACGCGGACGTGATCTTGGTGATGGAACAGGGCGACATTGTTGAGCAGGGCAATCACGATGAACTGCTCGCCGCCAAGGGAGCTTACACGCGGCTGTACGAGAGTCAGTTTGCGGGAGCTGGTCAAGAGTAGGTCCAGTTATGTACGACAATAGAACACGTGCTTATTGCGATAACTGATCTCAAGGATCCTCGGCTGCAGGACTACGTAGGGCTGACCGACGTAGTCCTGCGGTCAAAACACGAACCTGACAAGGGGCTCTACATAGCCGAGAGCTCAAATGTGGTGGCTACTTGCATTGCGGCCGGCCACCAACCGCGCTCGTTCCTCATGGCCGAGCGCTGGCTAGACTCAATGGCTGAAATTTTGGAACAGTTTCCCGATGTTCCTGTCTTTACCGCACCTCCGGGCCTGCTGGAGGAATTGACCGGGTTTAATATGCACCGCGGTGCCATGGCCGCCATGCACCGCCCACCATTGCCGGCGTTGCGCGATCTGATTGCCGCCAAGCCGGGGGAGCAGCGCCGGATCGCCATTCTCGATGGCATGGTCAATCACACCAATATTGGAGCAGCATTCCGCGGTGCCGCGGCACTGGGAGTGGATGCCATCCTGGTGACTTCGACCAGCTCTGACCCGCTCTACCGCCGGTCACTGCGAGTTTCTATGGGCTCTGCTGTCCAGGTTCCCTGGACGCGCGTGGACAATCTTCTCGATGCCCTAGGAGCGTTGCGAGAGCAGGGGTACGTAACAGCGGCGCTAGCGCTGGAAGATGACTCGATTACACTCGACGACTTTGTTGCTGAGGCCCACCCCAAAACCGCCGTCCTATTTGGCAGCGAGGGGCACGGCCTGCCGGCCAACGCAATTGCTCAGGCCGACCGCGTTGTTAGAATTCCCATGATGGCCGGCGTTGACTCACTCAACGTGGCTGCCACCGCAGCGATCGTTTTCTACGCCACCCGATAACTCACCAGGACCAGACGCAGACAAACTAGCTCAGTAGGTTTCGATCAACCAACCGGGAAGTTGCCTCGGCCTATGTCACTCCAGTGGGGATGGGGGCCACCTGAGTTTGCTCAAGTATCCGAGACAGACAGACGTTTTGTCATAACGTAGATTATCGGTGAATTAAATGGCTGATAACTAGCGGCTCTTTGACTCCACCAACATCGGTACAGTCCACCAGTTGGTAGTGGATGACATTCTTTCTGGACAACCTGCTGGGCCGCCGTTAGGCTTGGAAATAAGGAAGGCCACCACGAAGCGGTGAACTTCGCAGTGGCCGAGAGTGAACGCAGTTACTTGAGAGCTGCAATCGCTTGCACTAGCAGTATTGCTAGTGTGAATAATTCAACAAGAAGTTGAACGAGATAGAGCCGATTCTTTTGACGGGAACGGCTCTTTTTCGTTTTCTTCTTGCGTTGCTTATCCTTGTTCGCGATGATTTTCACCCCCTTTCCTCCCACGGAACAACAGCACTTCAGTCTGTTGTTCTGGTGGCCCAGTGCACGGTGGCACTAGTGGGGTGGGCAACACGAGTTTGCCCAGCACAAATGTAAAGTCCAACGCTGACATGCCGGCTTTGGGCTAGCGATAGTACGGCACTGGTGTGCACACCGGATCTATTTGCTGTGTGAGCACAAACCGTAGTCCCCTCCCCTGCAATCCGGCCTTTGTGGGGCTGTCAAGACAGGGTCTCGTGTGGTGGGATTGTTGCTCTGGTTCGTGTGTTGTTACCTATTTTTGGGTGAGAACTGCCGATTATTTACCACCGTCACCGCCCTAGCGGTATCCGTAGCGTTCCTAGCCGGATGCACAACGACCCCTGACATGCAGGAACCTGCGCCAACCACCACCGTTGTGGCGACGGAGGCAGCACCAGAAGCACCTGTTATTGACGAGCCGCCAGTTGAGCCAGCCAACCCTATCGCTGACGAGTTCTCCCAAAACTGGCCGCGGAAAATAAGTACTACGTCATAGTGCAGATGGGAGGAGGCACACAGAAGGGCCTGCACATGTGGGCCTTTTACTGGCCTGATAGTTCAAAAGCAGCTCACTCCATCCTGGAGTTTGGTGATACTCATGGCTACTTCAGCACTGTCGAAGAAGCCACTGCTTCCGCAAAGCAGTTCAAAATTAACGGCGAACGATTGCTTGACCGCTCAGAATAGCTGTTAGGAGTACAGACAAAGTTCGCATCTTATGACGGAGTTTACTACCCAGACCAAGAATAACCCCCGGTACAGCATCGACACCAAAACCCTCACAATCCGTATAGGTTGTGAGGGTTTTGCTGTTAGTGGCGCTTACCAGATTGCTGGGTAATACGACTCGCCAGGCCGTCCGCAACCCAGAGGATGCCTGAATACTGGATGGACCATTCTTGCCCCAACGCGGGCTCGCGCACCACATGTTGGACCGTATGCCCGTCCCGCAGTGACCGGTCTGTCCACATTTACGTATGCTGATCGGAACATTGCGAAAGCACTTGAAGCGTTCTCGAATCAGTTTGTTTGGGTAAATGTGGCTAGTGAAACGCTGAATTCGCCATGGGACCGGTAAATACCGGCTAAACTAGTGCGTTGGAGTAAGAATCGCTGCCCGCTGCCAATGCTGGAACAATTTGGCCGCACCGGTTGTTATAAGAACTGTGTGCTGCTGAACCCGTCCGGTGATGACTCGGTTTAGCGGAGCAGACATTCAATGGTCGGGTAGCTTCCTGTGGAAGTTGCCGACTGTTACTAACTAGTAAGTGGAGGCCCGTGTGGCAGATCGTTCTTTACGTGGTATGAGTATCGGTTCCAAGAGCATGGAAACCGATACAAACGTCGAGTTTGCGCCCCGGCTAGAGACCCGCTACCAGTGCGCCAACGGCCACACCATCATTCTGCCGTTCTCAACCGAGGCTGACGTCCCAGTTGTTTGGGAATGCCGTTGTGGGCTTGAGGCGCTTCTGGTCGATGCTGAACAGCCTGATGAAGTTGTCACCAAGCCTGTTCGTACGCACTGGGACATGCTGCTTGAGCGTCGCTCAATTGATGAGTTGAAGGAACTGCTTGACGAGCGCCTGGAGCTATTGCGCACCGGTCAGTTCTACAACCGCATCTGACACTCGTCTAATAGCTTCATTACATAAGTTGGCCTTGTCCACTCGGTTGAGTGGACAAGGCCAACTTTATTTTCGGGTGCTTTAGGTGACTTACCGTTTGCGAACTAGACGTTTGAGTTCTGCGATGCGCCGCTGCACACCCCACCAGGTCACTCGCAGGAGGGCCTCGCGGACGATGTTGCCGCTCATTTTTGAGGTGCCTAGGGTGCGTTCAACGAAGATGATGGGAACTTCAAGTACCTCTCCCCCGGCATCGATTGCTCGGCGGGACATATCCACCTGGAAACAGTAACCGTGGGACTGCACACCACCCAGATCCATCTGCTCAAGAGTCTGGCGCCGGTACGCCCTAAACCCGGCGGTAGCGTCCTTGAGGGGCAGGCCAAGGGCCATTTGGACGTAGGTGTTTCCACCGCGTGATAGGAACTCCCTGTGCTTTGGCCAGTTTTCGACGTCTCCGCCGGGCACCCAGCGCGAACCAATCGTCATGGCAACGTTTGGGTTCTCGATCAGCCCCGCCAAGACCCGAGGTAGGTCCTGTGGGCGGTGGGAACCATCCGCATCCATTTCGCAGATGACCGTGTAGTCCCGTTCCAAGGCCCAGTTAAACCCGGCAATATAGGCCGCCCCCAAGCCAGCCTTTTCGCTTCGGTGCATGACCTCGATTTGCGGATATTCCCAAGCCAATGCGTCGGCTATCTCCCCGGTTCCATCGGGGCTACCGTCGTCAACAACAAGAATATCCACCCGGGGCGCGTGGGCCAAAATGCCGTTAATAGTGACCGGAAGCGACTCTGCTTCATTGAACGTGGGGATAATAATCAGCACGCGCTCATGAGGGGTGGTCAACTCAATGCCTCAATCTTTCTTTGGAGCCGAAGACCTTGTAGTTAGGCCACGGATCAACAAGAAGATGCTGATCGCACTGACTATCCTAACGGGCCAGCTACCCATAACCACGGCAGGCGTGAGCGAGGTTCGCAAATTGATGTTCTTGACCATCTGCTCGTCGGTAAAGTGTCCCGTGCGCGCCAACTCGGCTCCATTGGATGCGTAGATCGCGCTGACACCAACCGTCGAAATGTGTACGACGCTGCGACCGGTTTCGATTGCACGCAGCCTAGACATTGCCAATTGCTGAGTGGACTCATTGGTGTGCCCAAAGGAAGCGTTGTTCGTTTGGACAATCAACGCGGTCGCACCAAGGCGCACCGACTCCTGCATGATCTCGTCGTAGCCGACCTCAAAGCAAATGATCGGGGCCACCCGGACGTCTCGGTCCAGGCGCGCTATGGGCACGTCCATGACGGCAGGTTCGGTGCCGGCAATCATGTCACTTGAGACAAGGTCAACCGCCGGAGAAAATACTCGTAGTAAGTCACGCATCGGCATGTATTCCCCAAACGGAGCCGGATGCTGTTTAGCGTAACGGCCGGTTACCCCCTGGTCTTCTTGCCAGAGTAAGGAAACGTTATAGCGCCTGCCGTCCTCAAGGAATTCCTGGGCTCCCAAGAGCATTGGGGCGTCTAAAGCGGCAGCCGCCTCATTGATGATCCGGGCTGCCTCAGGGTCTTCTTGCGGGTCAATGTCAGTCCCGTTCTCGGGCCACACGACAAGATCCAACTCCCCCGGCGCCTCCTGCTCGAGGAGCTGATGCGTGCCAGCAACGTGATTGTTAAGCACTTCTTGGCGGTTGGCAAAAGCGCCCAACCCAGGATTAGTCACATTGCCCTGAACCGCGCCTACGCGCAGCTGCCCATCTTGAGCCTGGGTGTCCAGCGGAACGAGCAGACCGGTCGCGATCAGTGCCGCGGCGCCAATTCCCGCTGTTCCTACGGTCAGCAGGTCCAGACGAGTCAGCGCGATTGCAACGATGGCCAGCAGGACACCAATGAAGGCGACCACAAAAGAGATGAGCGGAACGCCACCAAGCCACGCGAGCCTAGCAAGGGGTGACTCCGATTGGGAGAACCCCAGCCGTCCCCACGGAAACCCGCCAAAAGGAACGGACATCCGCAGGTATTCGACCGTGGTCCACAAACTAGCAAAGGAAAGCGCCGCCAGAAGGTTGTTGTTTCGAACCCTGTCGATGCGCCGCACAAAGGTCCAAGCGGCCGCAAACACAGCGATGTAAAGCGCCTGCAGGACGCTGAGCGCTACCCATGGCAGCGCTCCCCCAACGGCATATTCAGCCCACGTAAGGTGCGGCAGGAAGAAGCTGATCCCAAACACAAACCCCAGTAGAAAGTTCCACCAAACGGCGTTGCGCAGCAGGGCGATCTGCAGCCCGGCAATGGCAAAGAACGCGAGGAACCATAAGGAATGGTCGGGAAAAGCAAAATCTAGCAAGAACCCAGCACCTGCGGCTATGAGCAGGCTGGTCAGACGCGATATATTACGGAACTCCACCCACGAAGGCTACGGCATGAAAATGAATAATTGCTGATAATCGCAGGCTTTTCGCTGTAAGCCTGACCGTGACCGTATCCGGGTTTGAACCGTCTAAAAAAGGTCAGCCCCCACACTCTTCGGACCGTAACTCCTAAGAGTCAACGTTTTCTACTGAGTGTAGGGGCTGGCCAGCACTTTTGTGATCCTCGACTGCTGCTTACGCAACTTCAAAATCCACACTCAGTGCCAGAGACAACTACTAACCTACTTGCCCCAGGTGTAGGTCTGTCAACACCTGGGCGGTGATTCCTGTAGGTAGTTCTTCTAACACCCCTGCAATTGGACATCTCATCCAAGCTGTGAATAGATTTCTGTTCCGCCACGGTAGGTGGCTAGGCACTGCGTTGGTCCGGCGTCTGGACCTAAAATAGGCAGCAATGGGGAGCCGCTGCGACCATCTGTGGTCCAAGACGAGCGGCCGGAGTTCTCTGCCTGAACCCCCAGCTCGGTGCAGCGCCAAATAGCTAGATCCGCTGGGCTACCAATGCGGATTTCGCCCTGTCCCCTCGTGTTCTGTCCGGCAATGCGCCAGGCTCCACGAGTGTGGGCTAGGAACGCCGCTCGCGCAGAAATGCGCTGGTCGGTGTTGTTGTGGAACAAGGCCGCTGTAATAGCGGCCCAGGGGTCAATGGGAGTGACCGGAGCGTCCGAACCAAAGCCCATGGCAATCCCTGCGGCCAGGAAGTCCCGCAACGGCGTTGTGGTGGCAGTGCGCTCGGTACCAAGCCGGCTTTCATACATGCCGCCGGTGCCGCCCCAGTGAGCGTCAAACGCTGGCTGGATGCTCAGCCCAATACCAAATTCGATGAATTGGTTAATCGCTTGGGCATCGGCAATTTCGACGTGCTCGAGCCTGTGACCGGCACGCCTGATAGCGCTGCGAACCTCGGGGCCTTGGGCCGCCGCCATGGCAAAGCCTGCCAAAACGGTGTCAAGCCCGCGGTCCCCAATGACGTGGAAACCACCTGCGAGCTTTGCCATCGAAACCGCGTGGACGTGCGTGGCGATTTGCTCGGCGTCGAAATGCAACGTGCCAAGTGAGTCGGGCTTGTCGGTGTATGGCTGGCGCATAGCCGCGGAGTGCGACCCGAACGAACCATCGACGGATAGGTCACCGGCAAATCCTGAAAGACCGGGAATAGTGGCGGCGATCTCGAGCGCTTGCTCGGGTGAACTCATGAGTTCACCCAGGTAGCCCACCACCTGAGGGAGCCCGGAATCTGCTGTTGCCGTCATCTGAAGCAGCTGAGTCAGTCCAGCGCGAGTATCAATACCCGGGGCACTGTTTTCATGCACGCTCACAATGCCAAGTGCCGCTGCTTCCCGCAAGATCTTGGTATACAGCCGCTCGCGGCGGTCTGGAGCGATGTCCCGGATCGCAGTGCGGACCTGAAAATGCAACCCATCAGCAACAATTCCATTTGGGGCGGCTTCCCGGGCGATTCCTAGGTGCGTCAGCAGTGCACTACTCACGAGCCCTGAATGTAGGTCGGCACGCGGAACATAGAGGTGCACATCAGGAAAGGCATCATCGAGTTCTCGTTGGGTGAGTTGCTCCCCCGTCCACTGCGAATCGTCATAACCAGTTGCACATAGCGCACCTTCGGTGGGCTGCCATGCGCGGGCTCGGGGAGCCAAGAGCTCCAGGACGCGTGCGGAGCTGTGACCTCCCGCGCCGGGGCTGACGTTGACCGCCTCGGCCGCCAGGGCGGTTTCCAACAGGTGCACGTGGCTGTCGACAAACCCTGGGGTGACCAACGCACCATCAAGATCGATGATCCGGTCGGCGCGAGCCGCAAACCCGGCGGCCGCATCGTTGGCACCAATCCAAGCGATAACCCCGTCCTCCATGAGGAGGGCCTCAGCAAACGGGTCTGCCGGGGAGTGAATAAAACCGTTTCGGAACAAAGTAGAAGTCACGGCCTCTACTCTAGTTCACCCGCCCCGCCCTCTTGGCCATTTGGGGTGAACGCAATCCGGACAACGCCGGCCAGCCTGCCTGCGCACGAGCAGGTGCCCACTGGCATCACGGTGGCGCAGTATCGCGGCGACACAACTTCATAGCGACACAACTTCGCGGTGGCACGGTGGCTTCACCACCGTGCCACCGCGAAGTGGCGAAGCATCAAATCGGTTGGTTACACCGAGGAGTATGCCACCACGCCGCGTTTCACCGAGGTGATCGCTTGGGACGCGGAGCGGCGCAGGGCGGCATTGTCGGTCGCTTGGACAATCTGGTCCAAGACGTCAAGCACCTGCTTACACCAGCGTACGAAGTCGCCGGCGGTAAGTTCGGTGCCGTGCAGAACCGAGTCCAAGTTACGGCCGCGCACCCACTTGTGCATGGGAACGACCAACCCGAAGTCAAGGTCCTGGGTTTCTTGCAGACGGTTTGCCTCTTCAAGGTCGGTAAGTCTGGACCAAACCCGCACGGTTTCATCCAAGGCCTTGGCCAGTTTGCCGTCCGGTCCCCCGGGGATCATGACACTGGTGTCTTCTTCCCGTCTGGAACTGTATAGCAACGTAGAAACCGCGGCCGCCAACTGGGATGGATCCAGTTGTGCCCACACGTCCGTTTGCAGGCACTGAGCCAGCAGAAGATCATTTTCCGCGTACAGGCGTTTGAGGGACCGCCCAGACTGAGTCACCACAAAGTTGCCGTGGTCATCCGGGGCAAGGTAGTCCAACTCCCGTAGTACCACGCAGACGCGTTCGAAGACCTTGCCAATGGAACCGGTGCGGCCATCAATCTTGCGCAGTAGTGTGCGGTGATCCTGCTCGAGTTGGCGCAGACGATGACCCCAACGAGCGTGGTCTTCGCGTTCCGGGCACCCGTGGCACGGATGGGCCTTAAGCGAAGCGCGTAGGTCACGCAGGACCGGGTCATCCTGTGCGTTAGACCGGCGGCGCGGTGTTACCGAGCCGTCTTCCGAGGTGGGGCGCAGCCCCTCGCCCGTACGGAGCGCATGGGTCAACGCGTGTGAGAGCTGGCGCCTGTCGGCGGGCTTACGCTCGGAAAATTCCTTGGGCACCCGCACATAACCAATATTGCTCAGCCCGTGTGGCAACTCAGCGGTCGAGACCTGTTTGACCCGTCCGTGCTCGGTCACAATGGTGGGCCGGGGTCCGTGGAAATCCTGGTCGTAGCCGCGGGCAATGACCACCCCGTAGCCGGCCGAGCGGCCCGTGGGCATCTCAATCAGGTCACCGGGACGCAGGTCAATGAGGTCTTGGGTGATCTGGGCGCGGCGCTGTCCAGATACCTGCTGGCTCAGTTCCTTTTCGCGGACGGTGATGGCGGCACGAATCTTCATGTACTCGCCAAAGTCCCCGCGAGAGCACTCCATCGCTTCCCGGTAGCCTTCTAGCGCTTCCGTATTTTTAGATGCCATCCGAGCGAGGTTGACCACACCTCGGTCAGCCTGGAACTGGGCAAAGGAAGTCTCAAGGATCTCCTTGGCCTTCGCCTTTCCTACCTGGTCAACAAGGTTAACGGCCATGTTGTAGCTCGGGGCAAAACTGGATTTGAGCGGGTACAACCTTTTCGATGCCAGCCCGGCTAGCGCTATCGGGTCCAGTCCCGGGTGGTCAACGACCACCGCGTGACCTTCGACGTCGATTCCGCGCCGACCGGCACGTCCGGTCAGCTGGGTGTACTGCCCCGGCGTGATATCAACGTGTCCGGAACCGTCCCATTTGACCAACTTTTCCAGCACGACGGTGCGGGCCGGCATGTTAATGCCAAGCGCTAGTGTCTCGGTTGCAAAGACCACCTTGATCAGGCCCCGAGAGAACAGCTCTTCAACGGTTTCCTTGAATAGCGGCAGCATCCCGGCGTGGTGAGCAGCGATTCCATGGGTCAGGCTGTCGAGCCAGCCCCAGTAGCCGAGGACCTGCAGGTCCTCGGGGGGAATTGAGGAGCATCGAGTTTCTGCGATGATCCGAATTTCTTCTGCCTGTTGCTCGGTTGTCAGGCTCATGCCCGAGGCCCGGCATTGTGCGACCGCGTCATCGCAGGCGGCTCTTGAGAAAATAAAGTAGATCGCCGGCAAGAGGTCGGCGCGTTCGAGCTCGCGCAGAACCGCGAACCGTGGTGGGCCGCGTTGTCCGCTGTGTTGGCCTCCCCCGCGGGGCCCGTGTCCGCCACGTCCGCGGTTTTGGTAACCGCGGCGGTCTCGAAACTGCGCGTCGGATCCGCGGCGCATGTGCGCGAGTAAGTCCGGGTTGATTGGCGGGTTAACGCCGGGGTCGGTGGGATCAACGTGGTGGGCATAGAGGTCTAGCAGGCCGCCGGGGCTCTCGCCCCGCGATGACGTGATGACGTGCTGCCATAGTGGGACCGGGCGCCGCTCACTGACCACAACGGTGGTTGAGCCGCGCACGACTGAAAGCCAATCCCCAAATTCCTCGGCGTTTGAAACCGTTGCCGAGAGGGATACCAGTTGCACGGACTGGTCGAGGTGGATAATGACCTCTTCCCAAACTGAGCCGCGGAACCGGTCAGCCAGGTAGTGAACCTCATCCATGACCACGTAACCGAGGTCAGCTACGGACGAGCTACCCGCGTACAGCATGTTGCGCAGGACCTCGGTGGTCATGACAACGACTTGTGCGTTCGAGTTAATTGAAGTGTCACCGGTCAGGAGCCCAACGGCATCCGGACCATATTTGCGCACCAGATCATGGTATTTCTGGTTACTGAGCGCCTTGATCGGGGTAGTGTAGAACGCCTTGCGGCCCTTTGCCAGGGCCATGTGAATGGCGAACTCACCAACGATCGTCTTTCCGGCCCCCGTTGGTGCAGCAACAAGGACACCATCGCCGGATTCTAGGGCGATGCAGGCTTCAATCTGGAAATCGTCGAGCTCGAAGTCGAACTCTGACCGGAACGCCTCTAATTGCACAGATCCGGCGGTTGAGATCTTGCGGGACCGAGCATAACGTTCGGCGGGACTGGGCTCTGCGGGAGCCGCTTTTTGGGTGGAGCGGCTGGAAGATACTGAAGTTTGCTGGGAAATATTATTCGTGCGGCGCCGTTCACGATGCCGGGAACGCTTTGGTGACATGGTCTAAGGTTAGCGCCTAAGCCAGCATGGGGCGCTCAACCAGCGCGTAAACCGCTAGTGATCTTGCGGCACCAAGATCCGCAACACACCTGCGTGCGCGGTCACCTCGAGTGGAGCAGTGCCTACTACCTCACCGTCCGCAAACGCCACCGGGGGCAGCGGCCCAATACTGGAGGGCTCAATGAGGATCTTCTTGCCCTTTTGAAAACTGACGGCCTCGTGGCCAACGTGGCCACCCTTATAGAGTTTTGGCAAGATGGCCATGATCTCGGGTTTAGTCAACGGAGTAGCAAACACTAGGTCGAGCATCCCGTCATGCATATCCGCCATGGGCGCGATTGGTAGACCCCCACCAAACAGTGGTGAATTGGAGATCGCGGCAAGTGTTCCCCTAGATTCAAATGTCTTGCCATCGACTGTGATCTTGTAACCAAATGGCTTGAAGGAGACCAAACAAGCCACCACTGCGCGCAAGTACTTCAGGTGCCCCTTGGGCCATTTATAGGTATTGGCCTGCGCGTTTACGGCGGCGTCAAACCCAACCGACAACGAGCCGGCAAACCAGCGCCGGGAAGTATCGGAGTGCGCAGCGGTTGCCTGAGCGTCCACCCGCCCAAACCGGGCGTGCTGGGACACCAAGACGTGCGGCTCCACCTGTGCGGCATCGAAAGCCTTGACGTGACCGCTTTCAAGCGCCGCAATAATGACATCGACGCTCTGGGTTAGGTGCCGTACGGGCAGTTCGATAGCGGTTGCAAAGTCATTTCCGGAGCCGGCCGCGACAATTCCAAGGGGTGTTTCGGTGCCAATCGTGGCGTTGACACCGAGGTTGACCATGCCGTCGCCGCCCACCACCACGAGCGCGTCGAGACCAGAAATGCAGGCCGCGCGGGCCCGCGCCAACGCATCCTTGGCGTTATGCGCTGAGAGGTCTGCGACGTCGATGTCATGTTTCGCAAAGAGGTCGCGGACCTTCACCCCAACGGATGCACCCTTGCCAAGGCCCGCTGTCGGGTTGATGACAAGTCCAATACGGAACCTGCTCATGGTCTATTACCTCGATATCTTGATCCGGTAACACGTTGGCGCGGTGCACGGTTACCTAGAGAAAATGTTAGGACTAACCTAGCTCGGCATCGAGGCGAGCCAAATTCTTGGCCACTTGGCGGTCACGCAGGAGCGCGATTCCAGTTGCGCCAAAGAACAAGACGATGATGGGCAAAGCTACCAGAAGCATGGTCAAAACATCGGGTGTGGGGGTCATCGCGGCCGAAAATACGAATCCGGTCAAAACTGCCCAACGCCACCCTGCCACCATGGATTTTCCGGAAAGGAAACCCAAAAAGTTCATCCCAACCAGAACCACCGGGAGGGTAAACGCTAGCCCAAAGGCCAATACCAAGCGCATGACAAAGGACAGGTAGACCTGACCATCTTGGAGGCTCGTGGCACTATCGGGAACAAAGTCCGTCAAAATCTCTACGGCCCTAGGCAGGACCCACCATGCGAGGTAGGAACCGGCCAGAAACAACGGAATCGTTGCACCAACAAAACCATAGGAGTATCGACGTTCCTTGGCGTTCAGCCCCGGTGTAATGAACCCCCATAGTTGGAAGATCCACCACGGGCTGGTCAAGATGACGCCAATGGCAAAGGACATCTTGAGGCGCATATCCAACGCGGAGGTAGCCGCACCAAAGTTGATGTTGATGGGTTGGCCGGTGCGTGCAGCTGCGTCAAGCAAGGGTTGCTGAACCGCCGCAAAAACCAAGTCAAAGAGGAACCAGCCACCGATAGCGCCAAGGACAATTCCTATGGCGGCGAGGAAAAATCGTCGCTTGAGTTCCTGGAGGTGTTCCATGAGACTCATCTGGGCGCGCGCGGCTTTACGTTGCTTGCGTTGCTGTCCCCTGGTGGCCTTGCGAAGCTGCTTTGGGGATCGTTCCTGTGGTGCGGGTGATGCCACCGTTATGCGTTGTCCTGTGATTCCGGCGTATTGGTTTGAGCTGGTGGGGTGGCCTCTGGTACTTCCGGCGTTGCTGAAGTACCGGGGGCGCCGGGCTCGTCCTGAAGATCCTTGATCTCTTTCTTAAAGATCTTCAGTGACTGACCAACACCCTTTGCCAACTCTGGTAGACGCTTAGCGCCGAACAGGAGCAGGACCACTATCAGTAAGACGATCCAGTGTGAAGGTTTAGTTAACCCGGGCATGATTTTCTCCGATATGTTGCGGCACTTGCGTTGTGAGCGTGCCGAAGTAGAAAGATGTTCCAGTGTATAGCCTACCGATTAAATGCTTGCCACCGCGCATAGGCCTCTTCATGACGCGTTTGGCGTCGATTTCTGCGCACATATTTGGTGGCCGCTCGCTGTTCGCGCAATGCGATCTTGCGTTCTGTGCCACCAAACACATCGGTGTCTCGTACGGGTGTGAGCCCGGCAAGCACGAGGTTGGCGCGGCTTTGATCCGCAAACGACTCCCCCATTTTTTCGGATGAGTCACCTAGGGTTCGAAGTGTTTTCCTCGCCTTGCGCCACAGCATAATTGCGCAGGCAATTAGTGTCAGGACAAGCGCCAAGATGAGGGTTGCCCAAATACCAAACCACATTTAGGGCTCCTTAACCGGGATGGGTCCCGGGTTTTCTTGATTGCTTGCACTGTCGGTGAACACTTGTTGGCGTTCCCAATAATCATACTGTGCCAAAGTGGATCGAGCGTGGGCCCCTGCGGCCGCAACCGCCAGTGCGGGCTGGACCTCGAGGATGAGCGGCGCGTGTTGCAAGATGGTGCTGTCCAGCCACTGCGGGTTGGCAACCTCGAGTTCGAGGGTGATTGAACCGTCTGGGTTACGCACCGAGGAGGTGTGCGGGAGGTGGTCGGCAAGCCATTGTCCGCCCGGAGCGAGTTGGAGCGAGACTTGACTGGCGGAACGTGGCACCACGGTTGCTTGCCGGTCTGCTTGGACATGCGTAATGGGCACGTGCTCAAGCACCGTTGCGGCGGCAACTCGATCAAGACGAAAGAGGCGTTCTTGGTTTGCGGAGTGGCAAAAGGCGACCACGTACAACTGGTCCCGGTCGTTGAAGAGCTCAAACGGTTCAATGATCCGCTCGGAACGCTCATCTTTAGCATTGACGTAATCAATGCTCAGGGCCACCTTGGTGTTAATCGCCCGGTGCACGCGTTTGAGGATCTCGGGGGCGCCTGAAAGTTCCAATTTCACATCGAGTGCATTGGTGCCGTTGTCCAAGTAGGCACTCAATTGCGTGATGATCTCGGAGACCACCGTCAGTTCCTGGGGCGACCCGGAAACCGAACCCACAATCTCACGCAAGGCGTTGAGCGAGGCAATGAGCGACATGGCTTCGCGGGCACCTAGGCGTAGCGGTTTGGTTAGACCTCGGCTCTGGGTCAGCCGAATGGTTCCGTTTTCGTACGAATCGTAATCAAAATCGATCAGATCGTCGGCAAGGTATCCGGGCGTACCTGAGGTCCACAAGGTGTCGATATCAATGAGGAGCTGCTCTGGGCTGACATCAAAGTGTTGCGCAAGGTCCCACAGGCTCACCTCGCCTGCTTCAGAGAGGTAGGAGACGAGCGACAAGAGCCGGGTGAGCCGGCGTGAGGCAGATTCGGCCATGATTAAGCCTCCTGGCTCGTCGATGTTGCGGACTGGTCCGGTGAAGTTACGGATTCTGGCGGGGCCAGAGCAACGACTGCACGTAATCTGGCGATTACCGCGCCGCGTAGTTCAGCCGGTTCCATGACTAGGACTGCGTCCCCATAACCAGCCAATTCCTCGCTAAGCCGCCCCACATGTTGGTACGGCAGGGTGAAGATCTCGTACTCCGCCAGTCGCGGGTCACTGGCCACCTGGGTTCCGCGCAGGCGCAGACTCTGGGCTCGGTCAGTTCGCAGCGCAATGGTTGCGGTTTTCTGGGCGACCGGTTGGGCATGGATGCCAAGCAGCCGGTCCACATCAAGATCCTGCGGGATCTCATAAGGTGCGGCTTTCTTGACCGTGGTGATCTTGCTTTCAAAGCGGCTGAACCGGAACACCCGTGGGGCGTCACGGTCTAGATCGAAACCAATCAGATACCAGGCCCCACCGCGCACGGCTACGCGCCAGGGAGCGACGTTACGTCTCGCAAGCTCGCCCGAATGTGCCGCCCGGTAATCGAAAGCAATGGTGCGGCGCAAGCTAATGGCATCGATAAGCTGTTCGGAAATTCCCGTGGAATCCCGCAGCCGGGGCGCTAACCCGGCTAAGGCATCGGTATCGGTTTGCCCGAGGTGACCCGAGCGCAGCTTAGTGAGTGCCTGGGTGGAGTCCGCCGCAAGCGCCGTATTTTCTTTCCATAACGTCGCGGCAAGGGACAACACGGAGAACTGTGCGGGTGTGAAGTTGAACTCCCCTAGCCCATAGGAGTCCTTATCAATGCGGTACCCAATTTCGCTTGCGTGGCCCGCACGATCGATCGTCACCAGGGGCAGGCCAAGGTTGCGCAGGGTGACTTTATCGCGCTCAAACATGCGTTCTTGCGCGGTAACCGCAGCGCTTTGGTCATAGCCGGCCACGGTCGCAACTATTTGCGCCCGGGTCATATATGACGTGGTGTTCATCAATGCGATGACCAAATTGAGCAAACGCTCTTCAGAAGATATGGAAGTAGACATCAAAGACCACGCTAGTCCAGTAGCGTTAGATATGTGATTACTTGGCGGGTAGGAAAAGTTGTGTCGCTTGGACGGGCGTGGACCGGAGCGCAAGAACTCAGTGTGCAAGACGAGCAGGGTCGTACTGTGCGGGCCCTGGCTTATCCCCTGCTGGTGGGGGCGCCCGAGGTGGGAGATCAGGTCGTTCTGAACTCAACTGCGCTCGACAGAGGGCTGGGAACCGGCGGCTACGCACTCGTGGCCGCGGTTCTGTCACGTGAGCACGCCGAGGCCCCCGGACCGCGGCAGTCTCCCGGGCACCTCGTGAAAGCGCGGTACACCCCAACCCAGGCCATGGTGCTGGGTGTGGACGAACAAGAGTCCCCCGACCATGAGACGCTGCGTGAAGCAGACAGCATCGATGGCATGCCGGTGATCACCGCGGACCTGCACTCGGCGTTGCCAGCAATTGTTGCGGGAATCCGCAGCCATGCCCAGACTCACGGTATTGCGCAACCAAAGGTTGCCTACATCATGACCGACGGTGGGGCGCTACCCGCTTGGTTCTCCCGGACGGTGGCGACCCTGCGCGAGATTGGGTGGCTGGATTCCACCATTACTGTGGGGCAGGCCTTCGGGGGCGACTATGAGGCCGTGACCGTTCACACGGGCCTCTTGGCCGCCCGGCACGTCGTGCAAGCCGATATTGCCGTTCTCATTCAGGGCCCCGGCAACCTTGGCACCGGCACCACTTGGGGCTTTTCCGGAGTAGCGGTTGGCGAAGCCATGAATGCGGTCAGCGTTCTTGGCGGCACCGGTGTTGGTTCCCTGCGAGTCTCCGGGTCGGACTTACGAGAACGCCACGTTGGTATCTCTCACCACTCGCTCACCGCTTTGGGCCGGGTCGCACTGGCACCCGGGCAGATTGTCGTACCCCAACTCGACCAGATCTTGCCCACCTTTGGGCAATCGGTTGTTAGTGCAGCAGAACTGACCGCAAAGATTGACCGGCAGATAGATGAGCTGCAGCGCCAAGCTCCCCACCACACCTATATCTCGGTAACTGCCACCCAAGATCTCCACGAGGCGCTGTTAGCCAGCCCGGTTCGACTGTCCACCATGGGGCGCACCTACGAACAGGACCCGGCCGCATTCCTGACCGCTGCGGTTGCCGGTGTTCTTGGAGGTGAACTGATAACCTCCTAAGGGATTACGGACAAGGGAGCCCGAGGTGTCAGCCAAACCCAAGCAACTACTGCTAGCCGTAGTGTGCTGTGCGCTGTTAGCCGGTGCGGTGACACTGAGCGGCCCCCTGCAAATACAACTACCGCCGCCGCTTCTGGAATTGCTCGCCGTACCTCCCGTTGCAGAAGTTGAACCCATTGCCCCCATCGCCCCACCCCTTGGTGAGGAACGCGCTGATGAAGGCGGGAACTGGATCGGAAAATCCGTGCTGATGGTGGCCGGGTTGATATTTATTTATCTCTTCTTCAGGGTCTCGCGGCGCGGACTTGCCCTCTTGAACTCCGCGCTCCGTAACCGATCGGTTGAGGTCCGCTCGCAAGGCCAAGGCACTTCAGCTGACCCAGAGAGCCAAGTGCTCATGCCCCTGATGCATCACGCTGCCCAGGTGGGCCAGGGCTATCTACGGTCTGCAACCACCTCGAAGGACGCAATCATCTCGGCCTGGCTGAGCCTTGAAAATGCCGCCAAAGAAGCCGGCACGGTCAGGGACCCCGCCCAAACTCCCACCGAATTTACGCTCCAAGTGCTGTCCAATACGCCGGCCACACCCCAAGCAATCGAAGAGCTTTTGGCGCTTTACCAACAGGCCCGGTTCACTAGCGACCCACTGATTCCAGATGCCCGCACAAGAGCACTGGCGATCATGTCCAAGCTCGAACAAGACTTTGTGGGCGCCACCCATGGGTAACCTTCCTAAACCAACGCGGGGCTATCTTTCTAAGGCTTTGCGCAACCACACGGCCCTTGCCTGGGGACTGCTCGCGCTGGTATTTGCCGCGGCCACATTCGCGGTCGCGGGCATCGTGTCTCCCGCAGCAGCTCTGACGTTAGCGGTTGCGGGAGCAGCCGCCATTCTGCTGATCTTCCGGGTAGGAAACGGCGTGCACCTCACGTGGCGAGTGCCCCTTTCCAAACGCCGTGCGGGGGCACGCGATGAAACCTCGGAGCTGTCATGGATGCTCTTCAGCCGGGACAACGCAATCTCCTTTGGCGGCAACCGCTACGTCCGGCTGGTCGCACAGCGTGCGGTCATGGCAGCCGGGCTCAACTTAGAAGACCCAGCCGATCAAGAAGCCTGCCGCAAACTCCTCGGACCCCCTGTCCACACCGCGGTCACCTCGAACAAGCCGGACCTGACCATTACTGACCTTGAGCAAATCTTGACCACGCTTGAAAATATCCTGCAGCAACTTGCACCCGCCGCACTCGAGCCAGGTGCCGCCACCGCCGCGCAGATTAGTGACCTTGGCTCCAAGATTATGGAGTCGGTTCAAACCGTTGTGGTGGGTATGGACCAACCCTTACGGGTGGCGCTCGCGGCAATCTTGAGTGGTGGCCACATTTTGTTTGAGGACGTGCCAGGTTTAGGTAAAACTTTGGTGGCTAAGAGCTTGGCGCAGGCGCTTGGCCTCGATTTTGCCCGCCTCCAGTGCACCCCTGACCTGTTGCCATCGGACATCACAGGTGGCTCGATCTTTAACCCCGTCACGCGGGCATTCGAGGTGCGCCGGGGCCCCATCTTCACCGGTCTGTTCTTGGCGGATGAGATCAACCGTACGGCCCCCAAAACCCAGTCTGCTCTGCTCGAGGCCATGGCCGAGCAGCAGGTCACAATCGACGGTCTGTCCTTTGCGTTGCCGCAACCATTTCACGTGTTGGCCACCTCTAACCCCGTTGAGTTTGAGGGCACCTATCCGTTGCCGGAGGCTCAATTGGACCGGTTTATGGTCCGGATTTCGGTTGGTTACCCGGGCACCGAATCCGAAATCGAGATCTTGCAACGCCGGTTGGCGCGGCGCACCCAGGATGCCACGGTTACTAGAGTCACGGACCCGCACACCCTACTTCGCATGGCCCACGGCACGGAGCTGGTGCACGTGGACCAGGATATTGTGCGGTATTGCGTAGATATTGTTGAGTCCACACGGGCACACTCGGCCGTTGAGGTGGGGGCCTCACCTCGTGGTTCGCAGGCGCTGTTGTTGCTTGCGCGGGCGTATGCGGTGTTGGCGGGCCGGGACTTCGTGGTCCCGGAGGACGTGAAGCCCGTGGCCGTTGCGGGCTTGGCTCACCGCCTGACGCTGACTCCAACAGCGTGGGCATCGGGTGCCAGTACGGTTGGCATTGTGCAGGGGATCCTCAACTCGGTCCCCGGTCCGGTCACGGTTCCAGCGGCCCAGGTGTAACCCGTGGCGCAACATCTTACTGGCGTACCGGGTGCCAAACCCCAAGGGTGGCGGGTACACCACACCGTCAAATTTGGGTTGGCACTGAGTTTGGGATTAATTGTTCTCGGTGTGCTGATGGGGCGCGGCACCCTTATTGCATTGGCCACTCCCCTTCTGATCGGCGCCCTATGGTCGTTGACAGAGCATTCCAAGGCCCAGCCAACTATGCGTACCGAGCCCGTCATTGCGGACGGAGCTGACGCGCGCACGGTTGGCATGCGAGTGTTATCTGAGACCAGTGATTGTCCCGGGGTGACTCTCGC